>NZ_JBEYUV010000017.1:109278-110925 GCF_040643685.1 Nocardioides sp. NPDC047086
ACCGAGGCGATCGGCGAGACCACCCGCGACTACCGCCAGCTCGGCATCGGCTACGCCAACCTCGGCGCGCTGCTGATGGCGATGGGTCTCGGCTCGCCGAGGCACCCCAACTCATTTTCGGGCGGGGGCCGACGTACGAAAGAAGGTCACACGGACGTGGCACGCCTTTTCGGCACTGACGGAGTTCGCGGTCTCGCGAACGGCGAGATCCTCACCGCCTCGCTCGCCCAGAACCTGGCGACCTCGGCGGCACTGGTCCTGACCGAGGAGCTGCGGGGCTCCGGCAGCGGACGCAAGCCGCTGGCGGTGGTCGGCAACGACTCGCGCGTCTCCGGCCAGTTCCTGCAGGCGACGGTGGCCGGCGGTCTGGCCTCGGCCGGCTGCGACGTGATCGACGTCGGTGTGCTGCCGACGCCCGGGGTCGCCTACCTCACCGCGGCCCTCCAGGCCGACCTCGGCGTGGTCATCTCGGCCTCGCACAACCCGATGCCCGACAACGGCATCAAGTTCCTCCAGCGCGGCGGGCACAAGCTCGACGACGTCCTGGAGGACCGGATCGAAGCACATCTCGACGAGCCCTGGGATCGCCCCACCGGCGCGTCGGTGGGCCGGATCTCGACCCACGAGAACCCCGTGGAGACGTACGCCGCCTACCTGGTCTCCACGCTGGAGCAGCGCCTCGACGGACTGACCGTCGTCGTCGACTGCGCCAACGGCGCGGCCGCCGCCGCGGGCCCGCTGGCCCTGGACCAGGCCGGGGCGAAGGTGATCGCGATCAACGACGTCAACGACGGTCTCTCGATCAACGACGGGGTCGGGTCGACCCACCCGGAGATGCTCCAGAAGGCGGTCCTCGAGCACGGCGCCGACGTCGGGTTCGCCTGGGACGGCGACGCCGACCGCTGCCTGGCCGTCGACGGTGAGGGCAACCTGGTCGACGGCGACCAGCTCATCGCGATCCTCGCCCTCGGCCTCCACGACGCCGGCCGGCTCCCCGACGACACCGTGGTCGTCACCGTGATGAGCAACCTCGGCTTCGTCAAGGCGATGGACGCCGCGGGTGTCCGGGTGAAGCAGACCGCCGTCGGCGACCGCTACGTGCTCGAGGAGATGCGCCGGGGCGGCTACGCCATCGGCGGCGAGCAGTCCGGCCACATCATCATGAGCGAGCACGCCACCACCGGCGACGGCATCCTCACCGCGCTGCACGTCCTGCAGCGGATGACCCTCACCGGGCGCACCCTCGCCGACCTCGCCTCCGTCGTCACCCGCCTTCCGCAGGTCCTGCTCAACGTCAAGGGCGTCGACAAGGCCCGCTGCAAGAGCGACGACGGCCTTCTCGAGGCCGTCGCGGCCGAGGAGAAGGCCCTCGCGGGCTCCGGGCGGATCCTGCTGCGCCCCTCCGGCACCGAGAATCTCGTACGCGTCATGGTCGAGGCTCCCACGCACCACGAGGCCGAGGCCTGTGCCGAGCGGCTCGCGGACGTCGTGCGGGTGCGCCTAGCCCTCTGAGTCGCCACCGTCGGTCGAGCCGCGAGGCCGCCTGCGGCAGAGCGTGTCGAGACCAACACGGTGCGATCTAGCGCGGAGCTCACCGTGTTGGTCTCGACACGCCTCCGCCTAGCGGCTCCGGCGGCTCGACCAGCG
>NZ_JBEYUV010000018.1:0-23259 GCF_040643685.1 Nocardioides sp. NPDC047086
ACTCATCGGATGCCTCTCATAGAGGTGTGTTGTGATGGCTCTGATTCTACGCCTCAACCACCGATCTGGCTATCTATTTACGCAGGTCAAACCCTATTTTCGCGGTGAGCGAACGGCGTCGTTCCTGTGGATGGCAAGTGGCCCGGAGGGCCACCTCTCACACCCCAGCAACATCCTGTCCCGAGTCAAGATTCTGCTGCGCCACACCCGGGCCGCCGCCCCGATAGCCAGCCAAGTTTCTCTCGATCTGGTCCGGAGTCCAGGACCGCCGAAGGCGGCCGGCGAAGCCGGCGCCCGCAGGGCGTCCTTGACGCCGGTCCAGATCGAGAAGACCGTCAAGAACGGGTCGGCGGCCCAGCCCAGCCCCGTGGAACGGCTCCGCACGGGGTGGTCTCGACAGGCTCGACCACCGGAGCATCGCGGATTTCGACGGGTTCGAGGGGCAGGGGCACGGTGGTCTCGACAGGCTCGACCAGCGGGGCATCACGGTCTCGACAAGCCCGAGGGCCGGGGCATCGCGGGTCTCGACAGGCTCGACCTCCGGGGCGTCGGGGGTCTCGACAGGCGCGACCTCCGGGGCGAGACCGGACCAGAACCAACCAGGAAAGAAGCAGCCGCTAAGCCGCCGGGTGCTCGTACGCCGCCGCGACCCGCTCGCGGAGCTTGGCGTGGATCTCCTCCGGCGTGCGCTGCGTGCGCTGGCGGTGGTTGCGCGCGATGATGACGCCTGTCGCGGTGACCCCGGCCAGTCCGGCGAGACCGACGATCTTCCAGACGCTTGCACTGCCGAAACTCATAGGACCCCCTGCTCACGATGTCTGACGACACCACTATCTCCCTTGCCGACGCCGTGGACCAGACCCGGACCGGTGATCTGTGGCTCTTCCGAGGCCGTTCGGTCGCCGACCGCGCGATCCGGATGCTCAGCAACGCCCCGGTCAACCATGTCGGGATGGCGGTGGTCCTCGATGATCTGCCGCCGCTGATGTGGCATGCCGAGCTCGGCAAGGGGCTGCTCGATCTGTATACCGGCACCCATCACCGTGGCGTACAGCTCCATGATCTGCGTGCCGCGGTCGAGCAGTGGGCGGGCCGCTACGAGCAGCAGGTCTGGCTTCGCCAGCTCACCGCGGACATCGACCGCGAGCGGGAGGATGCCCTGCTGAGGACGATCGCGCGCCTGGACGGCACCCCGTTCCCCTCGACGGCCGCCCTGGCCGGACGCTGGGCGCGGGGGAGGGTGCGCTCGAAGGCCGGGCTCGAGCAGGTCTTCTGCGCAGAGGTCGTGGCGGCGACCTACCAGGAGATGGGCCTGCTCGACGACGAGCGACCCACCAACTACTACGACCCGGGTCGCTTCTGGTCCGGCGACCATCTGACCCTGCAGGACGGTGCCGTGCTCGGCAGCGAGGTCCGCGTCGTCGGCTGACCCCTGGCCACGGTCAGCGGGGGAGGTCCGCGTCGCGGCCGGCGAGGCGGAGGGCGAGGGAGACCTCGCCGCTCTCGACCAGGGTGCCGATGACGAGGGAGCGGAGCCCACGCAGCAGGGCGTCGGGGTCGACGAGGTCGGGCGCCGCGAGTGCGTGCAGCAGATAGCCGTGCACGAGGGCGAGCACGGAATCGGGGTCGGACAGGGTCGCGCCGGCGACGCTCGCCGCGCGCTCGGCGACCTCGCGACCGGCGGTGAGGACCTCGGCCACGACCGGACGGAACTGCGGGTCGCGGGCGGCGTGGAGCAACCCCTCGAGGAAGGCGAGCGAGTCGGTCGGCGGCGACATCAGCGCGGCCGCGAACGCCTCGGCCATGGCATCGGTGCCGGGTGAGGTCGCGGCGAGCTCGTCAGCGAGCGTACGCAGCCGGGCGACGTCCTCGGCCACGCCCGTGCGCAGCGCCTCGGCGGCCAGGTCGGTGATCGAGTCGAAGAAGTAGCCGACGGTGGCCAGCGGCAGCCCGGCGCGCTCGGTCACGGCCCGGTGGGTGACCCCGGCCATGCCCTTCTCGGCAGCCACCTCGATCGTGGCGCGGACGAGGGCGTCGCGTCGCTGCCGGGCGCTGTCACCGTGCCGTCGCTTCATGGGCAGAGTGTTTCACGAGGGGCACGAGCCCCGAAGTCTGGAAGATCTTCTAGACTTTTAGGAGTCGATCCAGCACGCTGTCCGACATGACCGCACCCCGCGTACACGCCTTCGCCGACGACGCCCTCGCCGCCCACGACGCCGTCGAGCTCGCCCGCCTCGTCCGAGCGGGGCAGCTGAGCGCGGCGGAGGTGGAGGTAGCCGCGGTCGCCCGGCTGCGAGCTGTCGTCCCGGAGCTGAACGCGATGGCGTACGAGGCCTACGACGCGCCCCGTCGTGCGGATGCCGACACCGGCCTGCTCCATGGTGTGCCGACCCTGCTCAAGGACAACACCGACCTGCTCGGGATGCCGACCGGCCACGGGTCGGAGGCGATCCGGGCCCGCCCGGCCACCCGCGACGGGCGCTACACGACCCAGTTCCTCAGCACCGGGGTGACGGTGCTGGGCAAGAGCCGGATGCCCGAGTTCGGGCTGAACGCCACCACCGAGTGCCGCAGCGGACCGCCCACCCCCAACCCCTGGAACACGCGCCACTCCGTCGGCGCATCCTCCGGCGGCGCCGCGGCGCTGGTCGCCGCCGGAGCCGTGCCGCTCGCGCACGCCAACGACGGCGGCGGGTCCATCCGGATCCCGGCCGCGGCCGCCGGGCTGGTCGGGCTCAAGCCCAGCCGCGGCCGGCACATCGACGGCGAGATGGCCCGCACCCTGCCGATCAACATGGTCAGCGAGGGCGTGCTGACGCGCACCGTACGCGACACCGCGACCTTCCATGCCGCGCTCGAGCGGCACTGGCGCAACCCGGCCCTGCCGCCGCTCGGCCTGGTCGAGGGGCCCGCGCGGCGTCGGCTCCGGGTCGCGATGATCATGGAGTCGGTGACCGACGCCGTCGTGGACACGCCGACGAAGGCGGCGGTGGAACGGACCGCGACGCTGCTCGAGGAGCAGGGCCACAGCGTCGAGCCGGTCCCGGTCCCCGTCGACGCCCGCTTCGGCGACGACTTCCTCAGCTACTGGGGTCTGCTCGCCTTCCTCGCCGGCAACCTGGGTCGCCTGACCATCGACCGGTCCCTCGACACCACCCGCCTCGACGGGCTCACCGACGGCCTTCGCCGCGGCTTCGCCTCCGGCGGCTGGCGCCGAACCGCCGCGGCACTGCTCCGCCTGCGGCGGGCCGCGGCGGCGTACGCGACCGTCTTCGACCACCACGACGTGGTCCTGTGCCCGGTCGTCTCCGGCGTCACCCCGCCGCTGGGCCACCTCTCCCCGAACGTGCCGTTCGAGGAGCTCGTCGACCGGCTCCGGCGGCACGTCGCGTTCACGCCGCTGCAGAACATCACCGGTGCGCCCGCGATCTCGCTGCCGATGGGGCTGAGTGAGGAAGGGCTGCCGATCGGGGTCCAGCTCTCCGCGGCGTACGGCGATGAGCGGACGCTCCTCGAGCTCGCCTACGCCCTCGAGGAGCAGTCACCGTGGCCGCCCATCCAGGACAACTGAGCCAGCGCTGAGCGCCTTCAGAGCATCGTCGAGGCCTTCTCCAGCACCCGGCGCAGGATCTGCTCCATCTCGTCGAACTCGGCCTGACCCACGGTGAGCGGCGGCGAGAGTTGGATGACCGGCTCGCCGCGATCGTCGGCTCGGCAGTAGAGGCCCTCGGACCACAGCGCCTTGGAGACGTACCCGTAGAGGATCCGCTCGCACTCCTCCTCGGTGAAGGTCTCCTTGGTCCCACGGTCCTTGACCAGCTCGATGCCGTAGAAGTAGCCGGTGCCACGCACGTCGCCGACGACCGGCAGATCCTTCAGCTTCTCCAGCGTCGAGCGGAACGCGGCCTCGTTGCGGCGTACGTTGCCCAGCAGGTCCTCGGCCTCGAAGAGGTCGAGGTTGGCCATCGCCACCGCGGTGGAGACGGGGTGACCGCCGAAGGTGTAGCCGTGGTAGAAGGTCTCCTCCCCGGTGAGGAAGGGCTCCATCAGCCGGTCGGAGATGATGGTGGCGCCCAGCGGTGCGTAGCCCGAGGTCAGCCCCTTGGCGGAGGTGATCATGTCGGGCACGTAGCCGAACCGCTCCGCCCCGAACATCGTGCCCAGCCGCCCGTAGGCGCAGATGACCTCGTCGGAGACGAGCAGCACGTCGTGCTCGTCGCAGATCTCCCGCACCCGCTGGAAGTAGCCCGGGGGAGGCGGGAAGCAGCCGCCCGAGTTCTGCACGGGCTCCAGGAAGACCGCGGCGACCGTGTCGGGGCCCTCGGCCTGGATCACGAACTCGATCTGGTCGGCGCACCAGCGGCCGAACGCCTCCGGGTCGCTCCCGTCCATCAGGCCGCCGGTGATCTCGGAGGCGCGGTAGATGTTGGTGTTCGGCACCCGGAAGGTCGAGGGCACCAGCGGCTCGAACGGCGCCTTGATGTCGGCCAGGCCGGTGATCGACAGCGCGCCGTGGGTGGTGCCGTGGTAGGCGATGTTGCGCCCGATCACCTTGTGCTTGCCCGGCTTGCCGCGCAGCTTGAAGTAGTTCTTGGCGAGCTTCCACGCGGTCTCGACGGCCTCGGAGCCGGAGTTGGTGAAGAAGACGCGGTTCAGGTCACCGGGAGCCAACGAGGCCAGCCGCGCGGCCAGCTCGATCGCCGGCTCGTGCGCGTAGGACCACAGCGGGTGGAAAGCCAGCTGCTTGGCCTGCTCGGCGCCCGCGTCGGCGAGCTCCGCCCGCCCGTGACCGACCTGGGTGACGAAGAGCCCGGCGAGCCCGTCGAGGTAGCGGTTGCCCTCGATGTCGTAGATGTAGGCGCCCTCGCCCCTGGCGATGATCGGCACGTCGGCCTCGGCGTAGCTCGAATGCCGCGTGAAGTGCATCCAGAGGTGGTCCTTGGCGTCGCGCTGCAGCTGCTCGTAGTTGCCGGTCATGACTCCATGGTCACCCACCGGATCTCGCTTCCGCAAGCGAATCAGTGGCAAACCCCCATTTCCACTTCGGATTCGGTTGTGACATCACTGTTACGGGAAGGAGTTAGTCTCTAGCGCATGGCAGACCAGACCTTCAGGAACGTGATCGGCGGCGAGCTGCGCGAGGCCGCCGACGCCGCGACGTACGACGTCGTCGACCCCGCGACCGGCGAGGTCTATGCGCAGGCCCCGATGTCGGGCGAGGCCGACGTCGACCAGGCGTACGCCGCCGCAGCATCGGCCTTCGAGACCTGGGGCGAGACCACACCCCAGGAGCGCAGCCTGGCTCTGCTCCGGATCGCCGACGCGATGGAGGCCCGGGCCGAGGAGCTGACCGCCGTGGAGGTCAAGGACACCGGCAAGCCCTACCGGCTGACCCTGGAGGAGGAGCTGCCCCCGACGATCGACCACTTCCGGTTCTTCGCGGGCGCCGCCCGGACCCTGGAGGGGAAGAGCGCGGGTGAGTATCTGCCGGACCACACCTCCTGGATCCGCCGTGAGCCGATCGGCGTGATCGGGCAGGTCACGCCGTGGAACTACCCGCTCGCGATGATGTCGTGGAAGATCGCCCCGGCCCTGGCAGCCGGCAACACGGTCGTGCTCAAGCCCTCCGACACCACCCCGGCCAGCTCCTCGCTGCTGGCCGAGCTGGCTCAGGAGTTCCTGCCTCCCGGCGTACTCAACCTCGTCACCGGCGACCGCGACACCGGTCGCGCGCTGATCCGGCACAAGACGCCGCAGATGGTCGCCATCACCGGCTCGGTGCGCGCCGGCATGGAGGTCGCCGCGAGCGCGGCGGCCGACGTCAAGCGCGTCCACCTCGAGCTCGGCGGCAAGGCGCCGGTGATCGTCTTCGACGACGCCGACATCGACAGGGCGGTCGCCGGCATCGCCGCGGCGGGCTACTTCAACGCGGGTCAGGACTGCACCGCCGCCACCCGCGTGCTGGTGCAGGCGGGCGTCCATGACGAGTTCGTCGCGGCGCTGGCCGAGGCGGCCCGCAGCACTACGGTCGGCCTCCCGGCGGACAACCGCGACGTCGGAGCGCTCAACAACCCGGGCCAGCTCGCCCGCGTCAAGGGCATGGTCGACCGCCTCCCGGACCACGCCACGATCGCAGCCGGCGGCGCGCCGGCGCGGGTCGAAGGCGGCGAGAACGGCTACTTCTACCAGCCCACGGTCCTGGCCGGGCTCCGCCAGGACGACGAGCAGATCCAGCACGAGATCTTCGGCCCGGTGATCACCGTGCAGCGGTTCGCCGACGAGGCCGAGGCGCTGCGGTGCGCCAACGACGTCGACTACGGCCTGGGATCGAGCGTGTGGACCACGGACCACGCCACCGCGCTGCGGGTCAGCAAGCGCCTCGACTTCGGCGTGGTGTGGATCAACACCCACATCCCCTACATCTCCGAGATGCCCCACGGCGGCTTCAAGCACTCCGGCTACGGCAAGGACCTCTCCGTCTACGGGTTCGAGGACTACACCCGGATCAAACACGTGATGTCGTTCATCGGCGAGTAATCCGCTAGACAAACATGTAGGCGTGGGACCCTCGATGTGCGGGCCCGAGGCGGTCCGTGAAAGCATCGAATGCCGTTTCGCGTACCTCCGCGACCCGGACCCAGCAATGGAAAGCAGTCGACCCCCACACGAGGTGCACCCCACATGTCAGCCAAGCAGTGGCGGACAGATGTCCAAGGTCTCCGGGCCATTGCCGTAGGTCTGGTCGTCGCTGCCCATGCGGGCCTCCCGCACACCGAGGGCGGGTTCGTCGGTGTCGACGTCTTCTTCGTCCTCTCCGGCTTCCTGATCACCACGCTGCTGTTGCGCGAAGCCGGTGAGAGCGGCACCGTCAGCATCCCGCAGTTCTACGCCCGCCGTGCCCGCCGCATCCTGCCGGCGGCCACGCTCGTGATCCTGGTCGTCCTGGCGTACGCCGCCTGGCAACTGCCCACCACCCGGCTCACCGACGCGGCCGCCGACGGCACCTGGGCGGCGTTCTTCCTGGCCAACGTGCACTTCGCGGCCGAAGGCGTGCAGTACTTCCAGCCCAGCGAGCCCTCGCCCTTCCAGCACTACTGGTCGCTCTCGGTCGAGGAGCAGTTCTACCTGGTCTGGCCGGTGCTGGCGCTCCTGCTCATCCCCAGGCTCGGGCGCAGGGGCTTCACGGTCGTCGCCGCGGTGATCGCGGTCGCGAGCCTGGCCTGGTCGATCCATGCCACCGGCGAGAACCCGACCGCCGCCTACTTCTCCACCCCGGCGCGCGCCTACGAGCTTGCCGCCGGCGCGCTGCTGGCCTGCTGGGGCGGCCGGCTCAAGGGAGCCGCGAGCATCGCCGCCGGTCTCGGCGGCGCCGGCGCGATCCTGGTCGCCACGGTCGTGTTCAGCGAGGCCACCCCGTTCCCCGGCTGGCAGGCGCTGGTGCCCACCCTCGGCACGGTCGCGCTGCTGGCCTCCGGCTCCGACGCGCCGACCGCGAAGGCGCTCGCGATCCGCCCGCTGCGCTACCTCGGCGACATCTCCTACTCCCTCTACCTGTGGCACTGGCCGCTGATCGTGCTGGCCCCTGAGTTTCTCCATCTCGGCAGCGCCGCGCTCGAGATGACGGTCGCGGTGGCCGCCGCGCTGCTGCTCTCCGCGCTGAGCCACCGCTTCATCGAGCTTCCCTTCCAGCACAGGAAGGTGCCCGTGCTCTCGCACGGGCTGCGCTCCCTGACCCTGTGGCCGGTCGCGCTCGTGCTGGCGGTCGGCAGCGGCTGGCTGACGACCGGCTATGCCGCCTACTCCGAGAAGGAGCGGGCCGCCGAGGCGCAGGCGTGGTTCGCGGCCAACGAGGTCCCCGACACCGCCGCCGAGACCGGCGGCCCGCCGCAGGTGCAGCGCGAGCTCCGTGCCGCCCTCGACATCGCCGACCGCGGCGGCCCGATCCCGCCGGCGGTGCTCGGCGAGGAGATCACCGAGGACCGGTGGCAGAAGACGTACGGCGACTGCTACGCCAACTACGGAGACACCCGCGGCACCGACTGCACCCTCGGCGACACCAAGGCGAAGAAGACCGTCGCCGTCGTCGGGGACTCCCACGCCGGCATGTGGCTGACCGCCTTCGACGACCTCGGCAAGGAGCGCGGCTTCCGGGTCGTGCCGGTCGTGAAGGTCGGCTGCGCCCCATACCCGGTCCAGCACCGCGGCAAGAAGATGACCCAGGCCGAGTGCGACGACTTCCGCGCCTGGTCGGCCGACCGCCTCGAGCGCCTCGACCCCGACACGATCGTCTCGACGGCTCGCGGCCAGCTCTTCATGCCGAAGGAGTACGACGGGATGGATCGCGACGAGCAGTGGTCGAGGGCCGTGCGCAGCACGGTGCAGGCCTATCGGGAGATCTCGCGCAAGGTCGTCGTCCTCGGTGACGTCCCCAAGGTCGACCACCACCCCGCCGACTGCATCAGCGCGCCGGATGCCAACCAGAGCTCCTGCCTCAGCGACCCGGACTCGCGCGAGACCAGCAGCAACGAGCTCACCGAGGCGGCGCTGAAGGGGACCGAGGCGGCGTACGTCGACACCCAGCGATTCGTGTGTGCCGAGGACCGCTGCCCGCTGGTCGTGGGGGAGAAGGTCACCTACTACGACGACTCACACCTGACCGAGTCCTGGGTCCGCCATGTCACGCCGAGGCTCGGCGCCATCCTCGATCCGCTGATCTGAGCGAATTTAACTGGGATGCGCGTTTCGGGATTTGCCTTCACGTGCATCTTTGTGGCTTAATTGTGGGCAGACGTTGCAAAACGTTTCATGCACAGCCCTGGACCCGTGGGGGAGTCCGGGGCTGCTGCTATTTCCTGCAAAGTTTTCCGGTCCGCACAGGCGGCCGCTTGGCGCCCTCTCAGCCTCTGCTGGGAGGATGGGCGGGTGAACGATCAGCGACCGCGCGACGTGGTGATCCTCGGCTCGACCGGGTCCATCGGCACCCAGGCCCTCGACCTGGTGCGGGCCAACCCGGACCGGTTCCGGGTCGTCGGGCTGACCGCCGGCGGGGCCAACAAGGAGCTGTTCGAGGCGCAGGTGGCTGAGTTCGCCCCGAAGTTCTCCGGACTGGGGGAGGGGGCCTCGGTCGAGGCCGCCGCGCAGTCGGCCGACGTGGTGCTCAACGGCATCACCGGCGCCGTCGGGCTGCGCCCGACGCTGGCCGCGCTCGAGGCGGGCAACACGCTCGCCCTGGCCAACAAGGAGTCGCTGATCATCGGCGGACCGCTGGTCAAGCGCGTCGCGCGCGAGGGGCAGATCGTCCCGGTCGACTCCGAGCACTCCGCGATCGCGCAGAGCCTGCGCGCCGGCCGTGCCGAGGAGGTGCGCAAGCTCGTGCTGACCGCCTCCGGCGGCCCGTTCCGTGGCCGCTCCCGCGACGAGCTCGGCGACGTCACCCCGGAGCAGGCGCTCAAGCACCCCAACTTCGCGATGGGTCGGGTGATCACGACCAACTCCGCCACCCTGGTCAACAAGGGGCTCGAGGTCATCGAGGCCCACCTGCTCTTCGACGTACCCTTCGACCGGATCGAGGTCGTCGTCCACCCGCAGCAGTACATCCACTCGATGGTCGAGTTCGTCGACGGCGCCGTCGTGGCCCAGCTCGGCCTGCCGACGATGCTGGTGCCGATCTCGATGGGGATGGCCTGGCCCGAGCGGGTGCCGGACGCCGAGACCCCGATCGACTGGACCAAGGCCGCCGACTGGCGCTTCGAGCCGCTCGACGACGTCGCCTTCCCCGCGGTGCGGCTGGCCCGCGAGGCCGGCACCCGCGGCGGCACCCACCCCGCCGTCTACAACGCCGCCAACGAGGTCTGCGTGGACGCCTTCCACGAGGGCCGGATCCCCTTCCCCGGCATCGTGGACACGATTGAGGCGGTGTTGGCAGACCACCACGGCGTACGCTCTGAAAGCAGCCTCTCGATCGAGGATGTGCTCGCCGCTGACGCCTGGGCGCGCGAGGAGACCACTCGGATCCTGGAGTCCCACACATGAGTGTCCTGCTCTACACGCTGGCCGTGATCGGCTTCGTCGTCGCGATCCTGGCCTCGATCGGGCTCCACGAGCTGGGCCACATGATCCCGGCGAAGGCGTTCGGCGGGAAGGTGACGCAGTACTTCATCGGCTTCGGGCCGACGGTGTGGTCAAAGCAGGTCGGCGAGACGGAGTACGGCCTCAAGGCGATCCCGCTCGGCGGCTACGTCAAGATCGTCGGGATGCTCCCGCCCGGTGCTGACCAGCTGGGGGAGCGCACCGACGACGGCGCGCTCAAGGTCCGCAAGTCCAACACCGGCATGTTCACCCAGCTGATCAGCGACGCCCGCTCGGCCGAGTGGGAGCTGATCCGCCCCGAGGACGAGCCGCGGCTCTTCTACAAGATGTCGTGGTGGAAGAAGGTCATCGTGATGGCCGGTGGGCCCACGGTGAACATCGCGATCGCGTTCTTCGTGCTGTGGGGCGTCTTCGGGATCTACGGGGTCCGTGAGAACGTCGTCGACGAGGGCCATCCGGTCGTCTCGAGCCTGCAGGAGTGCCTGCTGAGCTGGGAGGACCAGGGCCGCGAGTGCCGCGCGAGCGACAAGCCGACCCCGGCCGCCGACGCCGGCCTGAAGCCGGGCGACGAGATGATCTCGTTCAACGGCACCGAGCTGACCTCGTGGTCGGTCGCCCAGGAGCTGATCCGCGACAACATGGATGGCGAGGCCGCCATCGTGATTCAGCGCGACGGTGAGCAGATGACGCTGCACACCCAGACCGTCGTGCAGGAGCGGGTCAAGGACGTCGACGACACCAGTGCCGACCCGGAGACCGCGAAGGTCGGCTTCTTCGGGATGTCCCCCGAGTCGCACGTGGTCACGACCAAGGAGGGGCCGGTCTACGCGCTGAAGGAGATGGGCGCGATGGCCGAGAACGCCGTCCACTCGCTGCTGAGGCTGCCGGTCAAGGTCTGGCACGTCGCGCTCGCGATCGTCGGTGTCGAGGAGCGCTCGGCCGACAGCCCGGTCAGCATCGTCGGCGGCGGCCGCATCGCCGGCGAGATCGCCGCCCACGAGGGACTCGACGTCGGTGAGAAGGTCGCCAGCTTCGCGTTCCTGGTCGGTGGCTTCAACCTCTTCATCGGCATCTTCAACTTCGTCCCCCTCCTACCCCTCGACGGCGGTCACATCGCGACGGCGCTGTGGGAAGGCATTCGCCGAGCCTTCGCCAAGGTCTTCCGTAGGCCCGACCCGGGGCATGCCGACCCGGCGAAGCTGCTGCCGGTGGCGTACGTCGTGGCCTCGGCGCTCCTCGTGATGGGTGTTGTCCTGATCGTCGCCGACCTCGTCGTCCCACTTCATCTCCAAGCCTGACCCGCCCGTAAGATTGGTAGACATGACGTCGATCCCCCTCGGTATGCCGGAGGCTCCCGCCCCGGTGCTCGCCCCTCGCCGCAAGACCCGCCAGATCAAGGTCGGTTCGGTGGGCGTGGGCAGCGAGAGCCCCATCTCCGTGCAGTCGATGACGACCACGCTCACCTCCGACGTCAACTCCACGCTGCAGCAGATCGCCGAGCTCACCGCGTCGGGCTGCGACATCGTCCGGGTGGCCTGCCCGAGCCAGGACGACGCCGACGCGCTGCCGGCGATCGCCAAGAAGTCGCAGATCCCGGTGATCGCCGACATCCACTTCCAGCCGAAGTACGTCTTCGCCGCCATCGAGGCCGGCTGCGCGGCGGTCCGAGTCAACCCCGGCAACATCCGCAAGTTCGACGACCAGGTCAAGGAGATCGCCGCGGCCGCGAAGGACCACGGCACCTCGATCCGGATTGGTGTCAACGCCGGCTCGCTCGACAAGCGGCTGCTGGAGAAGTACGGCAAGGCCACCCCCGAGGCGCTGGTCGAGTCGGCGATCTGGGAGGCCTCGCTCTTCGAGGAGCACGGCTTCCAGGACTTCAAGATCTCGGTCAAGCACAACGACCCGGTCGTGATGGTGCGCGCCTACGAGCTGCTCGCCGAGGCCGGTGACTGGCCGCTCCACCTCGGCGTCACCGAGGCCGGCCCGGCCTTCCAGGGCACGATCAAGTCCTCGGTCGCCTTCGGCCACCTGCTCAGCCAGGGCATCGGAGACACCATCCGCGTCTCGCTCTCGGCCCCGCCGGTCGAGGAGGTCAAGGTCGGCATCCAGATCCTGGAGTCGCTCAACCTCAAGCCGCGCCGCCTCGAGATCGTCTCCTGCCCCTCCTGCGGCCGCGCCCAGGTGGACGTCTACACGCTCGCCGAGCAGGTCACCGCCGGTCTCGACGGCCTCGAGGTCCCGCTGCGGGTCGCGGTCATGGGCTGCGTCGTCAACGGCCCCGGTGAGGCTCGCGAGGCCGACCTCGGCGTCGCCTCCGGCAACGGCAAGGGCCAGATCTTCGTCAAGGGCGAGGTCATCAAGACCGTCCCCGAGGCCGCCATCGTTGAGACCCTGATCGAGGAGGCGATGAAGATCGCCGAGGGCATGGAGCCCGTCGAGGGCGCCGGCGCGTCGGTCTCCGTCAGCGGCTGAGCGTGTGTGGATGTTCACCGAGGTAACTCGGTGAACGGTCGCTTCCTTCGTGGAACTCCACGAAGGAAGCGCGCACTCACCGAGTTCCCTCGGTGAACATCCCGCGGAGAACTGGGGTACATCGACGCCGGGTGCTCCCGGAGGCTACGTGGGCTCAGATGGCGACCGGTGACGGAGACGTCGACGACTCCGCGCTGGTTCGAGGTCCGGGGACGGTCGGGGCCACGAGTGGTTGGCCGGCCTCAGCCTCCGCCGCGTCCATGCTGCCCATGAGCTCGGTATAGCGAGCGCCGTACTTCTGCTCGTCCCAGTGGACGCCCGCCACTTCCCAGGCCTCGTCGGGCGAGACCGTCGTCATCGGCTCGGAGTAGCGGTATCCGCTCTCAGGTAGCTCGCCGTACCAGAAGAACCGGGCGAGCGGGTCGACCATCGCGTAGGAGCCGGTCATCTCGTCGTTGTCCTCGGTCGTGATGAGAACGCACTTGAAGCCCGGGCGCTTGCGCACGAACTTCCGGTGTCGCTTCGCGAAGTCTCGGAACTCCTCGTCGGTGATCGCTGTCTTCGCGGAGTAGACGGGAAGCATCTTGAGGAGCTTCCATCTATCTGGCCTGATTGCGGCAAGGACGGCGTCGAAGTTCTCGTGGCGGTTCAACTCGCTGACAACCGTGTTGACTTTGATCTCCGGCCTTCTGGCTCCCAGCCGGTCGGCCGCCTTCCGAATGGCTTGGATTCGGGTGCTCGCCTCGAAGAGGTCGAAGACCTTGCCGCTACGTGTGAGCCGACCGATCTCGCGGTTGGTGTCACGGAGTGATGAGTCGATGCTGATCCCGACGATGTCGATGTTCTCAACGGTCCACTCGGCGTCGAACCTTCGAAGCATGAGCCCGTTGGTGACGTACGAGACGCGCGTCTTCACCACCGATCGGGCGAAGTCGACCAGGTCGTCGATGTTCGGAAGCAGTGCCGGTTCGCCACCGACGAAGTTGAATCGGATGGAGCTGTCGGTGCCGCGATCTCGACGGAACTTGTCGGCGAGCTCCCACATGATGCGATACGCCGTTTCGGTGTCGGCCCACACGCTCGTCTCCGCGCTCGTCTCCTGGAGCAGGCCCCATTTCCCGAAGCAGTAGGTGCACCGATAGTTGCATCGCTCGGTCACGTGAAGATTGACGACCATCTCGACGTCGGTCATTGGCGCATCCTCGCAGAAAGGATGCGCGCATCCGGAGATAAGCGGGTTCTGATCGGTGGTGTCCTTCAGCCGTGTGCTTGCGCTTGCTGCCGGAGCGCGGCGACGAGCTCGTCGTCGATGGTGAACGCGGAGTCCAAGGCGATGTCGGCATCCGCGAGGAGATCCTGGACGCCCAGGTCAGCGCGTTCGAAGATGCTGAAGCAGTTTCGAGTGGTCACGCCCTCGTGAATCCGCAAGAGCTCGGCGACTCGTGAGATCAGCGAGCCCATCACGATGTCGTCGACGATGACGGCCTCCACCCCGTCAGCGACCGCCGCATCGGCGTCGTCTGCGAGGTGACGCTCCACGGGGAAGCCGAATCGAGGCGGGCGAGACGTCGTACGCACCATCAAGAAGGGAACGCCGCAGAGCTCGGCGACGCGGCTGCCGACGAGAATGTTGCCCTCGCGGGCGGTGGCGATCACGGTTCGGTCGGGGTCGAGGCCGCCGAGTTTCCGGCGGACTCTGCGCGCCAGGAACTGGGCGAGACTCTCACGATGCTGCGATGAGCACGACGCGGAGTGGAAGTCGATGTAGACGCTGATCGGGCTGCGCTTGTGATAGCCCACGAGTAGCGGATCCTGTGCGACGAAGACGTACTCGGACGCGATGGCTCGCACGGTGTCGTCAGTGATGCGTTCAAGCGCCGGACCCGCCAGCCTCGGGTCGAGCCGCACGATCAGGTTGGGGCGAGCCGGAGGGTCGGCTATTCGCTGGATCGCTGGATCCGGTTGCAGGTTGCCAGGACGCTCACCGCGACTCACCGCCTCCGCGCGCTCCCAACGCCGCTCCCACTCCCGGCTCCACTTCCGGATCCAGTCGGTGCGCTCCTCGCTGTCATAGGTAGGGGGCACCGCAGCGCGCACGATGCTCAGGAGGAGATCACGAGGGACGAGGTTCGTGTTGGCCGTGGCTGCGTACGCTCGGCTGTTGCTGATGTTGGCACCCAACGCGACCTGTCCGATGCCTTTGCCGGTCCAGTTCTTGACCCATGCGCGAAGGTCGCGATTGAGAGCGGCGGGGCTGTCGTCAGGTTCGAGGGCCATCTCGTCCCTCCTGAAGCATGGCCTATTCGCGTTCGAGTCCTGGATGGGTCCCGATCGAGTCCACCAGGAATCCTGCAAATGTATCGCCACGCTCTCGACCGAGCGTCCGTTTCGAGGGAAGTTATCGGCTCGACATACGCAGGAAGCCCGGTCCTCAGTCGGACCGGGCTTCCGTCTTCTGCTCCGAGACGTCCCCCTGCGTACGTCTCGAAGATCTTGTGGTCTCACCAGTGCATCAGCCTGGAGACCAGGCCGAGGAACCCGAGGTGGAGCAGGGCTCCGAGCGGGTCGGTGGTGATCAGGTGGCCCCAGGCGAGCGCCGCCTGGCCCATCTGGTTTCCGAGGGCCGTGGCGAACCCGTCCAGTCCGCCGTGGGTCCACAGGTGGACGACGACGAACCGGATGCCCGGCACGACCAGGAACAGGACGAGTGCGGCCTTGACCGGCAGGATCCAGGACAGTGAGCCGCTGCCGGTGGAGCTCAGGTTGCCGGTGCGCACCCAGCGGGCGCCGCTGCTGCCGTTGAAGCGGACCTTGGTGCGGCCTGCGGCGGTGGCGACGACGACACCGCGCTTTCCGGAGCGGGTGCCGCCGCGGGCCCGGACGGTCTCGCCGGGGCGCATGAAGTTGCTGATCATCACCGCACTCCTTCCGTGAGGACGACGGACACGGACGAGGTGCCGGCGGCTGCCTGGCACGTGGGCGGCTCGGCGCTGAGCAGCTGGTTGAAGCCGAACACGACAAGAAGCGTGACGGCGAAGGTGGCGATGCTGAACTTGTGGTTCCTCATGGTCATCATCTCCTTCAGCGGTAGGGCCCGGTAGGTGGGGCCGTCGCTGTCCCGGTGGGGACATCACCACGGTGGCGGAGGCCACATCTGCCCCGCCAGAGGGCGGGTGGGAGTGGGGACGAAGTAAAGACAGTCCCAGGTCAGTTGGGACGTTTCTGGGACAGAATTGGGACGCCTGCGAGATACTCTCAACCGCGTCCGCGACGACTCGGCGAGGGGTAATGACCGACGAATCTCTCTCACCTGAGCAGTTCAACGGCGAATTGCGTGCCTGGGTCCGCCAGGTCACCGGAAAAGCTGACGGTGGAGCCGGTGTGGCGATGGCTCGGAGCACCTTCTACCGGCGTACGTCCGGCTCGAAGCTGATGCCTCTGGACGAGCTCATCCGGGTGGTCGGCGGCGCGGTGCCCCGCACCCTGGACCCAGCCCATCGGGGCGAGTGGATCCGGAAGAACACCGGGATCTGGCAGGCGAAGTGGTGGAAGGCGTACTCCTGGCGGGGAGAGGACACCGCGCAGCCCGGCCCCGTGCTGGCCCCCGCCGAACCGGCCGCACCGATGCCCGCCACCAGCTCCCGGCTGACCTTCCCGAGGGCACGGGTGGCGGCGCTGACCGGACTGACGACGGAGGAGCCCACGCTCCCGCTCAGCGAGGCGCTCGGGCGGTGGCAGCAGAGCTCCGAGTCCAACCTCTTCTTCCTCACCGGCCCCTCCGGCTCGGGAAAGACGGTCGAGGCCAGGGAGTGGACCGCCTCGAAGGAGCAGGTGCGCTACATCAGCCTGCGCGACGGCGCGGTCGACTACGGCGACCTGGTCGGTGAGGACCGCTCGCCGATCGTCATCGACGACTTCGACCTGATCTCGTCCAGCGCCGAGGAGCACGGCGTCACCAGGCCCGACCTGAGCGAGCTGCGCTCCGCCTTCGGTCGCGGCGGCCGGTTCGTGGTGATCAGCAAGCGCAACCTGCAGACCGAGCGCGACGAGCTCGCCGAGCAGCTGCGCAGCCCCGCGCGGTTGGAGGACCTCGGCGTCGAGGCGGCCGTCGTCGTACGCATCGAGCCGATCTCCCCGATCGAGGTGCGTGCGCTCGGCGAGGTGCGCGGTGGCGACGAGAAACTGCGCAACCTGGCCGCGGAGATGGAGCGTGGCGGCGGGTTCTTCCCGGCGACCCCGATGGTCCTCAAGCAGCTCTACGCCTCCTTGGAGGAGGGCGCGCCGGCTCCCCGGACCCAGTGGGACGGCTACACCGTCCATCTCAAGCACGTCTGCGGGCAGCCCTGGGACCGGAAGAGCTCACGTATCCCCAGCCGGGTGCGGTTCCAGACCTACCGCGACATCGCCTGGGACCTGTTCACCGGCATCGACGAGCCGACCTCGCAGGAGCAGGACCTGATCCCGGTCCCGCGCGTCTCGGAGTGGCTCTTCGCCAACCTGCAGCGCGACCTCGACATCACCCGGCAGCGGGACTTCCTGACGTACGAATGGATCGCGGACCTGCTCGACCACTCCGAGGTCTTCGGCGTGACCGGCCGGACCAAGGACTCGGTGGAGTCGGCGGAGTTCGCCCACGAGACCTTCTACCAGTACTTCGTCGCCGAGGGCATCCGCGACCGGCTGCGCGACGGGCGTGGCATGGCGCTCGACGGCGCCCGCTTCGCGGACATGCACATGGGCCCGTTGGTGATGACCTTCCTCAAGGCCGGGTTCCAGCCCGGTGACCTCGACGCGGTGGCCCGGCTGAGCGTACGCGAGAGCCTGTCCTGGATGGACCGGCTGATCTGCCTCTACCTGACCGAGGAGCGCGAGGACTACGGCGACCTCCTCGAGCAGGCTCCCGAGCGCTACTGGGACGAGCTGGAGTTCGTGCTGGAGGCGTTCCGCTCGCTGTTCCTGCGGAAGGCGGCGATGTTCCAGCTGATCCTGCGCGGCCGGGTGCCGGTCGACGGCTACCTCCAGATCCTGGACCGGGAGGAGGATCCGGGTGCGGTCGCCCGCGAGCGCGACGTGCTCGGCTGGGGCACCGACATCACCGACGCGCTGGTCCGTCGGCTGCATCATCCGGTCCTCGCCCCGGCGATTCCGATTACCGCGTACCGGCTCGGGCAAATGGGTGATATCACTTGCGTGAGCCATCTCGAAGGTCTCACTGGTCTGCCGCCCGCCCATCAGGACGTGGTGAGGTCGGCGATCCACCGGATCAAGGAGCGCCATGAGCACCAGCACTCTGACTGAGCAATCACCGGTTCTCGTCCTCGGCGCGACCGGCGACCTCGGCAGCGCGGTGGCGCGCCGGCTCACCGCGGAGGGCACCCCGGTGATCCTGCACGCCTACAGCCGCACCACCGAGCTGGCCTACCTGGCCGACGAGACCGGCGCCGTCGCCCGGGTGGAGGGCGACCTGACCACCGACTTCGGCGTGGACGCCCTGGCCGAGACGCTGGCCGGGTTCGAGACGCTGTCGGGGCTCATCAACTGCTCCGGCATCAACCCCAGCCCCGACACGGTCGCCGAGATCGACCGGTCCGAGTGGCAGGTCACCCTCGACCTCAACCTGACCTCGGCGTGGCGGACGGCTTCGCTGGCGCTTCCCAAGCTTCGCGCGGCCCGGTCCGGGGCCGTCGTCCTGGTCAGCTCCGTGTTCGGGATCCGTACGCCGTCGCGACGGGCCGCCTACGGCGTGTCCAAGCACGCGCTGACCGGGCTCGCCCAGGCGATCGCGCAGGAGGAGGAGGGCATCGTCCGGGCCAACGTCGTCGCCCCCGGCCCGATGTGGAGCGAGTCGTCGCGGCAGGTCTTCGTCAAGCATGCTCGCAAGGAGGGCGTGACCGTCGACCAGTACATCTCCTACCGGGCCGCGCGCATCCCTGGACACCGGTTCGTCACCGCCGACGCCGTCGCGAAGGTCTGTGTCTTCCTCGCCTCCGACGTGGCCGGTGCGATCAACGGCCAATGCGTGGTCGCAGACGGTGGCGAATACTGACCGACGGCGCGCAATCTGCAATTTACCCGAGATGCCACTGATGCGACGTCGTGCTGTCTAGGCTTCGCCTAGCGCCTCCACACGTCTTTGTTTCCCCTCTTCAGACTGGCGACAACGTTGACCAATTTCTGGCTTGCCATCGATCACGCAGACGATGCGCTCTTCCGCACCCCGGACTCCTCCGACATCAGGCCCGGCATCCTCGAGCTGGTGGCCCACACCCCCGGTTGGGGCATCGTCGTGCGCCCCACACAGGGCCACGGCGACGTACGCCGCGAGCTCGCCTGCGCCGGACTCCCCGACATCGGCGCCGTCGACGACCTCGTCGTCCCGGCGAGGTCGACGGACGCGGTGAAGGTCGGGTTCGACGATCCGCGGACCGAGTGCGCGGCGATGGCGCTCGACATCCTGGAGCGCCTCCCCGGCTACGACCGGGTCTTCCTCGAGCCCTACTGCACAACGCCGGGCTGTCTCGAGGATCTGGCCACCCTGGCCACGCGATCACGGTGCGGCGGCATCGTGCTCAAGCTCAAGGTCAACGACGAGGGCCTCGAGAGCATCGAAGCTGCCGACCTCGGGCGAACGTCCTGGGTCGCGCGATCCGACGGGATGGGCTGGGACGACTTCAGCGAGCGGCTGCCACGGGTCCGAGCGCTCGGCGCACGGGGCGTGATGGTGGGCCGGGCGGTCTGGGGAGATACCGGCGAGGCCGGCCAGGACGTACGCCTCAAGACCATCCGCGAGCGGATGCACACCATCGAACGGATCTTTGCCTGATCCGGTCAGCGAGCCGTGAGGCGACGTACAACCGGATTGGCCCTAGGCTCGGTGACATGCTGACGACGCGCCAGGGGATCCGCCCGCTGCACGCGGGTGATCTCAGCGCGTTCCTCGACCTGACCGCGCAGGATCCGGTGGTCAACGTGTTCGCCGAGTACCGGGCGCGCACCACCAATCTCGAGCCGCGCTGGCTCGGCGGTGAGATCTGGGGCCGATGGGACGGCGGCGACCTGGTCGCGGCCTGTCACGTCGGCGCCAACCTGGTCCCCATCCAGGCCACCGAGGAGGATGCGTACGCCTTCGGTGAGCGGGCCCGCGACCGCGTACGCACCGTCTCGACCATCGTCGGGCGACAGACCGCGGTGCGGGCGCTGTGGGGGGCGATCGGCGAGTCCTGGGGCACCCCGCGCGACCAGCGCTGGGAGCAGCCCCATCTCGAGCAGCAGCTGCAGAGCCTGGTCGAGCCCGACCCGTTCGTCCGCCGGACCGTTCGCGCCGACATGGACGCCCTCTATCCGGCGTGCGTGGCGATGTACACCGAAGAGGTCGGGATCTCGCCGGAGACCGGCGGCGGCCGCGACCTCTACCGTGCCCGGGTGCTCCAGCTGATCTCGCGCGGGTGGTCCTTCGCGCGGATCGAGGACGGCGAGGTCGTCTTCAAGGCCGAGGTCGCCTGCGCGACCCCCGAGGCCGCCCAGATCCAGGGTGTCTGGGTGCCCGCGCACCGCCGCGGCGAGGGCCTCGCCGCCCGCGGGATGGCCGCCGTCTGCGACATCGTCCGCAGCGAGATCGCCCCGCGCGTCTCCCTCTACGTCAACGAGTGGAACGCCCCCGCGCGCCGGGCCTACGAGCGGGCCGGCTTCCTCGAGACGGCCCGCTTCTCCACCGTCATGTTCTGAGCTAGCCGACGTTTCCCCTGGCGGCGCGCTCGCAGGCGGCGGCCTCGCAGCGGACCAGCCAGCTCGCGCCGTCGTTGGCGTAGGAACGCAGCAGGATCCGGGTCTTGGTCTCCCAGGCCGCGGCCCAGACGCCGTTCGGATTGGTGTAGGTGGTCAGCAGGGTGCCGTTGACGCTGCGGCGCTTGACGAAGTACGCCACGTCCTGATGGTCGATCGGCTCGGTCGCGACCCGGGCGCCGTCGGGGGAGAAGGAGGCCACCTTCTCGGTGCACGTGCGCCAGGTCGTGGAGCCGGGGCTGGTGAGGGTGGAGACGACGGAGCAGGCGCCCGCATCGTTGGGCCGCATGGTGTAGCTCGCCAGCCTGTTGGTGGCGTAGGAGGCCGCGTACGCCGATCGGTTCGCGATCGTCGAGACGGCTCCCGTGCTCCAGTCCCAGGTCATCGTCCGGGCGGGCGCCCAGCCGCCGATCACGACCTTCGTACCGCGTACGTCCAGGGGGAGGGGCTCGGTGGCGAGCCGGAACGAGTGGCGGGCGACCTGGTGCCCGGTCCCGGCGTCCAGCACCCTGACCACGACGGTGCTCGGGTAGGCGGTCAGCAGCAGGTAGCGCCCGTTGGTCGAGAGCTTCGAGGTCTCGAAGTACTCCGCCTCCGCGAGCTGCTTCGGCGCCTTCCCGGGCTCGACACGGACGACGCGGTCGGGCACGCGGTCTCCCGACACGATCCGCACCAGGTAGCCGGTCCCGGCCCTGCCGAGCAGGGCGACGGTGTCGAACTCCTCGGTGGGTACCGGGACGACGGTGGCACCGTCGACGACGTCGAAGTCACCGGAGTGCCCCGCGACGTACGGGACCGTCGGCGACCCTCCCTGAGGGAGCGGGAGCGGTCGGACGCTGACGGACGGAGCGGCAGAAGCCGGTGACAGGAGCGTCACCGGGAGCATGAGAGCAGCAAGGATGGCCGTGGCCAGTGCCGGGATTCGGATACCTCTCATGAAAGTAAAGATGCGCCGGGCGCCGCAGGGGTTGCAACGCCAAATCCAACCGGTTCGCGGGACCGGTCCGGTGCGCCGTACTCTTGCCCGCATGATCGCCCGTATGTCGACCCTGTTCGTGCGGACCCTGCGTGAGGATCCCGCGGACGCCGAGGTCGCGAGCCACAAGCTGCTTGTCCGTGCCGGCTACATCCGCCGCGCCGCTCCGGGGATCTACTCCTGGCTGCCGCTCGGTCTGCGGGTGCTCGGCAAGGTCGAGGGGATCATCCGCGAGGAGATGGCCGCGATCGGCGCCCAGGAGGTCCACTTCCCGGCGCTGCTGCCCCGCGAGCCCTACGAGGCGACCGGCCGCTGGACGGAGTACGGCGACGGCATCTTCCGGCTCAAGGACCGCAAGGACGCCGACTACCTGCTCGGGCCCACCCACGAGGAGATGTTCACGCTCCTGGTGAAGGATCTCTACGGCTCCTACAAGGACCTGCCGCTGGCGATCTACCAGATCCAGACGAAGTACCGCGACGAGGCGCGTCCCCGCGCGGGGCTGCTGCGTGGGCGCGAGTTCATCATGAAGGACTCCTACTCCTTCGACGTCTCCGACGAGGGCCTGTCGGCGGCCTACGACGCCCACCGTGCGGCGTACGTCAAGGTCTTCGACCGCCTCGGGTTCGAGTACGTCATCGTCAAGGCCACCTCCGGCGCGATGGGCGGCTCGGCCTCCGAGGAGTTCCTGGCCGTCTCCGAGGCCGGCGAGGACACCTTCGTACGCTCGCCCGGCGGCTACGCCGCCAACGTCGAGGCGGTCACGACGCTGGCCCCCGAGCCGCTCTCCTACGAGGGTGTGCCCGCGGCCCACGCCGAGGACACCCCTGCCACGCCCACGATCCAGACGCTCGTCGACCACCTCAACGAGGCGTTCCCGCGCGAGGACCGTGCCTGGGAGGCCGGCGACACGCTGAAGAACGTGCTCGTGACGCTGCGCCACCCCGACGGCACCGTCGAGCCGCTCGCCATCGGCCTGCCCGGTGACCGCGACGTCGACATCAAGCGCCTCGAGGGCCAGCTGGAGCCGATCGAGGTCGAGCCCATGGACGACGTCGAGCTGAAGAAGCACCCCGAGCTGGTCAAGGGCTACATCGGACCCGAGGTGCTGGGCGAGGAGTCGGCCTCCGGCATCCGCTACCTCGTCGACCCCCGCGTGGTCACCGGCACCCGCTGGGTCACCGGCGCCAACGTCGAGGGCAAGCACGTCATCGACCTGGTCGCCGGCCGCGACTTCACCCCCGACGGCACCATCGAGGCCGCCGAGGTCCGCGAGGGCGACCCGGCTCCCGACGGCTCCGGCCCGCTGACGCTGGCCCGCGGCATCGAGATGGGCCACGTCTTCCAGCTCGGCCGCAAGTACGCCGACGCGCTGGGCCTGCAGGTGCTCGACGAGAACGGCAAGCTGGTCACCGTCACGATGGGCTCCTACGGCATCGGCGTCACCCGGGCCGTGGCCGCCGTCGCCGAGGGCACCCTCGACGACATCGGTCTCGCCTGGCCCCGCAACGTCGCTCCGTACGACATCCACCTGGTCGCCACCGGCAAGGACGCCGCCGTCTTCGAGGCCGCAGCGTCGCTCGCCGAAGAGCTCGAGGCAGCCGGCATCGACGTGCTCTACGACGACCGTCCCAAGGTCTCGCCGGGCGTGAAGTTCAAGGACGCCGAGCTCATCGGCGTACCGACGATCGTCACGGTCGGCAAGGGCTTGGTCGACGGCAAGGTCGAGGTCAAGGACCGCAGGAGCGGCGAGAAGACCGAGGTCGCGCTCGCCGACGCCGTCGCTCACCTCACCGAGGTCGTCCGCGGCTGACCCCCGGCCGAATCTGTAGTTCTGGCGACCGAATCGGTCGTTGGGGGGGGGGGGCCACCAGGTGTTGGTCCGCCACCCAAGAGTGGATGCCACCCAACCAAGGGGGGGGGGGGGGGTGTTTGGG
>NZ_JBEYUV010000018.1:23269-109253 GCF_040643685.1 Nocardioides sp. NPDC047086
CCGTGTTTTTTTCTTTAGGGGTTTCCGCTGTGGGTGGCGTGGGGGGCGGCTTACCCCCCCCCCCCCCCCCCACAACTGCATTCTCGGCCACCACTTCTGCGGGTTCGGCGCTCGTTGGGGCAAGATCGGTGCCATGACGGGGGACAGGATTCTTGACCGTACGCTCGCCGCGCGGGTGGCGAGCGCTGCGGAGGCGGCCGAGCAGATCAGCCCGGGAGAGACGGTCGGGTTCTCGGGGTTCACCGGGGCCGGCCACCCGAAGGCGGTGCCGGCGGCGCTGGCGGAGCGGATGCGGTCGGCCCACGAGCGTGGCGAGGGGTTCCGGATCCAGGAGTGGACCGGAGCCTCGACGGCGCCCGATCTCGATGGCGTCCTGGCCGGCGCCCACGGCGTCTCCAAGCGGCTGCCCTACAACGGCGACCCGCAGATGCGGAAGCAGATCAACGCGGGCGAGGTCGAGTACGTCGACGTACACCTCTCCCACGTCGCCCAGCACAGCTGGTTCGGCTTCTACGGGGATCTCGACGTGGCCGTGGTCGAGGTGGCCGCGATCCTGCCGAACGGGCTGCTCGTGCCCACCTCGAGCGTCGGCAACAACAAGACCTGGCTGGACAACGCCGACAGGGTGATCCTCGAGGTCAACAGCTGGCAACCACGTGGGTTCGAGGGCTTCCACGACATCTACTACGGCACCCGGCTCCCGCCGCAGCGCGCGCCGATCCAGCTGACCACGCCGATGCAGCGGATCGGCGATCCGTACCTCCGGGTCGATCCCGACAAGGTGGTCGCCGTCGTCGAGACCGACCAGCCCGACCGCAACTCGCCCCTGCGACCGATCGACGACGAGAGCCGTGCGATGGCGGACCTCCTCGTGGACTTCCTCCGCCACGAGGTACGGCACGACCGGCTGCACCCGAGTCTGCTCCCGCTCCAGGCAGGCGTCGGCAACGTCGCCAACGCGGTCCTCGCCGGCCTCCAGGACGCCGAGTTCGAGCACCTGACGGCCTACACCGAGACCATCCAGGACGGCCTCCTCGACCTGCTCGACTCGGGCAAGCTGATCGGGGTCTCGTCGACGTCCTTCGGGCTCTCCGAGGAGGGCGCGCAGCGGTTCAACGACGACATCCACCACTACAAGGGCCGGATCCTGCTGCGGCCGCAGGAGATCTCCAACCACCCCGAGGTCGTCCGGCGGCTGGGCCTGATCGCGATCAACGGGATGGTCGAGGCCGACATCTACGGCAACGTGAACTCCACCCACGTCGCCGGTTCCTCGATCGTCAACGGCATCGGCGGCTCGGGCGACTTCGCCCGCAACGCCTATCTCAACTTCTTCGTGTCCCCCTCGACCGCCAAGAACGGCGCGATCTCCTCGATCGTGCCGTTCGCGAGCCACGTCGACCACACCGAGCACGACGTGCAGGTCGTGATCACCGAGCAGGGGCTGGCCGATCTGCGTGGTCTCTCCCCGCGGGCGCGGGCGCGCAAGATCATCGGCAGCTGCGCCCACCCCGACTACCGCGACCGGCTGACTGACTACTTCGAGCGGGCCCAGCGTGAGCATCCCGACGCCATGCACACCCCGCACCTGCTCGGCGAGGCCCTCTCCTGGCATCGCTCCTATGTGGAGACCGGACGGATGTGAGCCCGGGCGTCGGTAGGGTCGTGCCCATGGCGATCGACGCGGTGATCTTCGACTGGGGCGGCACGCTGACGAAGTGGCACGACATCGACTTCCACGCGGAGTCGCTGGCGCTCGCCCAGGCGGTGAGCGGTGCTTGCGACGAGGACCATCCGGTCAACGCGACCAGGCTCCACCAGGCCGGCGAGACGATCTGGGCCCGCAGCCGCGACCACCAGCAGAGCTCGGCGATCGGTGACCTCTTCGACGAGGCCGGGCTCGAGCACGATCCGGAGCTGCTCGACGCCTACTACGAGTTCTGGGAGCCGCACACCCTGACCGACCCCGAGGTCGGGCCGCTGTGGGAGGCGCTCCGCGCCGACGGCGTACGTGTCGGGGTGCTGTCCAACACGATCTGGCCGCGCGCGTGGCACCGCGGGTTCTTCGAGCGCGACGGGGTGCTCGACCTGCTCGACGGCGACGTCTACACCTCCGAGGTTCCCTGGACGAAGCCCGCCGAGGAGGCGTTCCACGCGGCGATGGACGCCGTGAAGGTCTCGGATCCGTCTCGATGCGTCTACGTGGGCGACAGGCTCTTCGACGATGTGTACGGTGCTCAGAAGGCCGGTCTACGCGCGATCCACATCCCGCACAGCAACATCCCGAGCAGTCAGATGGGCCACAGCGAGGGCTCGCCGGACGCCGTCGCACAACGACTGAGCGACATACACCAGATCGTTCGCTCCTGGGAATGACACCGGGAAAAGTTGCAAGTTCTTGCAATGCGATTTTGCGGGTCTGGGCCATCCTGAGCGGGGATTGCATACTTCTGCAAGAGAGGTTCAGCCCCAGGCGACGTCTCAGGCCTCGTGTCCAGGCCAAAACCTGGCCCGCGAGCCGCCCGGTCTCGGGAGACATCTCGGGAGTCTCCCGCGCCGGACGGTTCGCGGGCCACGTTGGCTTTTGGGGCCAGCCTGCTCGTCAGGGATCAGGTCCCGGGGAACGCTCTCGGCTTCGCGCCCAGGTCGAGCTGCCGCGCGGCCGCCCGGCAGAGCAGCTGGATGAGCAGGGTCCGGTCGCTCCCGGTCGCCTTGGGGGCCAGCGAGAGATAGGTCGCGGTGGTGTCCTGCTCCAGCCGCAGCGCCGCGGCACGGACGCCGGCGTCCGACCCGATCCGGCGGGGCAGATCGTAGACGGCGGAGGGGGCCACCGGCTCGATCCCGGCAGCCACCACATGAGCGGCCAGCGCCTCGCGGGCGTTCACGTGGTCGTCGTAGGCGTCCAGGAGCGCCCGTGCCAGGTCCGGTGACGATGTCGCCGAGGTGAGCCCGCCCAGGGCGCCCAGGACGTAGATCGCGGCGTGCTCGACCGCGAGAGCGGCCTGGACCGCCTCGGTGGAGGCCGAGGTCGCCGTCGTCATGCCAGACCCCGTCCGTGCAGGAGCTGCTGCTGACCGGCGGCGGCCGAGGCGAGCAGCGTGATCAGCTGTGGGTCCGCGGCGCGTCCGGCTGCGGTGATGAGCGTCGTGACCAGGGCGAGCTGGCGCTCCTGCCAGCGCCCGGTCGTGGGCGCCGCGGTCACGCCCTTGGTCGGCGCCAGCGCCTCGATGTGCACGCGATGGAGCTGGACGAACGCCGAGGGAGAGCCCTTGTCGGCGCCGAGGATCGCCGCGACCGTGGCGTCGATCACACTCTGGTCGGGGTTGGCGGGGGCCGGGGGAGTGCTCGGTGGAGGTGCTTTGACAGGATCCAGCGTCTCCGAGGCCGAACACGCCGAGGCGGCCAGCGGGGCAATCACGGCGGCACCCACGGCGGTGCGCCGCGAGAGCATCCGAAGGGCACGTGCGCTGGTCACGTGAGGAACCCTAACGACACCCGGCGGGAGTCGCGTCAGCGGCTTTCCAACACAGCCGCGCGCTGTTCGAGACACCCGAGGCGTACAGGTATGGTGTCATCAGATGCGCCGCGTGCTCGGAGGCGCACATACAACAGGACCGGACAACAGGATGCAGGGGGAGATCGCGTTGAGTGCTGAGCGGAAGGACGCGATCGCGAGTGCCATCGAGAAGGCCCTCGCGGACCCGCTTCTGGCCCTGGGCCTCGACATCGAGGCCGTGGAGATCACGCCGGCCGGCAAGCGCCGGATCCTGCGGATCGCCGTCGACAAGGACGGTGGGATCACCCACGAGGAGGTCACCGAGGCAACCCGTGAGGTCAACCGGGTCCTCGATGAGTCCGACGTCATGGGTGAGCAGCCCTACACGCTCGAGGTGACCTCTCCCGGGGTCGACCGGCCGCTGACGCTACCGCGCCACTGGCGCCGCAACAAGGGTCGCCTGGTCAAGGTCACCGCCGCCGACGGCTCCGCGTTCACCGGACGGGTCAAGGAGTCCGACGAGGAGCGGGTGAGCCTCGAGGTGAGCGGCAAGCGCCGCGAGGTGGCGTACGCGGACGTGAAGAAGGCGCTTGTGCAGATCGAGTTCAAGCGGATCGACGAGGGGGAGTAGGCCATGGACATCGATATGAGCATCCTGCGGATGCTGGAGCGGGAGCGGGAGATCTCGCTCGATGTGCTCGTCGAGGCGATCGAGCAGGGGCTGCTGACCGCCTACCACAAGACCGCCGGCGCCCAGACCAAGGCGCGGGTCGACCTGGACCGCAAGACCGGGCACGTACGCGTGCTGGCCGCCGAGGTCGACGACGAGGGCAACGTCGTGGGGGAGTACGACGACACGCCCGAGGGCTTCGGCCGGATCGCTGCCACCACCGCCAAGCAGATCGTGCTGCAGCGGCTGCGTGACGCCGAGGACGACGTGAAGTTCGGTGAGTTCTCCGGCAAGGAGGGCGACATCCTCTCCGGCGTCATCCAGCAGGGCCGCAACCCCGACGACGTGCTCGTCGACCTGGGCCGGCTCGAAGGCGTCATCCCGCTCTCCGAGCGCGTGCCGGGCGAGGACTACAGCCACGGCACCCGGATCAAGGCGCTCGTGGTCAGCGTGCGCAAGGGCATGCGCGGCCCCCAGATCACGCTCTCCCGCTCCCACCCCAACCTGGTCAAGAAGCTCTTCTCCTTCGAGGTGCCCGAGATCGCCGACGGCACCGTGGAGATCTCCGCGATCGCCCGCGAGGCCGGTCACCGCACCAAGATCGCGGTCAAGTCGACCGTTCCCGGGGTCAACGCCAAGGGTGCCTGCATCGGCCCGATGGGCCAGCGGGTCCGCCAGGTCATGTCCGAGCTGCAGGGCGAGAAGATCGACATCGTCGACTGGTCCGAGGACCCGAAGGTGCTCGTCGCCTCCGCGCTCTCGCCGGCCCGGGTCTCCTCGGTGCAGATCATCGACGAGGCGACCAAGTCGGCCCGTGTCGTGGTGCCCGACTACCAGCTCTCCCTGGCCATCGGCAAGGAGGGCCAGAACGCCCGCCTGGCCGCTCGCCTGACCGGCTGGCGCATCGACATCCGTTCCGACGAGGAGACCCCGGTCGCCTGATCGTGCGTGAGACCACTTTGGCCGGCTCCGAGGGCGTCCTTCTGGAGCCGGAGGGCGCCACCACCGGCGTACTCGTGCTCTCGGGGTCGTCGGGGCGGATCGAGACGGACCGGTGCCGGATGCTCGCCTCGCACGGGGCGGCTGCGGCGTCGATCCGCTACTTCGGCGGTCCCGGGCAGCCGGGCGAGGCCCGGCTGATGCCGCTGGAGACGTTCGACGACGTCCTCGCCGACCTCCACTCCCGCTACCAGCGGCTGGTGGTGCTCGGGACCTCCTGGGGCGCCCAGGCCGCGCTCCTGCTGGGCACGCTGCACCCCGAGATCGACGCCGTGGTCGCGCTCTCTCCGACGTACGTCGCCTGGGCGGGTCTGAGCGATGAGCGGCCGCAGCGGTCCTCGTGGACGCTGCGCGGCGAGCAGGTGCCGTTCGTGCCGTTCGACGACGAGGCGATAGAGGACGCGCTGAAGGAGGCCGAGGGAGCAAGCGCGCACGGGGAGCTCCCGTCGTACTGCGAGGCCTACCTCTCAGCCCTGGAGAAGTACGCCGACCGCGTGCCCGCCGCGACCATCCCGGTCGAGCGCATCGCCGGTGAGGTCGTCCTGGTCGCCGGGGGAGACGACGCGCTGTGGCCCTCGGTCCTCTTCGCGGAGGCGATCAGGCGGCGACGTACCGCTCATGACCTGGAGACGATCGTGGTCTCCCATCCCGATGCCGGCCATCGGGTCGTGCTGCCCGGCGAGCCGGTGCTCCCGCTCAGCCGACGGCTTGCCTGGGGCGGTTCGGAGGCGGCCGACCGCGAGCTCGGCCTGCGGGCCTGGCCGGAGATCGCCGCGATCCTGTGATCGCCGCCAGCCGCTGAGGACGGGTCACGGAATAAGAACGACCTGTGCCCCGGTTTCGTCTACCGAACACCGGAAGCGGTAGTGTTAAGGATCGGTGGCACGCCTCGAAGAAACTACGCAGCTCGGACCCGTCCGTACGTGCGTGGGTTGCCGGAAGCGAGCCGCCAAGCGCGAGTTGTTGCGGGTGACCGCCGGCTCGGACCGCAACGGCCAGCCGGCCGTGCTGCCCGATCCGACAGCCACCGCACCCGGGCGAGGGGCGCATGTGCACCCCACGCGCGAGTGTTACGAACTCGCGGTGCGCCGGAAGGCGTTCACCAGGGCCCTACGGGCCGGCGGTGGGCTTTCCAGCGCGCCGGTGGAGGAATACCTCGACCCGCGCCAGACACCCACGACCGTCGCCGACGGTCAACCGACCAGGAACTGGAGCAAAAGCTCATGAGCACTCGATGAGTACTTCGCGATGAGCGTGTTCTACAACCACTAACGGTCACAGGTTTCACCCAGGATTTGGGTCTGTGGCCAGAAGGAGAATTGTGGCTAAGACCCGAGTCCACGAGCTCGCCAAAGAGTTCGGGGTCGAGAGCAAGTTTGTTCTCGAGAAGTTCAAGGAGATGGGGGAGTTCGTCAAGTCGGCGAGCTCGACCGTCGAGCTGCCTGCGGAGATGCGCTTCCGCAAGGAGATCGGCCCCGGCCTGAAGGGCGGGGGCAACGGCGGTTCCGCGTCCGCGGACGAGAAGACCGCTGCCCCCAAGCCCGGCCCCAAGCCGGCGGCTCCCAAGCCCGCGGCCCCCAAGAAGGCTGACCCGGCGCCCGAGAAGCCTGCCGAGGCGCCCGCGGCGAACAAGCCCGCTGCGCCCAGGCCCGGCCCGAAGCCTCCGGCCAAGAAGGCCGAGGCTGCGCCGGCCGCCCCCGCGGCGGCGGCTCCAGCGGCTCCTGCCGCTCCCAAGCCCAGCCAGAGCACGCCGGCGACCACCGATCGTGGTGACCGTCGCCCGGCCGCTCCCAAGCCGGGTGCGCCCAGGCCTGGTGCCCCGAAGCCCGGCGCCCGTCCGCAGACCCCTGCGGCCCGCGGTGGCGCGGGTGGCACCGGTGGCGCCGGTGCCGGTCGTCCCGGACCGCGTCCGGTCGGCAAGCCCGGCGCTCCGCGCCCGGGCAACAACCCGTTCTCCTCCAACCAGGGCATGGGGCGTCCGCGTCCCGGCGGCCAGGGTGGAGGCCAGGGTGCAGGTCAGGGTGGCCAGGGCGGTGCCCCGGCCGGTGGCGACCAGCGTCCGCCGCGTCCTGCTGCCGCCCGTGAGGGTGGTCAGGGTGGTGGCCGTCCCGGTATGCCGCGTCCCAACCCGGCGATGATGCCGAAGTCCCCGGCCGCGTTCGGTGCCCGCCCTGGTGGCGGTCCCGGCGGTGGCGGCGGCCGTGCCGGTGCTCCGGGTCGTCCCGGCGGCGGCGGCCGTCCGGGTGCCGGTGGTCGTCCCGGTGGCGGCGGCGGTGCTCCGGGTCGTCCCGGTGGGGGTGGCTTCGGTGGTCGTCCGGGTGCCGGTCGTCCCGGTGGTCGCGGAACGACCCAGGGTGCCTTCGGTCGCCCGGGTGGTCCCTCGCGTCGTGGCCGGAAGTCGAAGCGTGCGCGTCGCCAGGAGTTCGAGGCCATGGAGGCCCCGACGATCGGTGGCATCCGCGTCCGCAAGGGCAACGGCGAGACCGTGCGTCTCGCCCGTGGTTCCTCGCTGACCGACTTCGCCGAGAAGATCAACGTCGACCCGGCCCAGCTGGTGCAGATGCTGTTCGGTCTCGGGGAGATGGTCACCGCGACCGAGTCCGTCAACGACGAGACCCTCGAGCTGCTCGGTGAGGAGCTCAACTACATCGTCTCGGTCGTCTCCCCCGAGGACGAGGACCGCGAGCTGCTGGAGTCCTTCGACATCGAGCTCGGCGACGAGGGCGACGAGTCCGACTGGACGGTTCGTCCGCCGGTCGTCACCGTCATGGGTCACGTCGACCACGGTAAGACCAAGCTGCTCGACGCCATCCGCGACGCCAACGTCATCGAGGGCGAGGCCGGTGGCATCACCCAGCACATCGGTGCCTACCAGGTCTCGACCGAGGTCGACGGCACCGAGCGCAAGATCACCTTCATCGACACCCCGGGTCACGAGGCGTTCACCGCCATGCGTGCCCGTGGCTCGCAGTCCTCGGACCTCGCGATCCTCGTGGTCGCGGCCGACGACGGTGTGATGCCGCAGACCATCGAGGCGCTCAACCACGCCAAGGCGGCCGGTGTCCCGATCGTGGTCGCGATCAACAAGATCGACAAGCCGGAGGCGGACCCGACCAAGGTCCGTGGCCAGCTGACCGAGTACGGCCTCATCCCCGAGGAGTACGGCGGCGACACGATGTTCGTCGAGATCTCGGCGAAGTCGCGGATCAACATCGAGGGCCTTCTCGAGGCCGTCGTGCTGACCGCGGACGCCTCGCTCGACCTGCAGGCCAACGCCAGCCAGGACGCGCAGGGCATCGTGATCGAGGCCCACCTCGACCGTGGCCGCGGCCCGGTCGCGACCATCCTGGTCCAGCGCGGCACGCTGCGCGTGGGTGAGTCCATCGTCGCCGGTCCGGCCCACGGCCGTGTCCGCGCGATGATCGACGAGTACGGCCACGAGATCACCGAGGCGACCCCGTCGCGTCCGGCGATGGTCCTGGGTCTCTCGGCGGTGCCGGGTGCCGGTCAGAGCTTCCTGGTCGTCGAGGACGACCGGATGGCTCGCCAGATCGCCGAGAAGCGCGAGGCACGCGAGCGTGCCGCGCAGCAGGCCAAGCGCCGCGTACGCCGCACGCTGGAGGACTTCATGGCCTCCATGGAGAAGGGCGAGAGCCAGGAGCTCAACCTCATCCTCAAGGGCGACGTGTCCGGTTCGGTCGAGGCGCTCGAGGACGCACTGGCCAAGATCGACGTGGGTGGCGACGAGGTCTCCATCCGGGTCATCGACCGCGGTGTCGGTGCGATCACCGAGACCAACGTCGACCTGGCTGCTGCCTCCGACGCGATCATCATCGGCTTCAACGTCCGCCCGCAGGGCAAGGCGACGGAGATGGCCGATCGCGAGGGTGTCGAGATCCGCTACTACTCGGTCATCTACCAGGCGATCGAGGAGATCGAGGCGGCCCTCAAGGGCATGCTCAAGCCGGAGTACGAGGAGAAGGTCCTCGGCCACGCGGAGATCCGCGCGATCTTCCGCTCGTCGAAGGCCGGCAACATCGCCGGTTGTATGGTCACCGACGGTGTCATCCGCCGCAACGCCAAGGTGCGCGTCCTGCGCGACGGCTCCGTGGCGGCCGACAACCTCGACCTCGCCTCGCTGCGCCGTGAGAAGGACGACGCCTCCGAGGTCCGCGAGGGCTTCGAGTGCGGTCTGGTCCTGAAGAACTTCCAGGACATCAAGGAAGGCGACATCGTCGAAGCCTTCGAGATGGTGGAGATTCCCCGAGGCTGACCAAACAAGCCTCTGACGTTGGCCGGGTCGCAGTCGCGGCCCGGCCAACGTCTCGATTTACTTCGATTATTTGAGAGAGTGTGAACATGAGTAGCCCACGGGTTCGCCGGATCGCTGACCGGATCAAGGTGATCGTCGCGCAGATGCTGGAGCGGCGGATCAAGGATCCGCGGATCGGGTTCGTCACCGTCACCGACGTACGGGTGACCGGCGACAGCCAGCAGGCGACGATCTTCTACACGGTGCTCGGCGCCGACTCGGAGGCCGAGCTGGCCGGCACGGCCGCGGCACTGGAGTCGGCCAAGGGGCTGATCCGTTCCGAGGTCGCCAAGCAGCTCGGCACCCGCACCGCCCCGACGCTGGAGTTCGTCCACGACGCGCTGCCGGAGACGGCTCGCCACCTCGACGACGTGCTCGCCCGCGCCAAGGCGCAGGACGACGCCGTCGCCGCCAGTCGTGGGGAGACCTACGCCGGCGAGGCCGATCCCTACAAGAAGCCTCGTGAGGCAGACGACGACTGGGATGAGGACGACGAGGAGTGACCTCTCCTGTCTCTGGGCTGGTCATCGTCGACAAGCCTGCCGGGGTCACCTCCCACGACGTCGTTGCGCGCGTACGGCGGCTGGCCGGCACCCGCAAGGTCGGGCATGCCGGCACCCTGGACCCGATGGCCACCGGCGTACTCGTGCTGGGGGTGGAGCGCGCCACCCGGCTCCTCGGCCACCTGATGCTGACCGAGAAGTCCTACTCGGCGACGGTGCGGCTGGGCGTCTCGACGACCACCGACGACGCCGAGGGCGAAGCCGTGGAGGCCCGCTCGGCCGCCGGCCTCGACGAGGAGCGCGTACGCAGTGCCTTCGCCACCCAGGTCGGCGACATCCTCCAGGTGCCGACGGCCGTCTCGGCGATCAAGGTCGACGGCAAGCGCGCCTACCAGCGCGTACGCGACGGAGAGCAGGTCGAGCTGAAGGCGCGGCCGGTCACGGTGCACGAGCTCACCGTCGGTGAGCTCCGGCGCGAGGGCGACGTGGTCGATGTGGACATCTCCGTGCGCTGCACCTCGGGCACCTACATCCGGGCGATCGCCCGCGACGTCGGGGCTGCCCTCGGGGTCGGTGGACACCTGACGATGCTGCGCCGCACCGCGGTCGGGCCCTACGACCTCGAGGTGGCCAAGACGCTCGAGGAGCTGACCGACCACTTCGCGGCGCTCCCGCTGGCCGATGCCGCCAGGGCCGCCTTCCCCGCGGTCGACCTCTCCGCGGAGCAGGCCCAGGACGTACGCTTCGGCCGCAAGCTGACGCTGGCCCTCGACGGTCTCACCGCCGTGTTCGCCCCCGAGGGGGAGTTCCTGGCGCTCTACGAGCCGGTCGGCGCGACGACCGCGAAGGCGAGCGCGGTCTTCGTCGGGTGACCGAACTCCTGCGGGTGCGCAGGGCGCCCTGTGCACCCGGTGGACGGTAAAGCCTGCGAGGATGACCCGCTTGTGAAGCAGAACGGATCTGCCGAGGCGCTTCGGCTCACTGACTCCTGGTTCCGTCACAACGGGCTGACCTACTTCGTTCCGGAGGAGCGCGTCGCCGTGAGAGCGGCGATGCGGCCGCGGCGTACGGTCCGGGTGGGTGTGGTGGTCGTGGTCGTCGCGGTGGCGGCCGGAGTGGCGCTGGCCTGGATCACCGGCGACCTCGGGGCGGCGCCGGCGCTGCTGCTGACTCTGGGCGGGGCCGCGGCGGCGTGGTATGCGCTGACCGCGATGCGGTTCCGGCCGATCCTGGTGTGGGCGATGGGGCGTACGTTCGGGTCGCTGACCAGGCTGCTGCCGATGGCCCTGCGGGCGCTGCCGCTGCTGCTGCTGTTCATGACGTTCCTGTTCATCAACGCCGAGGTCTGGGAGATGACGGCGAACCTCGACCTGGGAGCGTTGTGGCTGGTCACGCTCCTGTTCGCCGGGTCGGCGACCGCGTTCCTGCTGGTCCGGCTGCCCGAGGAGGTGGACCGGATCGACGACGACGTGGACGCCGCCTTCGTGACGCGCACGTGCGGGGGTACGCCGTTGGAAGCCGCCTGTGCGGAGCTCGTCGAGGACGCCCGGGAGGGCCGCGGCGCCGATCCCGCGGAGCTCGCCCAGGTGACCGGTTTCGAGCGCTGGAACCTGGTGCTGGCGCTGCTCGTCATCCAGGCCACCCAGGTCGTGCTGATCGCGGTCGCCGTCTTCGCGTTCTTCCTGCTCTTCGGCGCGATCGTGATGACCGACGGGGTGCAGCTGGGCTGGACCGGTCAGGAGTCGCTGCACAACCTGTCCTGGCTGCCGAACGTGTCGGCCGAGCTGGTCAAGGTCGCGCTGTTCCTCGCCGGGTTCTCGTCGCTCTACCTCACCGTCTCGACCGTCACGGACGAGACCTACCGCGAGCAGTTCTTCGGTACGGTGCTGCGCGAGATCGAGCGAGCCGTGGGAATGCGCGCCGTCTATCTCACGCTTCGTGCCCGACAGACGGCCCAGGTCACGTCCGAGTGAGCAGTCCCCGATATTCTGTGGCCGTGTTGTGGCGAAGTCTGAGTGAGGTGCCGGCCGGCCTGGGGCGTACGTGCGTCGTCGTCGGCAACTTCGATGGCGTCCATCTCGGACACCAGCACGTGATCAGCCGAGGGCGCGAGGTGGCGGATGCCAAGGACCTCACCTTGGTGGCGGTCACCTTCGACCCGCACCCGATGGCGGTGCTGCGGCCCGAGCACGCCCCGGGCGTGCTCACCACGATGGAGGAGCGCGCCGAGCTGCTGCTCGCGGCCGGTGCCGACGCGGTGCTCGCGCTGCCCTTCGACATGGACATGGCCAACTGGTCGCCCGACGACTTCGCCCAGCGCGTGCTCGTCGACGCGCTGCACGCCGAGGCGTGCGTGGTCGGCGCCAACTTCCGCTACGGCTGCAAGGCCGCCGGCGACGTGGCCGACCTGGTCGCCTACGGCAAGATCCACGACTTCTCCGCCGAAGGGATCCCGCTCGACGGCGGGCCCCAGGTGTGGTCCTCGACCTACATCCGTACGTGTCTGGCGACCGGCGACGTCTCCGGCGCGGCCGAGGCGCTGGGCCGTCCCTACTCGGTGCGCGGCGTCGTGGTGAAGGGCGACCAGCGTGGCCGCGAGCTCGGCTTCCCGACGGCCAACGTGCCCACCGACTCGCTCACCGCGGTGCCGCCGGACGGCATCTACGCGGGCTGGCTGACCCGGCGCGACACCGGCGAGCGGTTCCCCGCCGCCATCTCGGTCGGCACCAACCCCACCTTCGAGGGCGTGGTCGGACGCCGCGTCGAGTCCTACGTGCTCGACCGCGACGACCTCGAGCTCTACGGCGTCGAGGTCGAGGTCGCCTTCGTCGAGCGGCTGCGTGGCATGGTCGCCTTCGAGGGGATCGACGCGCTCGTCGAGCAGATGCGCGCCGACGTGGTGCGGGCTCGCCGCATCCTTCAGCAGGGTCTTACCGAGTCGTAGGTCCGGGCGGCCTGTTCAGCCGGGGCCGGGTGCGGTTGAATTGCTCGTTATGGATCCCCACTCCACGCCCACGTCCGCCTACGAGACCGAGGTCGAGGCCGATCGCCCCCGCGGCGGCATCCCGGCCTTCCTGAACGCGGTCCTCGTCACCGGTGGGCTCTGGGCCCTGCAGTTCCTCTCGGGCTCCACGCCGTTCTCGACCTGGATCGAGGAGAACGGCACCGATTCGGCCGGCTGGGTGGCCTCGCTGCTCGGTGACCGCCTCACCTACTTCGGTGACGACGCGTTCGGCGGGCTCCTCTCCGGCGACTCCCTGGTGCACTCCGGCATCCTCACCGCGACGGTCTTCGTGCTCACCTGGCTGCTGACCTGGCTCGGCACCATCGGCATCTGGCCGCGGGCGTTCTGGCCGGTGTTCCTCGGCTGCTGGTTCGCCGCGATCATCGCCACCGCCGCCGGTCAGGTCGCCGACAGCCTCTATACCTACCTCAGCGACGGCCGCGAGGCCTCGGTGGTGGCCTCGCTCGGCGACGTACTCGCCTCGGGTGCTGCGTACGGGGTGACCTACGGGTGGGCGACCGGCTTCCTGATCGCGCTGATCTGGTTGGCGATCCCCGGCAAGCGCGACGAGGTGGAGGAGTACACGCCGATGTCGTCGCTGATCTCCGGCGGTGGCTCCGGGGGAGCGCCCGGCGGCTACGGCCAGCAGCTGCGTACGAGCGTCGCGGTGCCGACCGCGCAGACCGGCCTCGCCCGCGTGACCACCAACCAGCCGGCCCAGCCGGTCCAGGTACGCACCTTCACCGGGCCGGCGCGCGGCCAGGGTCCGGCCGGTGACACGGCCGCCTGGAAGGACTTCGTCCGCGACGTCCGCGGGCGCTCCTGAGGACGCGGCCCCGGCGTCGCGGAGTTCCGCGGCGCTGAGAAGCCATGAGCTGAGCGATGCAACCTAACCGGCTCCGCAGCCGTCGAACCCAGTGGTGGAAGAGATGGGGGAGAGCGATGAAGCTCTGGTGGAGGTTGCGCCGGCTGGTGGCGCGGCTCGTGATCGTGGCCTGATCCGGCGGCGATTCGGGGCGTACGCCGGCTCGCTGTTAATCTTCTCGGGTTGTCGGCCCATGGGGGTCGGCGACTCAAGCCGTGAAATCGGCCGCGGACCAAGAGTGCCCCGGTGAACAGGCCCGGGCGCGCCGCGCAACGAGTGGGCCTACGGGCCGGAAGGGAGCCTTCGCATGGCAGTTGGAACTGACGCGGAGACCAAGAAGAAGATCATCGCCGAGTACGCCACGACCGAGGGTGACACCGGCTCGCCGGAGGTGCAGATCGCGCTGCTGTCGCACCGCATCTCCCACCTGACCGACCACCTCAAGGAGCACAAGCACGACCACCACAGCCGTCGTGGTCTGCTGCTGCTCGTCGGCCAGCGCCGCCGCCTTCTCAACTACCTTCAGAAGAAGGACATCGAGCGCTACCGCTCGATCATCGAGAAGCTCGGCCTTCGTCGTTGATCTCCTGATCTTCGTAGGCAGCGGGTCGCCCCCATACGGGGGCGGCCCGTTCGCCTGTTTTAGGGAAGGTTGGGCCTGAGCGGGGCCTCTTGGGGCATTACTGATGCGTTTCCGGGTGGATCGGGCGCAGTCTTGAAACCGTGCATCGACAGCTCGCAGGAAAGCTGACCGGGCCCAGGACCAAGTACGTCGTCGTGGTGTTCTGGCTGCTCGCCGTGGTCGCGCTCGGCGGTTTCGCCGGGAAGCTGACCGAGGTGCAGAACAACGAGGCCAGCTCGTGGCTGCCGGCATCGGCCGAGTCGACCCGCGGGTTCGACAAGATGAGCCCCTTCCAGAACCCCAACGCGATCCCCACCACGCTCGTCTACACCTCGACCACCACCACCGGTGCCGACCTCGCCGAGGTCGCGTCGGGGGACATCGCCGAGCTCGGCGGGCTCGACGGGGTCGAGGGCGAGATCGCGCCACCGCTGTTGTCGAGGGACGGCGAGGTCGCCCAGGTCACCGTCACCTTCGACCTCGGCTCGGACGGCTGGAACAAGATGCCCGGCCTCGTCGACGAGGTCCGTGAGATCGCCGACCACGACGGCGTGACGCTGCACGTCACCGGGCAGGGTGGCTCCGCGGCTGACGCGGCGGAGGCGTTCGGCGGCATTGACACGACGCTGCTGCTGGCCGCGCTCGCGGTGGTCGTGGTCATCTTGCTGTTCGTCTATCGCAGCCCGGTGCTCTGGCTCTTCCCGATCGTCTCGGTCGTGGTCGGCCTGGGCGTGACGATGGGCCTGGTCTACTTCCTGGCGAAGGACGCGGGTCTGACCGTCAATGGCCAGAGCCAGGCCATCTTGAGCATCCTGGCGATCGGTGCCGGCACCGACTACGCCCTGCTGCTGGTCTCCCGCTACCGCGAGGAGCTGCGCAACTTCGAGGACCGTCACGACGCGATGGCGCATGCCCTGCACCGGGCCGCTCCGGCGATCCTCGCCAGTGCCGTGACCGTCATCCTCGCCATGCTCTGCCTGACCTTCGCGGAGATGAACTCGACCGCCGGGATGGGACCGGTCGTGGCCGTCGGGATCGGGGTTACCTATCTGGTGATGGTCACGCTGCTGCCGGCCCTGCTGGTCATCTGCGGCCGGTGGGTCTTCTGGCCGAAGCGCCCGGCCTACGGGTCGGAGGACCCGACCGAGACCGGTCTGTGGGCGCGGGTCGGCGAGAAGGTCTCGGTCCGGCCGCGCCGGGTCTGGATGGTGACGACGGGCCTTCTGCTCCTCGCCTGCCTCGGCGTGCTGCGGCTCGACGCCAACGGCCTGGCCTCGGACGAGACCTACACCAAGGAGTTCGACTCGATCACGGGCCTGCAGGTGCTGGTCGACCACGACATGGCCGACCAGTCCAACCAGCTGCTCGTGGTCGCCGACGAGGCGGCGCAGGCGCAGGTGCAGCAGGCGCTCGACGGTGTCGACGGGCTGGTGCCCACCAAGACCCCGGCGGGGGAGACGGCGAGCTTCGCGCTGGGGCCACCACAGGGCGGCGTCGTCGCGATCGCGGCGGTGGTGGACGCCGACGTGACCTCGCCCCAGGCGTACGACATCGTGGCCGACGCACGCTCGGCGGTGCGCGAGGTGGACGGCTCCGGTGCCCTGGTCACCGGCACCTCGGCGATGATGTTCGACACCCTCGAGGCCAGTCAGCGCGACAACCTGGTGATCATCCCGATCGTCCTGCTGGTCGTGCTGCTGGTGCTGATGGTGCTCCTGCGGGCGCTGGTCGCCCCGCTGATCCTGCTCGGCACGGTGATCCTGTCGTTCGGGGCGGCGCTCGGCATCTCGGTGCTGATCTTCGAGTTCGTCTTCGGCTTCGCCGGAACGGACCCGTCGTTCCCGCTGTTCGCCTTCGTGTTCCTGGTCGCGCTGGGCATCGACTACAACATCTTCCTGATGACCAGGGTGCGTGAGGAGTCGCAGGTCCGCGGCACCCGTGAGGGGTCGCTCGTCGGGCTGACCTCGACCGGCGGCGTGATCACGTCGGCGGGCGTGGTCCTCGCCGCGACGTTCCTGGTGCTCGGCTCGCTGCCGATGGTCTTCCTGGCCGAGATCGGGGTGACTGTCGCGCTGGGGGTCATGCTCGACACGATGATCGTCCGCTCGATCCTCGTCACTGCCATCAACCTCGATGCCGGCGACCGGATCTGGTGGCCGAGCAGACTGTCGAAGCCCTAACAAGAGTAAGTTGGTCATGTTAATGTCAGGTCATGACGTCCCCAGGTCTGAACCGACGCACCTTCCTCACCACCGCGGCGCTCGGGGCGGCAGCGGTGGGCACCACCCAGGTCACGGACTCGGTCACGGCCGGCGCCGTCGCGGGTGCCCCGGCGATCCTCAAGCCGCTGCCCGCCGAGCGGTTCATCGACTACGGCACCAACGCCGAGACCCGCTGGGACTCGGTCGACCCGCGCCGCTACCTGACCCCGCAGGCCGACCTCTTCGTGCGCAACCACACCGCGACCCCGCAGATCGACCGGGAAACGTACGAGCTGGAGATCTTCGGCGACGGGCTGCGTGACCCCGCCGGGGTCAGGCTCACCCTGGACGACCTCAAGGCCTTCCGCCACGTCGAGACGACCTCGGTGCACGAGTGCACCGGCAACGGTCGCAGCTTCTTCACCACCCAGCAGGGCCAGGAGGTCAGCGGCACCAAGTGGACGCTCGGCGCGGTGGGCGCGGTCCGCTGGAAGGGCGTACGCCTCGGGGACGTCCTCACCGCTGTCGGCATCCGCCAGGACGCGGTCTCGGTGCAGGCCAGCGGTCTCGATGCCGGCTATGTGGACAAGGGCGTCGACTACGGCCGGGTGCGGCGTCCGTTCCCCATCGGGAAGGCCTTCGACGACGCCCTGCTCGTCTGGGGTGCCAACGGTGAGGACCTGCTGCCCGACCACGGCTTCCCGCTGCGGCTGCTGCTGCCCGGCTGGATCGGCATCGCGAGCATCAAGTGGCTCGGCTCGCTGGAGGTGTCCACGAGTGTGCTGACCTCGCCCTGGGACACGAAGTGGTACAACGCCGACGGCCCACTCACGGTCAACCCGGTCCGCTCCGCCCTCGAGTTGGAGTGGAACGCCGAGATCCCGGCCGGCGACCGGATCGTGCTGAGCGGCCGCTCCTGGTCCGGTGCCGCGCCGATCGCGCGCGTCGAGATCAGCACCGACGGGGGAGAGACCTGGGCGCGGGCCGTCCCGCACTCCCCGGGCCGCCCCACCGGTGGCCGCGGCCTCGGCTGGGCGCAGTGGGACCACACCTGGCGCAACCCCGAGCCGGGGACGTACGAGATCCTCGTCCGGGCCACCGACCGAGCCGGCCGCACCCAGCCCGACGTCGCCGCCCACAAACCCGGCGGCTACTTCTTCGATGCCGTCGTACGCCACCCCGTCACCGTCGTCTGAGACGCAAGAGGGGCGTGCGTTCCACGTTTCGGGCGGTCGGCGGATAGGCTGGACCGAGAGTGCTACGGCCACCGGCCGGGGTACGAAGAAATGATCATCACCAGGAGCGGCCCGCCCGTCCGGCTCGGTCCTCGGTAGTGACTCCCAGATTTCGGCAGCTGCCGCGAAGGCTGAGGGTCTCGATCGAAGACCGGCCCTGTGCGCAACGAGTGCACACGCCCGGCGCGGGGGCGCTCCGCGACAAAGACTAAGGACGAATTCCTTGACCGAACCAGTCATCACTGCCGTCGAGACGACCATCGACAACGGCAAGTTCGGCACCCGCACCGTCAAGTTCGAGACCGGGCTCCTCGCCCGGCAGGCCGCGGGTTCCGTGACCGCCTACCTCGACGACGAGACGATGCTGCTGTCGGCGACCACCGCATCGAAGCAGCCGAAGGACCACTTCGACTTCTTCCCGCTCACCATCGACGTCGAGGAGCGGATGTACGCCGCGGGCAAGATCCCCGGCTCGTTCTTCCGTTCCGAGGGTCGCCCGGGCGAGGACGCGATCCTCACCTGCCGCCTGATCGACCGCCCGCTGCGCCCGACCTTCAAGAAGGGTCTGCGCAACGAGGTCCAGGTCGTCATCACCGTCATGGCGCTCGACCCCGACCAGCCCTACGACGTGCTCGCGATCAACGCCGCGTCGATGTCCACCCAGCTCTCCGGCCTGCCGTTCTCCGGCCCGGTCGGCGGCGTGCGCGTCGCCCTGATCGAGGGCCAGTGGGTCGCCTTCCCGACCCACAGCCAGCTCGAGAACGCCGTCTTCGACATGGTCGTCGCCGGCCGCGTCACCGACACCGGCGACGTCGCCATCATGATGGTCGAGGCCGAGTCCACCGAGAAGACCTGGGACATGGTCCAGTCCGGTGCTCAGGCGCCGACCGAGCCGATCGTGGCCGGTGGTCTGGACGCAGCCAAGCCGTTCATCAAGCAGCTGGTCGAGGCCCAGGCCGAGCTGGCCAAGCAGGCCGCCAAGCCGGTCCAGGACTACCCGGTCTTCCTGGACTACCAGGACGACGTCTACGAGGCCGTCGAGGCCATCGCCGGCGCCGACGTCACCGACCTCTACAGCGTCAAGGGCTCGCGCGAGCGCGTCCTGACCAAGCAGGAGCGCGACGAAGAGGGCGACAAGATCAAGTCCGCCCTCCTGGAGAAGCTCGGCGACCAGTTCGAGGGCCGCGAGGGCGAGATCGGTGCGGCGTTCAAGGCCATCACCAAGCAGGCCATCCGCACCCAGGTCCTGCGCGACAAGGTCCGCATCGACGGTCGCGGCCTGGCCGACATCCGTCCGCTGCACTCCGAGGTCGGGGTCATCCCGCGGGTCCACGGCTCGGCGCTCTTCGAGCGCGGCGAGACCCAGATCCTGGGTGTGACCACCCTCGACATGCTCAAGATGGAGCAGCAGCTCGACACGCTCTCCCCGGAGAAGCACCGTCGCTACATGCACAAGTACATCTTCCCGCCGTTCTCCACCGGCGAGACCGGCCGCGTCGGCTCCCCGAAGCGCCGCGAGGTCGGCCACGGTGCGCTCGCCCGGCGCGCGCTCCTGCCGGTTCTCCCGAGCCGCGAGGAGTTCCCCTACGCGATCCGCCAGCTCTCCGAGGCGATGGGCTCCAACGGCTCCACCTCGATGGGCTCGGTCTGCGCCTCGACGATGTCGCTGCTCAACGCCGGTGTCCCGCTCAAGGCCCCGGTCGCCGGCATCGCGATGGGTCTGATCTCCGGTGAGATCGACGGCGAGACGAAGTACGTCGCGCTCACCGACATCCTCGGTGCCGAGGACGCGTTCGGCGACATGGACTTCAAGGTCGCCGGCACCGCGGAGTTCGTGACCGCGCTGCAGCTCGACACCAAGCTGGACGGCATCCCGGCCGAGGTCCTCGCTCAGGCCCTCAACCAGGCCAAGGACGCGCGGACGACCATCCTGGACGTCATGCACGAGGCCATCGGCGGCGTCGAGGAGATGGCTCCGACCGCTCCGCGGATCATCACCGTGAAGGTTCCCGTCGACAAGATCGGCGAGCTGATCGGGCCCAAGGGCAAGGTCATCAACCAGATCCAGGACGACACCGGCGCCCAGATCTCCATCGAGGACGACGGCACGGTGCTCATCGGCGCGACCGACGGCGGCGCCGCCGAGGCCGCCCGCGCGGCGGTCAACGCGATCGCCAACCCGACCATGCCCGAGGTCGGCGAGCGCTACCTCGGCACGGTCGTGAAGACGACCAACTTCGGCGCCTTCGTCGCCCTGCTCCCGGGCAAGGACGGCCTGCTCCACATCACCAAGCTGCGCGCCCTCAACGGCGGCAAGCGCGTGGAGTCTGTCGAGGACGTCGTCGAGGTCGGCCAGAAGATCCAGGTCGAGATCGCCGAGATCGACGACCGCGGCAAGCTGTCGCTCGCCCCGGTGCTCGAGGAGGAGGCTCCTTCCGAGGAGGCTCCTGCGGAGACCGCCACCGAGGCCGCAGACGAGGAGTGACCTTGGCGTCACGCACTACCTGGGGGACCGGTCGACACATGGGTGTCGGCCGGTCCTCCGGCTATAACCAGGAGCCCGGCACCACCGTCACGCTCGAGCAGACCGAGGTCAACGGCGCGGTGACGTCGCTGGTACGCCGCACGGTCCACCCCTCGGGGCTGCGGATCGTGACCGAGCAGATGGCCGGGGTCCGCTCGGCCGCGATCGGCGTCTTCATCGGCGTCGGTTCCCGGGACGAGACCCCCCGTCAGCACGGCTGCTCCCACTTCCTCGAGCACCTGCTGTTCAAGGGCACCCCGTCGCGTACGGCCTTGGAGATCTCCTCCTCGATGGACCGCGTCGGTGGGGAGTTCAACGCCTACACCGCCAAGGAGTACACGTGCTTCCACGCGCGGGTGCTCGACGTGGACCTGCCCCTCGCCATCGACGTCGTCGGCGACATGCTGACCTCCTCGCTGATCACGGCCGAGGACGTCGAGGCCGAGCGTGACGTGATCCTCGACGAGATCGCCATGCACGACGACGACCCCGACGACGTGATCCACAACCTCGTCTCCGCGCAGGCGTGGGGCGCCGAGACACCGCTCGGGCGGGGCATCGCCGGCACCGAGGCCTCGATCTCGGCGCTGACCCGCGAGGAGATCGACGACTTCTACCGGGAGCGCTACGTCGCCCCCAGGATGGTCGTCTCGGTCGCGGGCAACGTCGACCACGACGAGGTCGTGGCGATGGTCGAGAAGGCGTTCTCCGGTGCGGGCTTCCTGACGGCCGCGGCCGCCCCGGTGCCTCCCCGCGAGGGGTCCCCGCTGGAGGTCGCTCCTGGCGAGATCAGCGCCCAGCGGCCGCTGGAGCAGGTCAACGTGATCCTGGCCCGCGAGGGTCTGCAGCGTGGCGACGACCGCCGCTTCGCCTTCGAGGTGGTCAACACCGCCGTCGGCGGCGCGACCTCCTCACGGCTCTTCCAGGAGGTCCGCGAGCACCGCGGCCTGGCCTACTCGGTCTACTCCTACGCCTACAGCCACGCCGAGACGGGTCTGTTCGGGGTCCAGGTCGGCTGCCTGCCGGCCAAGCTCGACGAGGTCCTCGAGGTCGTCCGCTCCGAGCTGGCCGCGGTCGCCCGCGACGGCATCACCGCCGAGGAGCTCGAGCTCGGCAAGGGCCAGCTGCGTGGCGGCCTCGTGCTGGGTCTGGAGGACTCGGCCTCCCGGATGTCCCGCATCGGCCGCGCCGAGCTGGTCCACCGTGAGCTCTACTCGATCGACGAGGTCCTGGCTCGCATCGACGCGGTCACCCTCGAGGAGTGCCGCGAGGTCGCGGCCGAGATCTTGACGCGCCCTGAGATCCTCGCGGTGGTCGGCCCAGCCTGACCCGAGTTGGCGCGTTCTGTCCGGATCGCTGGTCGAGTCGGCTCGTCATGACGAGCCGACTCGGCGGGTTCTCAGCGCTTGCCGATGATCCCGACGGCGGCGGGGACCTTGGAGTCGACGATGGAGACGCGGAACCCGGCGTCGGCCAGGGCCTTGCTCGACTTCTCGATGATCTCGGGGACCTGCTCGCGCTGGGTGGCCTCGTAGAAGAGGTTGACCGTGCCACCGGGGAGCACGCGCTCGTGGAGCAGCGCTATCTCGGCGGATGCGTCACGCACCCAGAACAGATTGACGTTGAACGCGAATACCTTCGTCAGCCGCTTGACCGGGACCCGCAGCGTCGCGAGGTCGATCTGGCGAACCGTGAGGCGTCCTGACTCCAGGTACTTCGCGCAGCGTCGCTTCGTACGATCGACACCCGACTCCGAGCGGTCGATCGCAAACAGCTTTCCGGTCTCCAGCCGGCTACAGATCAGCTCGGCACCAGCCCCCGGGCCACAGCCGATCTCAAGGACATGATCGTTCGGTTGAATGTCCATGAAATCAACGGCCCAACGGATCCGAGCAGGGATCGTCTGCACCACCATGGGTCCAAGACTGCCAGATCCTCCTACGGTTCTGCGCACAGCCCCTTCGACAAGCTCAGGACGAGCCTTGCAAATTGTTCACCGGATGGTGGTCGATCGTTGCTGGAGCGTGATCTATAGGGTGTGGCCTCATGACTAAGGTGGCTGTTCTCGGTGCACGTGGCAAGCTCGGTTCGGCGGTCTGCGAGGCCGTCGAGTCCGCCGACGACCTGGAGCTCGTCGCAAGGATCGGTCGCGGCGACGAGCTGTCGGCGATCACCGACGCCGGTGCCGAGGTGGCCGTCGACGTCACCACGCTCGAGGCGGTGATGGGCAACGCGGAGTTCTGCCTGTCCCACGGCGTACACACGGTGATCGGCACCTCGGGCTTCGGCCCCGACCGGGTCGAGCAGCTCGAGGAGTTCCTGGCGAAGGCTCCGGGCGTCGGGGCGATGGTGGTGCCCAACTTCTCCGTGGGTGCCGTGCTGATGATGCGCTTCGCGGAGCTCGCCGCCGCCCACTTCCCGTCCGTCGAGATCGTCGAGACCCACCACGAGCGCAAGGCCGACGCTCCCTCGGGTACGGCACGCAGGACCGCCGAGCTCGTCGCTGCGGCGCGCCGGGAGGCCGGGGTGGACCCGGCGCCCGACGCGACCACGTCGGCCCTCGACGGGGCGCGTGGGGCCTCTGTGGAGGGCATCCCGGTGCACTCCCTGCGGATGTCGGGATCGGTCGCCCACCAGGAGGTCGTCCTCGGCGGTGTCGGCGAGCTCTTGACCATCCGCCACGACTCGCTCTCGCACGCCTCCTTCGCCCATGGCGTACTCGCCGCCATCCGTGGCATCGGCTCGCGCCCCGGGCTCACCGTCGGCCTGGAGGAAGTCCTCGGGCTGGTCTGAGACCGGCGGGAGTCAGCCCGGGCAGAGGTCGCCGCGTCGGAGCAGCTCGTCCTTGGGCTGCTCGGCCGGATCGTCGGAGTCAGCGAGCAGGCTGCGGTAGTCGTCGTACCGCAGCGGTCCGTCGGCGAGCTCACCCGATGACCGCGGCACCTGCAACGGCCCGGCGTCGTACTCCATCTCCACCTGGTCCACGCCGGGGATCGAGGTCAGCGACAGCACCGTCTGCGCCGTCGCGAGCACGACCCGGTTGGTGGCGATCGTGTCGTCGCTGGAGATGCGGAGGTGAGCGGTGCGGTCGGTGATCGCCACGAGCTTCAGCCACCTGTCCGGAGGCAGGGCTGTGCCGAGGCCGGAGCCCAGGTCGCGCGCCGAGGGCCCGTCGCCGAGCTGGCCGAGGATGTTCCTGGCGACCCCGCGGAGGGTCTTCGCGCAGAAGCTCGCCGCGGGCCGGCCGACGAGCCGGTCCTCGGCGTCGACCCAGTAGAGCCGAGGTCCGGCGAGTCCGCTCGTCGCGCTCGAGGCGCCCTCCTCCACGTCTTCGAGCAGGTGGTACGGCACCTCTGACGGGTCGACGGTGCGTACCTGGTCGTCGTTGGGGACTCCGCACGACGCCACCGCGAGCAGGAGGAGGGCGGCGGCGCCCGCCGCCCAGGACGTACGCACCGCCCTCATGTCGCGTCGCGGCCGGAGTTGGTCCTCGCCGTGGGCGCCAGCGGGAAGGAGAGCACGAAGTCGGCGCCGCCGGAGTCGGCCTCGCGACACCAGACCGAGCCGTCGTGGAGCTGCGCGGTCTGCTCGACGATGCTCAGCCCCAGCCCGCTCCCAGTGGTGGCGCCGCGGGCGCCCATCCGGGCGAACCTGTCGAAGATGCGTTCTCGTTCGGCGGCGGGAACCCCGGGGCCGGAGTCGACGACATGGATCTCGGCGTAGCCGCGCCGTGCGGTCGCGTGCACCGCGGTCAGGCCGCCGCCGTGGGTCTCGGCATTGCGAACGAGGTTGGCCAGCGCCCGGTGGACCTGGAGCCGGTCGGCATAGATCGCGAGCTCCGCCGGGACGTCGACGACGACCTTGCCGCTGATCTCGGCATCGGCGAGAGTCGCGGCGACCAGATCGGCGACGTTCAGCACCTCCCACTCCGACTCGCGCACGCCCGCATCGAGCCGGCCCAGCGTGATCAGGTCCTCCAGCGCACCGCGGAACCGGTCGAGCTCACCGGCCATCAGGCCGACGGCTGTCGCCGAGCTCGGCGAGAGCGTGCGATCGCCCTGCAGGACACCGATGCTGGTGGTGAGCGTGGCGACCGGCGTACGGAGCTCGTGGCTGACGTCGGCCGCGAAGCGGGCGTCGTGGTCGAGGCGCTCGACGACGGTGTCCACCATCGTGTTGAACGACCCGGTGAGGGTGGCCAGGTCGGGGTCGTCGGTCGCCTCGACCCGGGTGTCGAGCTCTCCGGCGGAGATCCGGGCGGCGGCCAGCGCGACCTGGCGCAGCGGGCGCAGCACCCGCCGGGCGGCGTACCAGCCCAGGATTCCACCGGCGAGGGTCGTGATGGCCGCGGAGATCGCGAGCGCGTAACCCATCGTGTCGAGGGTCTCGCTGAGCTCCTTGGCGTAGGTGACCTCGTAGTAGTCGGCGTCCACCCCTTCGAGCGGGACGCCGACCACGATGTTGGGTCGGTCGCTGGTATCGGTCCAGGACAGCGCCACGTCTCCGGCCTCGACGCTGGTCGCGACGGTGCTGGTGGCGTCGTGGACCTGGGTGGTGAGATCGGAGGAGTACCACTGTCCGTCCTGGTGGACGAAGACCGTCGTGCGCCTCGGCGGGGCGATCTCAGAGAGGACCTCGGCGACGTTCACGCCGTTCGTGCGAAGCCGCTCCTTGACCAGGGCGGCGTCGATGTAGGCCTGCTGCAGCGCGTTCCGCTCGCGCTGGACGATCAGGTAATGACGTGCCGAGAAGTAGGTGCTGAAGGCGAGGATCAGGCTGATCAACAGGGCGCCGGCAGCGAACGCCGCCACGACGTTGGCGCGCAGCCCGCGCCGCGGAGGCCAGCGGATCATCGAGGATCCAGCCGGTAGCCCAGCCCACGAACCGTCGAGATGACGCCGCCGGCCCCGGTGTCGACCTTGTTGCGCAACCGGCTGACGTGCACGTCGACGACCCGGACGTCGCCGTGGTGACCTTCGGGCCACATCTGGCTGACCAGGTTCTCGCGGGTCATCACCCGGCCGGGGCCGGCCGTCAGCGCCAGCAGGAGCTTGAACTCCGTGCTGGTGAGGTGCAGGTCCTCAGTGCCGCGGCGCAGGGTGGCAGCTGCCGGGTCGAAGATCAGGGGTCCGTCGGTCGAGTCGAGCACGATGCCCCCGATCGGGGTGTAGCCACCCGCGGAGGACACGAGCGGGTAGTCCGGGCGTCGCAGCGCGGCCTTGATCCGGGCCCTGACCTCGGCGACGTCGAACGGTTTGCGTACGTAGTCGTCGGCTCCTGCCTCCAGCGCCGCGACCACGTCCTTGGACCCGTCGCGAGCGCTGATCACGATGATCGGAGCGGTCGTCCGCGGGCGAACGCTGCGGATGAAGGTGAAGCCGTCGATGCCGCCGAGCATCAGGTCGACGAGCATCACGTCGAACGGCTCGACAGCGTCCAGCTCGAGGGCGATCTCGGCGTCGTCGGCCTCACCGACCGCGTACCCCTCCTGCTCGAGGAAGAGCCGGAGCGAGGTACGCAGCCCGTAGTCGTCCTCCAGGATGAGCACTCGCGTGGCTGCCTCTTGCACGCCTCGCATGGTCTCATCCGAGCGGTTAGGAGGCCGAGCCGTGACGGCCCACCTGCCGCAAATGACACGGAACTGACACGAAACTGCGAAGGGTCCTCCATACGGCGCGGGAAGTGTGGTGGACATGAGCGAGACGGACTTCTACCCGGTCGAGGAGACCGTCGTCGTCCCGTTCTCGGACGCCACCTGCCTGCGGGCGATCCACAACCTGCGCTGGCGGCTGGCGGAGATGCTCGCGGGCGGTCCCGAGGCGGTCGTGGTCGACCTGGCAGGTCTGACCGAGTTCTCCTCGACGACCGTCGCGGCGCTGCTGTGGGCCAAACGGCGCTGCGGGAAGCGGGGCGTGCCCCTGCATCTCCGCAACGCGGATCCGGCGCTCGCCGGACGGCTTCGCCGAGCGGGCCTCGACACCATCTGGGACATCCAGACGGCTCCGGACACACCCACCCCCACCCGAAAGGTCAATTGATGAGCAACCACGTCCACGAGACCGACCGCGAGGATGCCGTCGATCTGCTGACGCCGGACCAGGCGATGAGCCAGGTACGGGCGTGGACCGACTCCCGGGTCGTCGGCGACCGCGCCGCCAACCGGCTCGAGGTGCTCGCCGCCTTCGGGGTCCATGTGGCCATCTCGAACCTGCCCGGCGAGATCTGGGTCAAGCTGGCGTGGCGTACGCCGACCCGGGTCGAGCTCTCCACGGTCTGGACCCTCACCTCGGTGCCGGCGGCGGCCCCTGAGCCCTATGTCGCCGAGAAGCTCACCGATCTGGCCGACGCCTGGGCATTCCAGGACCGGGTCGGCGGCGCGAGCCTCGTCTGCGAGGTCGAGGACCTTCCCGAGTCGGCGAGCCTCAGCGGTAGTCGTCGGGGAGCTGCGAGCCGATCTTGACCTGCGGCTTGGGCAGGCGCAGCGGGCGGATCTGGATGGACCGCATGATCGCGTAGTAGGTGGTGCCCTTGAGGTCGTCGTCGGAAAAGCGGCGCTTGAGCTCCTTGCGGAGCATGAAGCGCAGCGCGATCAGGTTGACGATCACGGTGGCCATCACGACGAGCGTGAAGAGCTGGGAGTACATCGCCAGCTCGAGGCTGATGTAGGGCACCACGAGAGCGATGATCAGCACCGGCAGCACGATCTCGGCGAAGGTGAACCGGGCGTCGATCCAGTCGCGGATGAAGCGCTTGACCGGGCCCTTGTCACGCAGTGGCAGGTAGCGCTCGTCGCCGGTCTTCATCGCCTGGCGCATCTTGTCGCCCTGCTCGGAGCGCTGGGCGCGGTTGGCGGCGTTGATCTCCTTGCGCGTACGCGGCTGCTTGAGGCGCGCCTTGCGAGCCGCCTCCGCTTCCTTGCGCGAAGGGGTCGGACGACCCTTGCCGATCTCCTTGACCGGGTTCTCGGGCTCGACGACCTGCTGGGCGGGGGACTTGCGACCGAACAACTTAAGTGACCTCTTACCTGTTGGCTGGGACACATACAGGATATCCCGAGCGGCCTTGACAGCGAGTTTTGTGGACCCGGCCTAAGGTGAGAGGCAACACTTGTCCTAGGACGACGAGAGTCCAGCGGCAAGCGACGACGCGGGGCGGCCGGCGGTCGGCCGCATATGAGAGGCGTAAAGGGAACCGATGAGTGTGATGAAGCGGCTGAGCCTGGTCTTCAAGGCGAAGGCAAACAAGGCGCTCGACAAGGCCGAGGACCCACGGGAGGTGCTCGACTACAGCTACCAGAAGCAGCTTCAGATGCTGCAGCAGGTGCGCCGCGGAGTCGCGGACGTCGCGACCAGCCGCAAGCGCGTCGAGCTGCAGATCAACGGGCTCAAGCAGCAGTCCGACAAGCTCACCGGCCAGGCCCAGAAGGCCATCGAGATGAACCGCGAGGATCTCGCTCGCGAGGCGCTGACCCGCAAGTCCGGCCTGACCAGCCAGATCAACGATCTCAACGCGCAGCTCGCCACCCTCCAGGGTGAAGAGGAGAAGCTCACCCTCGCCCAGCAGCGGCTGCAGGCCAAGGTGGAGGCCTTCCGCACCAAGAAGGAGACCATCAAGGCGACCTACACCGCCGCCGAGGCGCAGACCCGGATCAACGAGGCCGTCTCCGGCATCGGTGAGGAGATGGGCGACATCGGCATGGCGATGCAGCGTGCCGAGGACAAGACCCTCGAGATGCAGGCTCGCGCCGGTGCGGTCGACGAGCTGCTCGCCTCGGGTGCCCTCGACGACCTGACCGCCGGTCCGTCCGACGACATCACCCGCCAGCTCGATGCGCTCAGCTCGACCAACGACGTCGAGGCCGAGCTCGCCGCGCTCAAGGGCCTCAACGCCCCGCAGCAGACGCAGGCGCTGCCCGGTGCCGATGCCAGCGCGCCGGTCATCGACGTGGACTCGACCGAGAAGAAGGCCGAGCAGTGATCGTACGCATCCTGGGCGAGGGGCAGTACGACCTCGACGATGCCGCCGTCGACAAGCTCAACGAGCTCGACGCCGCGGTCGAGACCGCCTGCAAGGGCACCGACGAGGCCGTCTTCGACGCCGCCCTGGCGGCCTTGCTCGACGGCGTGCGGTCGCTGGGCACCGCGCACCCGGTCGACGCGATCGACTCCTCCGACCTGATCCTTCCCGGACCCGGCTCCACGCTCGCCGAGGTCTCTGAGATGCTCGGCGACGAGGGCCTCATCCCCGGCTAGAACCGCGGCAAGAAGATGTCACGCTTCCAAGGTGATGCCGGGCTGACCGTCCGGATGACCACGGTGATGTTCCTGCTCGGCGCGCTGTTCGTCGGGCTCATCGTGGCGCTGATGTTCGTCATGCCTGCGCAGTGGGCGCCGATCATCGGCATCGTCGGGCTCGGCATCGCCTGGTGGCAGTGGTACTCCTCTGACACCCTCGCGATGCGCGCCATGGGCGCGCGCGAGGTGTCGGCCCAGGAGGCGCCCGAGCTGCACGCGATGATCGACCGACTGTGCGCGCTGGCCGACATGCCCAAGCCACGGGTCGGGATCGCCCACACCGACATGCCCAACGCCTTCGCCACCGGCCGTTCGCCGAAGCGCTCCGCGGTCGTGGTGACCACCGGCATCCTGCAACGGCTCAGTGCCGAGGAGCTGGAGGGCGTGCTCGCCCACGAGCTCTCCCACGTCGCCCACCGCGACGTGCTGGTGATGACCGTCGCCTCCTCGGCCGGCATCGTGGCCGGGATGCTGAGCCGCGGCTCCCAGTACGGTGCGTACGCAGGTGGCGGCCGTCGCGACAACAACAACGGTCTCCCGGTGTGGCTGGTGGTGCTGCTGGTCTCGCTGGCGGTCTACGCCGTGTCCTGGCTGCTGCTGCGGATGCTGTCGCGCTACCGGGAGCTGGCCGCCGACCGGGCCGGCGCGCAGCTGACCATGAAGCCGGCCGCGCTGGCCAGCGCGCTGCAGAAGATCACCGGCGAGATCTCCTCGATCCCGAGCCGCGACCTGCGGTCCTCGCAGGCGCTGAACGCGTTCTTCATCGCGCCGGCGATCAGCGGCCAGTCGCTGCGTACGCTCACCTCGACGCACCCGTCGCTGGAGCAGCGTCTGGAGCAGCTCGCCAGGATCGAGGCCGAGCTCGGCCGACCGGCGCAGTAGGGTCGGCCCCGTGGGTTTCTGGGATGTCATCACGGGTCGTACGCGACCGAAGCAGGCCAATCTCGACGCGCTGTTCGCGGTGCCGACCGCCGCACTCACGATGCAGACCTCGCTCGGGCTGGTCCCGACCGGCGACGGAGCTGTCTGCTACCGGGCCGCGGCCGGGGCCGGGTTCGCCGGCACCCAGGACGACATCGTCGCGCTGCTCGGCGCCTCCGAGAACGCGCCGAAGGTGACCACGAGCATCGACGAGTTCGGCTTCACCTGGCTCAGCGTGGACCATGAGCCGCTGGACCCGGCCAACCCCGACATCACCGGCCTGGTCACCGACCTCCACGCGGTCAACACCACCCTGGAGATGAACGGCTTCGGGCCCGGGCTGCTCTGCTCGCTGATCGCCTTCAGAGGGGCCGACGGACGCAGCGTCGGGCTGATCTACCTCTACAAGCAGGGCACCTTCTACCCCTTCGTCCCGACCGGCCCGCAACAGCGCGACAACCTGCTCGAGATCAACGTCCGCACCGCGATCGAGGGCGACCTCCCGGTCGAGAAGGACCTGTCCCGCTGGCTCGCGCTCTGGGGCGCCCCCGGGCTCTGAGCTCGATGGAACGCGGGCTGAGCTTCGGGGCGGTCGTGGAGGGCTACGAGCGATTCCGTCCCGGCTATCCCGCCGAGCTGGTCGCGCTGGTGAGAGAGGTCGCCGACGGTCCGGTGCGACGGGCTACCTGCGCCACCTCGACACCATCTCCGCGGTGCGGATCCTTCCGGCCGCCGACCGATCCGCACTCTTCGCCGATCTGGCCGCGGTGCTCCCCGCGCAGGTGGAGGTACGTGCGGACCTGATGCTCCACACCGCCCGCCGCGCCGGCGCGGACGCGCCGGATTCACAGGCTCCGCACAGCCCGAGCCGACCTCTCGCATAGCCACGCTCACGACAGTCCTCTCGTCGGACCTCGGCGGCCCGCCGGGGTGGAGGAGAGAGGCAGAGTGGTGCGCAAGAGACTCACGGAGCGGTGGCGGAGGCTGGGGCGTACGGCCCGGATCCTGCTCGCCGCCGGGGTGGCGGCAGTGGTGGTCGGTGGCGGGGCGGGCGCCTGGGCGCTGACCCGCGAGGACACCGCACAGTCGCAGACGATGACGGCGCAGGCGTCCTCGGGAACCGTGAAGCAGACGGTCTCCGCCAGCGGCACGGTCGAGGCGGCCGAGACAGCCGACCTGACCTTCGAGGTCTCGGGCACCGTGACGAAGGTGCACGTCGCCGAGGGCGACGTGGTCAAGAAGGGTCAGGCGCTCGCCGAGGTCGACGACGAGTCCCTGATCGCGTCGCGCACCGCGGCGAAGTCCGCGCTGGCCGCGGCCGAGGAGCAGTACGAGACCGACCAGGACTCGGGTGCCTCCGACGTACAGCTCGCCTCCGACGAGGCCGCCGTGGTCTCGGCCGAGGCCGATCTGGACAGCGCCCGCGAGGCGGTCGAGGACGCAGTGCTGCGCTCCACCATCTCCGGCACCGTGACGGCGTTCGACATCGAGGTCGGCGACACCGTCGGCTCCGGCTCCTCGTCCACCAGCAGCAGCTCCGGCTCGGGTGACAGCGCTGCGGGAGGCGGCGGGACCATGCCCGGAGGTACCGGCTCGGGATCGGACTCCTCGAGCGACTCCGGCTCCAGCGACTCCAGCGGGACCGTCACGGTCGTCTCCACCGACTCGTTCGTGGTCGAGGCGACCGTCAGCGCCGACGACGCGTCGACGGTGAAGAAGGGTCTCCAGGCCACCCTCACCCTCAACGGTGCCGAGGAGGACATCTACGGCACCGTCTCCACGGTCGGGAAGGTGGCCGAGTCGAGCTCGACCGGTGCCGCGGTCTTCCCGGTGACCATCGCGGTCACCGGCGAGGTCGAGGACGTCTATCCCGGCACGAGCGTCACCGCCGCGATCACGGTCAAGCAGCGCGAGAACGTGCTCACCGTCAACAGCGCCGCCATCCAGACCGACGGCGACAAGACGTACGTCGACAAGGTCGTCGACGGGAAGGCGGTCAGGACCGAGGTGACGACCGGCGAGGTGTACGGCGCCACGACCGAGATCACCAAGGGCCTCGAGGACGGCGACAGCGTCGAGATGCAGGGATTCACCAGGCCCACCGGCGCTGGCGGCGGTGACGAGGGCGGCCAGGGTGGCCAGGGCGGTTTCCCGGGTGGCGGAGAGCTCCCGGAGGGTTTCCCGGGTGGCGGCGGCTTCCCGGGCGGCGGTGGCCAGTGAGCACGCTCGAGGTGACGTCCGAGACCACCGACGCGGTGGTGTCGCTCGAGGGCGTACGCAAGACCTACCACTCCGGTTCGATCGAGTTCGAGGCCCTGCGCGGGGTCGACATGCGGATCACGGCGGGGGAGTACGTCGCCGTGGTCGGACCGTCAGGCTCGGGAAAGTCGACGCTGATGAACATCCTCGGCTGCCTCGACGTACCGACGCAGGGGAGCTACCACCTCGGCGGCGAGGACGTCTCGACGATGTCGGAGACCGAGCTCGCCAACGTCCGAAACCGCCGGATCGGCTTCGTGTTCCAGCAGTTCAACCTGCTGCCGAGCCTGGCGGCGTGGCGCAACGTCGAGCTGCCGCTGGTGTACGCCGGCATGGGCAGCGCCGAGCGGCACGAGCGCGCCGTCGAGGCACTGACCAGGGTCGGCCTCGGCGACCGGGTCGACAACCGGCCCGGTGAGCTCTCCGGCGGCCAGCAGCAGCGCGTCGCGGTGGCCAGGGCCCTGGTCACCGAGCCGGACATCATCCTGGCCGACGAGCCCACCGGCAACCTCGACTCCGGCTCGACCACTGCGGTGCTCGGGCTCCTCGACGAGCTCCACGACAGCGGCCGCACGATCGTGCTGATCACCCACGAGCACGACGTCGCGGCCCGGGCGAGTCGCAACCTGACCATCCGCGACGGCCTGATCACCGCCGACGACCTGGTGGGGGCACGATGAGCTGGGCGGAGACATTTCGCACCGCTTGGGACGCGGTCCGCTCCCACCGGCTGCGGTCGATGCTGACGATGCTCGGCATCGTGATCGGCATCGCCTCGGTCATCCTCACGGTCGGGCTGGGCCAAGGTGCCCAGGACCAGGTGAAGTCCCAGATCAGCGCGCTGGGCAGCAATCTGCTGATCGTCTCGCCCGGTTCCTCGACCGACTCCTCCGGGGTACGCGGCGGGTTCGGGTCCGCCTCCACGCTGACCCTCCAGGACGCCGACGCCATCGCGGACGACGCGGCCGCTCCGGACGTGAAGGGAGTCGCCCCGGTGACCTCCTCCAACGCCCAGCTCGACACCAGCACGACCAACTGGACGACCTCGCTGGTCGGCGCCACGACCTCGTGGCTCGACGTACGCAAGCGGAACCTCTCCTCGGGACGCTTCTTCACCTCCCAGGAGGTCTCTCAAGGGGCGAAGGTGGTCGTGCTCGGGTCCGACACCGCCTCGGAGCTGTTCAGCGGACCGGCCAATCCGGTCGGGCAGACCGTGAGCGTCGGCGGCACCCAGCTGACGGTGATCGGCGTGCTCGCCTCGAGCGGCTCCTCCTCGTCGGGTTCGACCGAGGACGACACCGCGGTCACCCCGATCAGCACCGCGAAGGCGCTGACCGGGTCCTCCAGTTCCAGCGTCTCGACGATCTATGTGGAGGCCTCCTCGGAGGACCGCCTCTCGGCTGCGTACCAGGAGATCGACGCGCTGCTGCTCAACCTGCACGACGTGAGTGCGGCCGATGCCGACTTCACGATCTCGTCGCAGGACTCGCTGGTCGAGACCGCCAACGCCACCAACGAGACCCTCACGGTCCTGCTCGGCGGCATCGCGGCGATCTCGCTGCTCGTCGGCGGCATCGGGGTCATGAACATCATGCTCGTCTCCGTCACCGAGCGGATCCGCGAGATCGGGCTGCGCAAGGCGCTCGGCGCCACCCCGGCGGTGATCCGCAACCAGTTCCTGGTCGAGGCGTCCCTTCTCGGGCTGGCGGGTGGCGTGGTCGGCATCATCATCGCCTCCCTCGGCGCCTGGGGCCTGCCGGACCTGATCGACCAGCCGGTCTCGGTCTCGCCGGTGGCCACCGCGGCCGCCTTGGCCACCTCCCTCACGCTCGGCATCGGCTTCGGGGTCTACCCCGCGACCCGTGCCGCCCGCCTGACCCCGATCGACGCACTCCGCAGCGAGTGACGCACCCATCTCGACGTACGAAGGAACTCTTTGTGAAGCGCATCTGTTTGGCAGCCATCGCCGTGGGCGGGCTGTTCCTGCTCACCGCCTGCGGCTCCGACGACACGGCCCAGGATGCTCCCGCCGGTGACAGCCAGGGGGCTGGTCAACAGGGCGGCGGCCAGCGCGGCGGCATGCCGGGGGCCAGCGGCAAGATCGCCGCCGCCGACGGCTCCACCATCCAGGTTCAGGGCAGCGGCAGCCAGACCGCCGTGACCTACACCGACAAGACCGCGATCACCCAGCAGGTCACCGGGAGCCTCGCCGACATCACGGCCGGGGTGTGCGTGGTGGTCACCCCGGCCGACGGCTCGGAGAGCTCCGAGACCGCGGTGACCGCGGTCTCGATCCGGGTCACGGAGAAGACCGACGGATCCTGCCAGCGTGGCTTCGGCGGCGGCCGTCCCTCGGGGATGCCCGAGGGGGAGATGCCCTCGGGCGCGCCGGAGGGCGGGATGCCTTCAGGTGGCCCCGGAGGTGGTGGCGGGTTCGGCACCTCGGGTGAGGTGACCGCCGTCTCCGGTGACACGATCACGGTCGCCGCGACGAGCTTCGACCCGCAGGCCGAGGAGGGTGCTGAGCCCGAGACCACGACGGTGACCGTGACCACCACCGGCGAGACCACGGTGACGACCACCAGGACGGCCGACGCCTCAGCGCTGACCATCGGCCGCTGCGTCACGGCCAACGGCACCGCGGATGACACCGGCGCGGTGAGCGCCGAGCGGATCGAGGTCTCCGACGCGGTCGACGGCGAGTGCTCCACCGGCTTCGGACGCGGTGGGTTCCCGGGCGGCGGCTCGCAGGGCGGGGCGTCGTCGTGAGACGGCCGGCTGCACGCTGGGTCAGAGCCACCTCGGGAGTGGCGACCCTGGCCGTCCTCGCCGGCTGCGGCTACGTGGCGTACGCCGCCTCGACGGACCCCGCCGACGGCTATCGTCTTGCGTCGGCCTCGACCGGCGACGTCGAGCAGACCCTCTCGCTCGCCGGAACGGTCGCGCCGAACGGCCGGGCAGACCTCAGCTTCGGCACCAGCGGCACCGTGGCCTCGGTTGTCGAGGAGGGCACCACGGTCAAGGAGGGCCAGGTCCTGGCCAGGCTCGACACGAGCTCGCTGAAGAAGAGCCTCAAGACGGCCAAGGCATCCCTCGCCTCGGCCAAGGCACAGCTGGAGTCCGACAAGGAGGCCCAGGCCTCTGGCTCCACCTCCTCATCCTCGAGCACGGCCACCGAGTCGAGCACCACGACGTCCGACACCTCGGGCGGTGTGATCACGGCCGTCTTCACCGGCAGCTCGGGCACCTCGGGCACCATGACGGCGGTCGGCGACACCGACGTGGTCGCGCAGATCAAGGCACTGCAGACCGAGGTCACCGACGCCCAGACCGCGGTCTCCACGGCCGAGGGTGAGCTCGAGGACGCGCAGGCCGACCTGTCCGCCGCCATCGACAAGCTCTCCGAGCTAGTCTCGGGCGGTGGCACGCTCGACGACGGTGGAGCCCTCGCCCAGGCACTGGACGATGCCAAGGCCAGCTGCACCTCGACCGACGAAGGCTCCTCGGAGAAGTGCACCAGCAACCTGAACGACGCGCTCGCCGCCCAGGGCTCGGCCAAGGGCAGCGTGCAGGATGCGATCGGTCAGCTCAACTCCGCGCAGGAAGCCGTCGGTCGCGCCAAGGAGGCGCTCTCGGGTGCCAAGGGAACGCTCGCCACCACGATCGATGATCTCGACGCCCTGCTCGCCTCGGCCTCCGCCGGAGGCACGGGAGGCGGCACCGGAGGAACTCCCGAGGGTGGCCAGGGTGACACCGCGGGTGGATCCCCAGGCGGCTCCGGCGGGGAGAAGCCCGGAGGCGTCGAAGGCAGCGTCGAAGGTCAGAGCGGCGCGGGTACGCAGCCGGAGGGCATGACGGGCCAGGGCAGCGCGGAGAGCGGCTCCGGTGGCGCCATGGGCGGGTCCGGCCAGTCGGTCACGGCGGCGACGATCGCCCAGGACCAGGCCGAGATCGACCGGGCCGAGGTCGACATCATCGACGCCAAGGCAGCGTTGGCCGCCGCCGTGGTCAAGGCACCTGCGGACGGCACGGTTGCTGCTGTGGACGTCACCGATGGGTCCTCGGTGAGCGCCGGTGCTGCCGCGGTCACCGTGATCGCCGAAGGCCTGACGAGCGTTGAGCTCGAGGTCACCAGCGCGCAGCTGGGCAAGCTGCAGGTGGGCCAGACGGCCGCGGTCTCGCCGGCCGGTGTCGACAAGGATCTCTCCGGCAAGGTCACCCTGCTCGGAAAGGTGCCGGACACGTCCTCCGGCAGCAGCACCTTCTCGGTGACCGTGACGCTCGATGAGGAGGGGCTGGACCTGCTCGCCGGCAACACCGCGACGGTGGAGGTCGTCCTGGGATCCGCCGAGGACGTACTCACCGTTCCTGCCTCGGCCGTCTCCAACGGATCCGTGACCGTTCTGGACAAGGACGGCAACCCTCAGAAGGTACGCGTCACCACCGGGCTGACGGGCAGGACCACGGTCGAGGTGACCGAAGGGATCGACGAGGGCGACGAGATCGTGCTGGCCGACCTCTCGACCGCACTGCCGACCACGGACGACTCCTCCTCCGACGGCGGTGGTGGCGCGTTCAGCACCGGCGGCGGTTCGAGTGTCTTCCCCGGTGGCGCCGGGGGAGCTGGGTTTCCAGGCGGCGGTCCGCCGTCCAGATGACACGCACAGGAGCCACACAGGAATCACACAGCCTCTCGGGGCAGGATGAGTGACATGACCGCTGCCGCCTCCGACATGACCCGCCTCGACGGGTCGCCCCTTCGTGTTCTCGTCGTGGACGACGAGGTCAACATCGCCGAGCTGATCATGATGGCGCTGCGCTACGAGGGCTGGGAGGTGTCGGCGGCACACACCGGCACCAAGGCGGTCAACGCCGCCCGCGACTTCACGCCGGACGCGATCGTGCTCGACTGGATGCTGCCCGACTTCGACGGGCTCGAGGTGCTGCGCCGGGTGCGGTCCACCAACCCGGCCGTACCCGTCCTCTTCCTCACCGCCAAGGACGCGGTCGAGGACCGGGTCGCCGGGCTGACCGCGGGCGGTGACGACTACGTGACCAAGCCGTTCTCGCTCGAGGAGCTCGTCGCCCGGCTGCGCGGGCTGATGCGGCGGGCCGGCGCGACCAGGGTCGAGGAGCACTCGGTGATCCGCGTCGGCGACCTGACGATGGACGAGGACTCGCGCGAGGTGCACCGTGACGGGGAGGAGATCACCCTCACCGCCACCGAGTTCGAGCTGCTCCGCTTCCTGATGCGCAACCCCCGCCGGGTGCTGTCCAAGGCCCAGATCCTCGACCGGGTCTGGTCCTACGACTTCGGCGGCCAGGCCAACGTCGTCGAGCTCTACATCTCCTACCTGCGCAAGAAGATCGACGCCGGGCGCGAGCCGATGATCCACACCATGCGGGGTGCGGGCTATGTGCTGAAGGCCGCTGAGTGAGTATCCGTTTGAAGCGGCTGGTCGCGCCGCTGAGCTCGCGGCTGGTCATCACCGCAGTCTCCCTGGTGCTGGTCGTCTCGCTCCTGATCGCCACGTTCGCCACGATCGCGCTGCGTGAGACGTTGATGGACCGGCTCGACCGGGACGTCAAGGACATGGCTCGCATCGTCGGCGGTCCAGGCCCTGGTCCCGGGCGTGGCCTCGGCAGCGCGCCGGACTCGTTCATCGCGTACTTCCCCGAGAACGGTGAGGCCCAGGGCACGCTCGGTGACTTCGACCCGGACAAGGTGAAGTCGCTCAGCACCGCCGACCTGGACGCGTTGGAGGACGTACGTGCCGATGCTCACCTTCACGACGTCGAGCTGCCCGACCAGGGCACCTTTCGGGTGGTCGCCCAGTCCGGCGTCGACACCGAAACGGGCCAGGCGGTGGTCGCCGTCGTCGGCCATTCGACGGCCGAGGTCGACAACACCATCCAGAGCCTGGTCTTCTGGGAGGCCCTGCTGACCCTGCTGGGGGTGGTGGCGGCCGCGGGTGCCGGCTATGTCGTCGTACGCCGCCAGCTCAGCCCGCTGCGCGAGGTCGCCGCCACCGCGCACACCGTCGCCGCGCTGCCGCTCTCCTCCGGCGAGGTCTCGGTGACCGAGCGGGTACCCGAGCGGCTCACCGACGAGGACACCGAGGTCGGCCAGGTCGGCGCCGCGCTCAACTCGCTGCTCGACCACGTCGAGACCTCGCTGGCCGAGCGTCACCGCAGCGAGCAGCAGGTACGCCAGTTCGTCGCCGACGCCTCCCACGAGCTGCGCACCCCGCTGACCACCATCCGCGGTTACACCGAGCTGGCGCAGCAGCGTCCCGAAGCGGTCCCGACGGCGCTCGGCAAGGTCGAGGAGGAGTCGCTGCGGATGACAGCGCTGGTCGAGGACCTGCTCCTGCTCGCGCGCCTGGACCAGGGCCGCCCGCTCGCGCGCGACTCGGTCGACCTGACCCGGCTGCTCCTGGAGGCCGTCGACGACGCCCGCGTCGTCGACCCCTCACACACCTGGCGGCTCGAGCTGCCGGCCGACGCCGACTCGGGCGGGGCTGAGGTGATCGTCACTGGCGACGCCCAGCGCCTTCACCAGGTGATCAGCAACCTGCTCACCAACGAGCGCCGGCACACGCCCGCCGGCACCACGGTCACCGTCCGCGTACGTCCTGACGGCTTCGACGTCCACGACGACGGCCCCGGCTTCCCGCCGGCCCTGGTCCCGCGCGCCTTCGAGCGATTCACCCGGGCCGACGAGGCCCGTCAGCGCGACGGCGGAGCCGGCCTCGGCCTCGCCCTCGTCCACGCCATCGTCACCTCGCACGGCGGCTCCGTGAAGCTGACCAGCGTCCCCGGCGACACCACCATCGCCGTACGTCTCCCCGCCCACTGACCTCAGCCGAAACCGCAGAAACGGACGCCGAGAAATCACCTGTGGGCGACGAATCTCTACATTCGTCGCCCACAAGTGCGGACTCGGCCCGCCACAAATGCGGGCTCGGCGGGAGGAGGTCAGTCCTTCTCGGTCTTGCCGGGGAGGTCGAGCATGCGCTGCAGGGCGAGCTTGGCGTAGTGCTCGGTGTCGGGGTCGACCTCGATGCGGTTGATGACCTGACCCTCGACGAGGGACTCGAGGGCCCAGACGAGGTGGGGGAGGTCGATGCGGTTCATCGTCGAGCAGTAGCAGACGGTGCGGTCGAGGAAGACGATCCGCTTGTCCGGGTGGGCGTTGGCGAGGCGCTTGACCAGGTTGAGCTCGGTGCCGATCGCCCAGGCGGACCCGGGAGGAGCGGCCTCGATGGTCGAGATGATGAACTCGGTCGAGCCGACCAGGTCGGCCTTGAGGACGACCTCGTGCTGGCACTCGGGGTGGACCAGGATCTGCACGCCCGGGATCTCGGCGCGCAGGTCGTCGATGGTGTCGGGGGAGAAGCGGCCGTGCACCGAGCAGTGGCCCTTCCACAGGATGATCTTGGCGGCCTTCAGCTCCTCGGCGGTCACGCCACCGCCGGGCTTGAGCGGGTCCCAGACCACGCAGTCGCCCAGCGACATGCCGAGCTTGAGCACGGCGGTGTTGCGGCCGAGATGCTGGTCGGGGAAGAAGAGGACCTTGGCATCGTCCTTCTGGTCGAAGGCCCACTCCAGCACGGCCTGCGCGTTGGAGGAGGTGCACACGACGCCGTCGTGGCGCCCGCAGAACGCCTTGATGTCGGCGGAGGAGTTCATGTACGTCACCGGCACGACCTGCTCGGCGACGCCGGCCTCCGTGAGCGCCTCCCAGGCCTTCTCGACCTGGCCCAGGCGCGCCATGTCGGCCATCGAGCACCCGGCCGCAAGGTCGGGGAGGATGACCGCCTGCGAGGACGAGGTGAGGATGTCGGCCGACTCGGCCATGAAGTGGACGCCGCAGAAGACGATGTACTCCGCGTTCGGACGGGCAGCGGCGTCGCGCGCCAGCTTGAAGGAGTCCCCGGTCACGTCAGCGAACTGGATGACCTCGTCGCGCTGGTAGTGGTGCCCCAGGACGAACACGCGTTCACCGAGCTTCTCCTTGGCGGCGAGCGCGCGCTTGACCAGGTCGGGGTCGGAGGCGGCCGGCAGGTCGCCGGGGCACTCGACGCCACGCTCGGAGTTCAGATCGGTACCGCGCCCCAGGGGGAGGAGCGGGAGGTCGACAGTCGTCATGATGACGATAATACATGTCGAGGGCTCGGCTCCTCGGTGGCGTGGGTCACATGGTGGTACCGATCAGGCGCGCAGCGGGCGCACGGCGTCCCAGGCGGGGTCGGTGTCGACCCGGGTGACGACGTCGCCGTGGACCCAGCCGCCGACGGTCTTCTCGAGCCGTTGCGGGGCGGAGGTGGTGGGATCGACGTAGGCATGGAGAAGGCGTACGCCGTTGGTGGTCTCGTGGGCCACGACGCGGCCGTCGGGGCCGAGGGTCGAGGTGAGCCGGTCCTCGAGCTGGCCCAGCTCACGCAGGGCGTCGGCCGAGGGCAGCCCCCGCTCGGCGAAGCCGACGTAGGGGACCATCACTCCGACGTGATGAGTCAGATTGGGTGCGGTGACCGGGTGCAGCGGGACGACCGCGCTCGCGATCACCGGCCCCTGCGGGCTCTCCCCGTGCAGCAGCACCCAGGCCGGGTTGCCGTCGGGGTCGACGTACTCCTTGCGGAGGTTGCGTACGGCGACGCGCAGCCCGTCGAGGCCGAAGCCGTCGCGGGGGCGGGCTGTGGTGGTCTCGACCTCGCCGATCCACAGCTCCGTGCTGGACTCGCCCAGCGCCGTGTCGAGGGCATGGAAGGCGACCTGGAGCCGGGCGTCCTCGGCGAGGTCGGGGAACGTGGGGTGGTAGAGGGTGAGGTCGAAGTGGGCGCCGCGCTGCCGGGCGCCGACCAGTACGTCGGCGAGCCGGACCGCGGAGCCACCAGGGGTGGTGAGCACCGCCTCGACCGGATCGTCGAGGGGCGGGCGCTGGTCGCTGAACTCCCAGGGTGAGATGTCATCGGGCTCGGGGGCGGCGAGCAGCCAGCGGCGTGCCAGCGCACGATGGTCCGGGTTGCCGCCGGCCGAGACGACCAGCAGCCGCCCGCCCAACGGCCCGGGGCCGACCTCCCAGCTCAGGCCCGCCTCCATCGCGTCCACCCGTCTGGCCAGCAGGGTGACGAGAGCCTCCTGGTCGTCGGCGTCGAGCGCCGCACCGCAGGCAAGCGCGCCCTTCTGTGCCCACCAGCTCCAGAAGGCGCTGATCCGTCTGCTCTCTGAGTCGCCGGCCCGGCGCCGCCCGAAGATCCGCACGAAACGACCTTAACGCGACGCATGCTGAATGGTTACGACACCGAAACGTCGGAGGGAGCACCCGCAGCTTCCGTGCGCGGGTAGGTTTCGGCCATGCGAGTGCTGATCGCCCCCGACAAGTACGCAGGCACGCTCACCGCCTCCCAGGCGGCCGCCGCGATCGCGGAGGGGTGGCGGCGTACGGCACCCCGGGACGAGCTCTCGCTCGCGCCGATGGCGGACGGCGGCCCGGGATTCCTCGAGCTGCTGGACGAGGTCCTCGGCGGTGACCTGCACGAGGTCGAGGTCAGGGGTCCGCACGGTGAGCCGGTGACCGCACAGGTGCTGGTCGACGGCGAGACCGCCTACGTCGAGTCGGTCCAGGCCGCCGGCCTGCACCTGACCGGCGGGAAGGGGGCGGAGCAGGCCAGCTCGTACGGCGTGGGGCAGCTGCTCCTCGCCGCCCGCGACGCCGGAGCCCACAAGGTCGTCGTCGGCCTGGGCGGCTCGGGCACCAGCGACGGGGGAGCGGGGCTGCTCGCCGCGCTGGGCGCCACCGCGGACCGGCCGCTCGATGCCGGCGTCGCCGGGCTCGAGGGCATCTCCGAGGTCACGCTCCCCGAGCCGCTGGGCCTGGAGATCGTGATCGCCAGCGACGTGGACAACCCGCTGACCGGCCTCTTCGGGGCGGTCAAGGTCTATGGCGCGCAGAAGGGGCTGGCCGAGGAGACCATGCCCCGCTGGGACGGCGCCCTCCAGGATCTCGCCGCCGCCACCTCACGTAGGACCGCGACCGAGAAAGGCGCCGGCGCGGCCGGTGGGATGGGGTTCGCGCTGCTGCTCCTCGGTGCCACCCGACGGCCGGGGTTCGACGTCGTCGCCGACCTGCTGGGCCTGCCCGAACTGGCCGCCGGGACCGACCTGGTGATCACCGGTGAGGGTTCCTTCGACCCGCAGAGCGCGGCCGGGAAGGTTCCGGCCGGGGTGGCCAGGCTGGCCGAGCAGGCGCTGCGGCCCTGTGTCGTGCTGGCAGGCAGGGTCAGCATGAGCGGACGGGAGATGCGTACGCTCGGCATCGACGCCGCCTATTCGCTCGTCGACAGCGTCGGCGAAGAGCGGGCGATCGGCCAGGCGTACGACTCCCTGGTCCAGGTCGCGGCCAGAGTGGCCCGGACCTGGTCCGTCGACCATCGGGAATAACCGAGGATGTGCGACGATTGACCTTGAGACACACCCGCACCCACGCACAGGGAGCCCAGCTACATGACCGAGCAGACGACCGAACGCCGCGCCGACTCCATCAACCTGAGTGACGTTGCCGCCGCGAAGGTGAAGAGCCTCCTGGAGCAGGAAGGCCGCGACGACCTGAGCCTGCGCATCTCCGTGCAGCCCGGTGGCTGCTCCGGCCTGCGCTACCAGCTCTTCTTCGACGAGCGCACCCTCGACGGTGACGTCGTCACCGACTTCGACGGTGTCTCCGTCGTGGTCGACCGGATGAGCGTTCCCTACCTCAACGGCGCCATGATCGACTTCGTGGACAGCATCGAGAAGCAGGGGTTCACCATCGACAACCCCAACGCCACCGGATCCTGCGCCTGTGGTGACTCGTTCCACTGAGTCCCAGTACATCAGCAGCCCCTGCCGGATAGGCAGGGGCTGCTGGCATTTCTGATCTCGCTCAGGCGGGATCGATCAGGTCAGGGCGAGACCGTCGGCGACGTGCCCGCAGGTCTCGAGCATGGCGGCGTCGCGCGGCTCGCGGGCCTGCATCCGCACCGCGGGCGCGGGGCGGGCCGCTTCGCGCACCCGGGGCGTGGGCAGGCGCAGCGCGCTGTCGGCGGCGGCACAGTCGGCGCAGAGCTGCGCGGGGCTGTCGAGGTCGTCGTACGGAACGCGCATTTCTGTCATGCAAACGACGGTAAGCACTACCAACCAGTAGCAGAAGGCCGACTCAGCGGTAATATTCATCTCCCGTCCACGGCCGAGCCTTAACATCGCCCGAGGTCTCGCCGGTAGGGTTCCGCGCATGTCCGGTTCACTCCTGATCGCAGGCTCCATCGCCACTGACCACCTGATGAGCTTCGGCGGAAAGTTCGCCGATTCGCTGGTCGCCGACCAGCTCGACAAGCTCTCGGTGAGCTTCCTGGTCAACGACCTCGAGATCCGCCGCGGCGGCGTCGGCGCCAACATCTCCTTCGGTCTGGCCAACCTCGGCCTCGCGCCGGTGCTCGTGGGTGCGGTCGGCGAGGACTTCGCCGACTACCGTTCCTGGCTCGAGCGCCACGGCGTCAACTGCGACCACCTCCACGTCTCCGAGACGCTGCACACCGCACGGTTCGTGTGCACCACCGACACCGCGATGGCGCAGTTCGCCAGCTTCTACCCGGGCGCGATGGCCGAGGCGCGCGAGATCGAGCTCGGTCCGATCGCCGACAAGGTCGGCGAGCCGGCGTTCGTGCTGATCGCTCCGGACGACCCCGACGCGATGAAGCGCCACACCCAGGAGGCGCGCCAGCGCGGCTACACCTTCATCTCCGACCCGAGCCAGCAGCTCGCCTTCGGCGACGGTGAGCTCATTCGCGAGCTCGTCGACGGCGCCGCCTACCTGTTCACCAACGAGTACGAGTCGCACGTGCTCCAGCAGAAGACCGAGTGGTCCGCCGAGGAGGTCCTGGCGCGCGTGGGCACCCAGGTCACCACGCTCGGCAAGGACGGCGTACGCATCCAGCGCAAGGGCGAGGAGGCGATCGAGCTGCCCGCCGCGAAGAACGTCGACGCCGTCGAGCCGACCGGGGTCGGCGACGCGTTCCGAGCCGGGTTCCTGGCCGCGCTGGCGTGGGACTGCGAGCTGGAGCAGGCCGCCGAGGTCGGCTGCGTCCTCGCCGCCTACTGCGTCGAGACCGTCGGCCCGCAGGAGTACTCCTTCACCGCCGAGGAGTTCGTCGCCCGGGTCCGCAAGTCCTACGGCGACACCGCCGCCGACCAGATCGCCCCGAACATCAAGGCCTGAGCCTGCGAAGCCGCGACCGCGGGTCGAGATCGACGACAGCTCGTCAGCTGAGGCGGCGTATCCGATAGACGGGTACGCCGTCCTCTGCTGCGACCTCGCCGACGAACTCCTGCCCGCGCATGCGAGCCCAGGCGGGTACGTCGTGGTGGGCGGCGACGTCGTCGGCCGCGACGGCGATGACCTCGCCGACCTGGACGTCGCCGAGGTGGCGGCCGAGCTCGATGATCGGCCGCGGGCAGGCCTGTCCGCGGCAGTCGAGGGTGACGACCGGGCCGCTCACAGCCCAGCCTCGGCGCGCAGGTCCTTGACGATCCTGGGCAGTGCGTCGAGCACGCGCTCCACATCCTCTCGCGTCGTGTCGCGGGTCAGCGATAGGCGAACGTTACCGTGTGTCAGCGCTCCCATGGCAGCCAGTACCCGAGAGGGTTCGCGGGTGTCCGAGGTGCAGGCCGAGCCGCTGGCTACACCGGCGCCGATGCGGTCCAGTGCGGTCACCAGCGCCTCGCCGTCGACGTACAGCGCAGAGAACGTCACCAGGTGGGGGAGCCGGCCCTCGTCGGGGCCGGCGACGTCCACGTCCGGGATCTCCGTCCGAACCCGTTCCCTGACCCGCGCGATCAGCTCGTGCTGGCGGGCATTGACCTCCGCGCGCTCGGCGACGACCGCCTGGAGCGCCGCCGCCGCCGCCAGCGCCCCGGGAATGTTCGTGAACCCCTGATCCGTACGCGACCACTCATCGCCAGGGAACGGCCAGCGCCACCGGGCGGAGCGGCGTACGACCAGCACTCCCACGCCACCGGGGCCGCCCCACTTACGGGCGGAGCCGGCGATCGCGTCCCCGACCGAGGGCAGCGGCAGCCGTCCCATGGAGGCGCCGGCGTCGACGAAGAGGGACGTCGGGCCGATGGCGGAGGCGACCTCGTCGAGCGGCTGGAGCGTGCCGACCTCGTGGTTGGCCTGCTGGACGGCGACCACGTCGATCTCTCCGCCCGAGACGGCCTCCCGCGCCGCGGCCACCTCGACCCGAGCCTCGCCGTCGACGGCGAGCTCGGTGACGGGGGAGCGCTGCGACCATCGCGCGGCGTCGATGACCGCCTGGTGCTCCACCGCACTGTGACCGATGCCACGTGCCCCGAGCCCCAGCAGGCCCGCGTGCACGGCGGCGGTGCCCGAGGATGTGAAAAGCACCTCATCGCGACGCACTCCCAAGGCCTCGGCGACGACCTCGCGGGCGTTCGAGAGCAGCAGCCCGGCGTTACGGGCCGGCCGGTGGAGGCGGCGCGGGTCGGCGTACCCCTGCTCGGCCGCGGCCAGAAGCACTTCCCGCGCCGCGGGATGGAGCGGTTCGGCCGAGGCGGCGTCGAGGTAGGTGAAGCGGTCGGTCACAGAACCCAACGGTAGCCATACGCGACATGAGGAACCCCTGAAGATGATTCCGAAGCCGCTCGCGGTAGTCTGCCGACATCTGAGTGTTCGCATGAGAGAGAGGCTCGTAGTGGGTCTGCACTTGCCAGGGGCCGGATCGAATCCGTCCCACGCCCGCGCCCGACGTGGTGCGCTGGTGGCGACGCTGACGGCCGGCGCCCTTCTGCTGAGTGGCTGTTCGGACGAGGCGGCGCGTTTCGGCTTCCCCGAGCCACGTTCTGAGCAGGGGGATCACAACCTTGCCCTGTGGCAGGGCGCGTGGATCGCGGCGTTGATCACCGGTGTCCTGACCTGGGGGCTCATCTTCTGGGCGATCTGGCGCTACCGGCGCCGCAGCGACGCCGACGTCCCGGTCCAGACGCGTTACAACCTGCCGTTGGAGATCTTCTACACGATCGCCCCGGTCCTGATGGTGATCGTCTTCTTCGACCACACCGTCAAGGTCCAGAACGAGATGCTGGACGACGGCAACCCGACCAACGTGATCGAGGTGACCGGCCAGCAGTGGCAGTGGACCTTCAACCACGGCATCGGTGAGCCCGACCTGAGCGCGGACGACAACCTCGTCGACGACGAGTTCGCCTACGACAGCTACGGCTACGTCGTCGGCACCGGCTCGCACATCCCGACGCTGGTCCTCCCGGAGAAGACCACCACGCGGTTCAACCTGCGCTCGGCCGACGTCATCCACAACTTCGGTGTCCCGGAGTTCGGCATGAAGATGGACGTCGTCCCGGGTCGGGTCAACCACTACTCGATCACCACGAAGGAGGCCACAGCCACCTTCGATCCGAGCGCTGAGGACCTCATCGAGGGCAAGACCTTCCGAGGAGCCTGCTACGAGCTCTGCGGCGTCTACCACGCCCGGATGATCTTCAAGGTCGCGATCCTGTCCGAGAGCGACTACAAGTCCTACGTCGACACGCTGGCGCAGAACGGCTTCGAGGCCGAGCGCCCGCTGCTCGGTGGTGGCAAGTCCACCCGCCCCGCCGACGACGTCGCCGCTCACAACGAGGAGGAGGGCGAGTGACCGCCACCGCTGCACCCCCAGTCGCCGGCGGCCGCAAGCCGCTCGGCAAGCTGATCTACCAGCTGCTGACCACCACCGATCACAAGCTGATCGGCAAGATGTACCTGGTCACGTCGTTCTTCTGGTTCCTTGTTGGCGGTCTGATGGCGCTGCTGATGCGTTCGGAGCTGGCGTTCCCGGGACAGCAGGTCGTCAACGACGAGCTGTTCAACCAGCTGTTCACGATGCACGGCACGATCATGCTGCTGCTCTTCGCGACGCCGCTGTTCTTCGGCTTCTCCAACGTCATCATGCCGCTGCAGATCGGCGCTCCTGACGTCGCCTTCCCGCGACTCAACATGTTCAGCTACTGGCTCTACCTCTTCGGTGGTCTGATCGCGGCCAGCGGCTTCTTCACTCCGACCGGCGCTGCCGACTTCGGCTGGTTCGCCTACACGCCGCTCTCCAGCGCGCAGTACTCGCCGGGTGTCGGTGGCGACCTGTGGATCATGGGCCTCTACATGAGTGGTCTGGGTACGATCCTCGGCTCGGTCAACTTCATCACCACGATCATCTGCATGCGGGCGCCGGGCATGACCATGTTCCGGATGCCGATCTTCACCTGGAACACCCTGATCACCGCGCTGCTCGCGCTGATCGCGTTCCCGATCCTGGCCGCCGCGCTGCTGATGCTCGAGTCCGACCGCCAGTTCGGCTCCCATGTCTTCGACGCCGCCCATGGTGGCCCGATCCTGTGGCAACACCTGTTCTGGTTCTTCGGCCACCCCGAGGTCTACATCATCGCGCTGCCGTTCTTCGGCATCATCTCCGAGATCCTCCCGGTCTTCAGCCGCAAGCCGATCTTCGGCTACGTCGGTCTGGTCGCCGCGACCCTCGGCATCGCGATCCTCTCGGTGGCGGTGTGGGCGCACCACATGTTCGTCACCGGCGCGGTCAACCTGCCGTTCTTCTCCGGCATGACCTTCCTGATCGCGGTGCCCACAGGCGTGAAGTTCTTCAACTGGATCGGCACGATGTGGGGCGGATCGGTCAGTTTCGACACCCCGATGCTCTGGTCGATCGGCTTCCTGACGACCTTCCTCTTCGGTGGTCTGACCGGCATCATCCTGGCGAGCCCTCCGCTCGACTTCCAGGTCTCCGACTCCTACTTCGTGGTCGCGCACTTCCACTACGTGGTCTTCGGCACCGTCGTGTTCGCGATGTTCGCCGGCTTCTACTTCTGGTGGCCGAAGATGACCGGCCGGATGCTCGACGAGCGGCTCGGCAAGGTCCACTTCTGGCTGCTGTTCGTCGGCTTCCACGCGACCTTCCTGGTCCAGCACTGGCTCGGTGTCGAGGGCATGCAGCGGCGTATCGCCGACTACCTGCCCAGTGACGGGTTCACCTTCCTGAACCAGTTCTCGACGGTGGGCGCGTTCCTGCTGAGCCTGTCGATGCTGCCCTTCTTCTACAACCTCTACGTCTCCCGCAACGCCCCCAAGGTCGAGGTGGATGACCCCTGGGGTTGGGGCCGCTCGCTGGAGTGGGCCACCGCCTGCCCCGCGCCGCGCCACAACTTCGTCTCCATCCCGAAGATCCGCTCGGAGTCCCCGGCCTTCGATCTCCACCACCCGGAGATCGCCGCGCTGGAGCACGACGAGGACGATCTCGCCTCCACCAGCTCCCACAAGGAAGGCTGACCCCGATGAAGTCTGAAGCCTGGATCTTCGTGGTCTGCACCGCCTTCATGGTGCTGGTCACGCCGGCCTACTGGTTCGTCACCGCGGCCTCCGAGGAGGGCGGCGACTGGACCGGCACCTCGGCGCTGGTGATGTGCACGCTGCTGTTCTTGATGATCACCGTCTACCTCGGCTTCCACGCCATGAAGATGGACCCGCGTCCCGAGGACCGCGAGGACGGCGACATCGCCGAGGGTGCGGGGGAGTACGGCTTCTTCCCGCCGTTCTCCTGGTGGCCGCTGTGGGCCGCGCTCACCTTCGGCCTGGTCGTTCTCGCCGTCGCGATGGCTGCCTGGTGGCTGGTCATCATCGCCGCCGTGCTCGGCATGCTGGCGACCGCCGGCTGGAACTTCGAGTACTACCGAGGCGAGTTCAAGCACTGAGCAGATGAACGTACGAGGGGCCCGATCCGGCAGGGATCGGGCCCCTCGTCATGTCTTGGCCACCTCTTGGTGATGCCCGGTAGGGTTAACGCGCCCGCGCCCGCGCCCGGTTTCGGGGCGCCGGGATACAACGTCAGGTCTGGAGCAGCCACACCGTGTCAACGCAGTCACCGTTTCACCGCCCGTCCCTGCTTGCCCGTCGTCGGGTGCTGCTGACCACCGCGACCGCGGTCCTCACCCCGGTGCTCGTCGCCTGCGGGGCCGACTCCGGTTCCAAGGAGCCCAAGAAGCCCGCCGAGCCGACGGTGCAGATCACGCCCAACATCGAGAACGACGCCACCGGTGTCGCGGTCGACAAGGTCGTCAAGGTCGACGTGGCCAAGGGGCGCCTCGACGAGGTCATGCTGACCGGCGCCAAGGGCACCAAGGTGCGGGGCACGATGACCGAGGACGGGCTCAGCTGGAGCGCGGGGGAGGTGCTCGAGCCGACCGCCTCCTACACCCTCTCGGTCACCGCCACCGGTGACGACGGGCTGGAGCAGACGAGCGAGGTCAAGTTCTCCACCGAGGATCTCGGCCTGGACCGCCAGACCTACCCGTCGATCGCACCACTGGACGGCGAGACGGTCGGTGTCGGGATGCCGATCATCGTGACGTACGACCTGCCGGTGAAGAACAAGGCCGCCTTCGAGAAGAAGATGATCGTCGAGTCGACCCCGAAGCAGGAGGGGTCGTGGTACTGGGTGAGCGACAAGGAAGTCCACTACCGCCCGCGCAACTACTGGCAGGCCAACTCCACGATCAACGTGAAGCTCAAGATCAACTCGGTCCCCGCCGGTGGTGGGATCTTCGGTCAGAAGGACCGCGAGATCACGTTCAAGACCGGTGACGCACACATCTACCGGGCCAACGCGCAGACCCATCAGATGGAGGTCTTCAAGAACGGGCAGAAGATCAGGACGATCCCGATCACGACCGGCAAGGAAGGGTTCATCACCCGCAGCGGCGTGAAGGTGATCATCGAGAAGTTCAAGCGCAAGACCATGAACTCCGAGACCATCGGGATCAACCAGGGCGACCGGGAGTACTACAACATGGAGGGCGTGAAGTGGGCCCTGCGGCTGACGTTCTCCGGTGAGTTCATTCACGGCGCGCCGTGGTCGGTCGCGCAGCAGGGCAATGCCAACGTCTCCCACGGCTGCACCGGGATGAGTGACGAGAACGCCAAGTTCCTCTACGACATGACCCGCCGTGGTGACGTGGTCGAGACGGTCGGCACCAACCGCGAGATGACCTTCAGCAACGGCTGGGGCGACTGGAACACCTCCTACGAGGAATACCGGGCGGGGTCTGCCCTCGCCTGACTTGCGGCGCGCCGCGTGTTGCCTGGGTCTTCGGCGCGTTCTGAGTCGATAGTGTGCATTGCAGTAAATAGCGCGTGACATCACGCGGTTGCTGCTTGCTTCCGGAAGCGGCTTTACCTACGTTCCGATGAGAACGTAATCGCGTTGCGCAGGGCCGACCCCGACGGCCCGCGCTCTGGAAGGTGGACTCCTTGCCTCGGCCTGTGCTGGTGCTCGACTTGGACGGCACGGTGTGTCTCGGAGACACGCCGGCACTTCTCTACGCCACCCGGGTGGCGGACCTCACCGACGCCCCTGAGGCGCTCCTGGAGACCACAGCGGCCTTCCTCGGGCAGCGGCTGCCCGAGACCGCCCCGAAGACGCTCACAGGCGCTCAGGACGGCTATGAGGCGGTCAAGATCCTGGGCCTGGCGGCCGGTGTCTCCGAGGAGCAGCTCAGCGCTGCGTACGTCTCGAGCCGGGCGGCGATCAGCGAGCAGCCGGGTGACATCCGCACGCCCGAGGGGCTGGTCGACCTGCTCGGCGGGATCGATGCGCACCGGGTGATCCTGACCAACTCGCCCGGTGGCAGCGGGCTGGACGCGATCCTGGACCACCTCGGCGTACGCGACGTGGTCGACGAGGTGTGCACCGATGCGCTCAAGCCGACCCGGATGAAGGGGCACCTGGACGCCTTCCTCGACCGGGTCGGTGCCGCCGATACGCCGGAGTGGTTGATGTCGGTCGGCGACATCTGGCGCAATGACCTTGCCCCCGCCGTCGAGCGTGGTTGTGTTGCTGCATACGTTGACGCTCTCGACCGCCGGCAGGGACCGGTCCATGTTCGTGCAGGATCGTTCGTGGACCTCTATCCCGCAGTCTCGGACTGGTCGAGTGACCCGTCATCCTTCATAGCAGCTCACCCCCTCAAGGAGTCTGTCCAATGTTGAGAACCCCCAGGAACCGGTTGCTGGCGGTCGGTGCCGCGGCATCGCTCGCGCTCTCGCTCGCCGCCTGCGGAGGTGAGGACAGCACCGCGCCCGCGGAGGATCCCGAGGAGATCGTGCTGTCGCTGGTGCCCTCCGGCGACGTCGACTCGATCACCGAGAGCGCGAAGGGCCTGGAGTCGTTCCTCAGCGACAGGATCGGGATCCCGGTACGCGCCGAGGTGACCGAGAGCTACGCCGCCGCGATCGTGGCGATGAAGGCCGACCAGGCCCAGGTCGCGATGCTCGGCCCGATCGGCATGGTCCAGGCCGAGGACCAGGCCGGCGCGGTGCCGGTCCTGCAGTCGGTGCGCTACGGCTCGGGGACCTATCACACCCAGTGGTTCACCAACGACCCCGAGACGTACTGCGCCGACGAGGTCACGGTGGTCGAGGGCTTCAAGTACTGCAACGGCACCGACGCCGCCAAGACCGGCCCCGCGGGCGAGGAGGCAATCGCCAAGATCAAGCCCGGCACCTCGATCGCCTTCGTCGACCAGGGCTCCGCCTCGGGCTACTACTACCCGGCCACCCAGTGGGGCCAGGTCACCGGTGGCGACGCGCTGGTCGACCTCGACGCGCAGTTCGCCGGCGACCACGACGCCGCGGTACTGGCCGTGGCGCGCGGTGACTACCCGATCGGGGTGAGCTTCGACGACGCCCGCGAGGAGGTCGCGGCCGACGAGCCCAAGGTCGCCTCCGACGTGGTCGTGTTCGCCTACTCCACCGAGATCCCCAACGACGGCATCGTCGTCGCCGGCGGCCTCTCCAATGAGCTGCGTACGAAGGTGACCGACGCGTTCACCGCGATGGCGAAGGACCCCAAGGGACTCAAGACGCTCGAGGCGGTCTACGAGATCGAGGGCCTCGAGAAGGTCGACACGGCCGCGCTGAAGAAGGCGAAGTCCGTGGAGGAGAACTTCGGCGAATGAGCATCGTCTTCGACGACGTCTCGGTGGTCTACCCGAACGGCACCCGCGGCCTGGACAAGGTCTCCTTGACCATCCCGGCGGGGGAGTTCGTCGTGGTCGTCGGGCTCTCCGGGGCCGGCAAGTCGACGCTCGTGCGCACGATCAACGGCCTGGTGCCGGTCACCTCGGGGTCGCTGTCGGTGGGCGGGACCGAGGTGGCCACGGCACGCGGTCGTCGGCTGCGGCGGCTGCGTGCCGAGATCGGGATGATCTTCCAGGGGTTCAACCTGGTGACCCGGCGCTCGGTGATGGGCAACGTGCTCACCGGCCGGTTGCACGCCCAGTCGCCGCTGCGGTCGGCCTTCGGCGTGCACACCAAGGCCGACAAGGAGATCGCCTTCGAGGCGCTGGAGCGCGTCGGGATCGTGGAGAAGGCGTGGGTACGCGCCTCCCAGCTCTCCGGCGGGCAGCAGCAGCGGGTCGCGATCGCCCGGGCCCTGGCGCAGCAGCCGTCGGTCGTGCTCGCCGACGAGCCGGTCGCCTCGCTCGACCCGCCCACGGCCAACCTGGTGATGCGTGACCTGCAACGGATCAACCGCGATCTGGGTATCACCACTGTGGTCAACCTGCACTTCCTCGATCTGGCGCGGCGCTATGCCGACCGGATCATCGGCATGCGCGCGGGCGAGGTGGTCTTCGACGGCCCGGCGACCGAGGCCGACGACGCCGTGTTCGAGAGGATCTACGGCCGCTCGCTGACGGCCGAGGACGTTCTGGCATGAGCGAGCGCAAGCGAGCGACCACGGGGCTCAGGCCGCCGCTTCGGTATCCTGGCGCTCGCGCCACGGAGGCGGCGGCATGAGTCAGGCGACGCTCGAGCGCCCCGGCGGCGGCTCGCCGAAGCAGGTACGCCCTGCCCAGCCGCCGCCGAGCCCGCTGCTCGTCGGCGGCATCGTCGGCGCTGTCGCGGTGACCGTGGTGGCGGGCTGGGCGATCGACTTCTCGCTCGCGCCGGTCATCGAGAAGTGGCCGATGCTGACGATGATCCTCGGGGAGGTGGCGCACCCGGACTGGGCGGAGATCACCGACCCGTCCTCGCGGCTGTGGACCGCGCTGACGGAGACAGCCGCGATCGCGGTCATCGCGACCTTCGTCGGTTCGCTGATCGCCCTCGGGGTGGCTCTGCTGGGCTCGAAGGTGAGTGCTCCGCCCCTGGTCTATCGATTCGTCAAAGGGGCCATGTCGGTGATCCGGTCGCTACCCGACATGGCGTACGCCCTCGTCTTCGTCGCCGTCGTCACCGGCGCTCTTTCCGGGATCCTGGCGCTGACGATCTTCAACATCGGCGTCGTGGCCAAGCTGACCGCGGAGAGCATCGACGCCGTCGATCCGGGCCCCCTGGAAGCGCTCGACGCTGCCGGGGCGACCCGCTGGCAGCGCGCCCGGGTGGCGATCGTGCCGGCCGTGCTGCCCAACTACGCCTCGTACGTCATCTATGTCTTCGAGCTCAACATTCGTGCCTCCGCGGTTCTCGGCATAGTCGGCGCTGGCGGGATTGGGCAGCTGATCTCGTTCTACTTCCTCGACGGTGACTATCCGAAGCTCGCCTCGGTGGTGATCGTGATCTTCGTGCTCGTCGTGGCGATCGACATGATCTCGCAGTTCGTACGCAGGAGGCTCGTGTGAGCGCGGAGGTGGTGGGTCGACCGGAGCCGCCGTCCAAGTGGCCCTACACGCTCGTCGGCCTGATGCTGGTCGCGTTCGTGGTGCTGGCCGGATGGTCGCTGGGTGATGCGAGGTGGGAGCGGCTGCCGCAGTTCCCGGGGGCGATCGCCCAGTACGCCGGGCAGATGCTCGACGGCGTGCTCACCTGGCCGGGGGCGCATCCCGAGGGCCAGGCCGACCCGGAGCTCACCTACGGGGACTGGTGGCTGCAGTCGCTGAAGCTGATGGGGGAGTCGGTGGCGCTGGCCTGGATCGGCACCTGCGTGGGGGCGCTGTTCTCGTTCCCGCTGGCCTTCCTGGCCGCGTCCACCACCGCGCCGCTGTTCGTGCGGGTTCCGGTGCGGCTCTTCTTCAACGCCATCCGCGCCGTGCCGGAGATCCTGCTCGCGGTGATCGTGATGCTGCCGCTCTTCGGGCTCAACCCGATGGCCGGGGCGATGGCGATCGGCATCCACTCGATCGGCTCGCTCGGCAAGCTGACGCTGGAGAACATCGAGGCGGTCGACCCGCGCCCCGTCGAGGCCGTGACCGCGGCCGGCGCGACGTGGTGGCAGCGGATCCGCACCGCGGTCATCCCGCAGATGATGCCGGAGACCGTGGCGTTCTGGCTCTACCGCTTCGAGGTGAACATCAGGGCAAGCGCAATCCTCGGCGTCGTGAGCGCCGGTGGAATTGGTGCGCTTTTAAACCGTGTCCTTCGGGGCAGAGAATGGGAGTGGGGTGGAATCATGCTAGCTGTGATCATCATCGTGACGATCCTGGTGGACCAGGCGTCAGCAGCACTGCGTCACCGGATCCTGCACGGCGCCGAAGCCGCGGTGGCGGCATGACGAGTGCGCCGGTTCTGCCAGCCATCAGGGCCGCGATGCCGCGGCTCAACCCTTCCGAGCGTGCGGTCGCCGAGGTCGTGCTGACCCGTTCGGAGTGGGCCATCGAGGCGACCACCGCCGAGATCGCCGCCGAGGCTTCCGTCTCGACCGCGACCGTGGTCAGAGCCGCGCAGAGACTCGGGTTCCGCGGCTTCCCGCACCTCAAGGTGCTGCTGGCGCGTGATCTCGGCACGGCCAAGACCGAGACGACCGAGGGAGGCAGCCCGCTCACGGTGGTGCGCTCGTTCTTCGCCGACATCGCCGACTCCGCCTCCGACATGGTCGGGCTCCTCTCCGAGGAGCAGGTGACCCGGGCCGTGGAGCTGATCGCGGAGGCGCGCTCCATCCTGGTCGCCGGCACCGGGGTCTCCTCGCCGGTCGCCCAGGACATCGCGATGAGACTGGGCTCCCAGGGCCTGAGCACCGTCGCGCCCAGCGATCACCTCGACCAGATCATCCGGGCCCGTCTGCTCCAGCCTGGCGACGTCTGCGTTGTCGTCAGCGGCACCGGCGCCACCGCGCCCACCATCCAGGTCGCCCAGGCGGCCGTCGCCGGGGGAGCGGCCGTCATCGCGCTGACCTCCTTCACCGGGACCCAGCTGACCAAGCTCGCCGAGGTGGAGCTGGTCACCCCGCAGGGCGGTCGTGCCGGGTTCCGTCAGGAGCTCGACTCGATCATCCGGATCCCGCAGCTCATCCTGGGCAACGCGCTCGTCGCCGCCGTTGCGGCCCGCGATCCGGAGGCCGCGGCCAACGTACGCGCCCGGGTGCTCGAGGTCGTCGGCGGCGAGCTCGACCCGCAGGGCTGATCCCTCCTAGAGGTACGCCGCGAGCAGCTCCGCCTCCGTGCGGAGCTGCTCGGCCTTTTCGCCCGCTCCGTGGGACTCCAGGTCCGTCGCGGCGCTCAGCCGCTCGGCCTGCTCACCGGTGATGATGCCGCGGATGTCGTCGTCGGTCAGGTCGCGCCGAGCGGCCTCGGTGGCGCCGACGCCGGCCGCGGCGCCGGCGATCGGCCCCTCGCCGGAGAGGGCCGTCTGCGTCACCGGCAGCGCCTCTGCGTTGGCGATGGCGGACAGCGTCGAGCGGAGCACGGCGGTGGCCGTGGTGTCGCGGGCCTTGCGGGCGGTGAGGAGGTCGGCTCGGAGGCGAGCCTGGAGGCCGGTCATGTGCTGGACCCTAGGGTCCGCGTCGGGCCGCGGGCAACGGGGTTTCGACCCGTAGACCCACAAAACGCACGTGGCGCCGTCCCCCGCAGGGAACGGCGCCACGTGGCGTACGAGCCGTGATCAGTGGCTGAGGGGCTCCTCGATCGCCGAGTGACGGTGATCGTCGAAGTCGTGACCGTCGACCTGGTGGGCCTCGTGTGCGGCCAGCTCGTGGGCCTCGTGCTCGGCGTGGTGGTGCGCCTCGCTGAGCTCCTCGGGAGTCGGCTTGTCCACGTCGTGGTCGTAGTAGAAGGCACGCAGCTTTGCGCGGAACGACAGCTTGCCGTTCTTCTTCAGCTCCGGCTCCTCGCCGACCCGGCCGCGGTCACGGACGGTCATCGCGTAGGCCTCGTCCTCGGGAAGCGGCAGGTGCTTCTCGTGGTAGGCGCCCTCCGGCGTACGGATGACCGTGCCGGTCTCGTAGCCGTGCAGCAGCTTCTCGTTGTCGTGACGCTGCAGCGAGATGCACCAACGACGCGTGATGATGAACGCCACGATCGGACCCAGGAACACGAACGCCCGCAGGAAGTAGGTGATCTGGTTGATCGAGAGGTCGAACTTGATCGCGATGATGTCGTTGCCGCCCGCGGCCCAGAAGCCCGCGTAGAACGTCATCAGCGCGACGAACGTGGCGGTGCGGGTCGGAGCGTTGCGCGGGCGCTGGAGCAGGTGGTGCTCGCGCTTGTCGCCGGTGATCCAGGACTCGATGAACGGGAGCATCACCACGACCATCCAGGCCGCCATCGGCAGCACGATGACCGGGAAGAAGATGTTCCACGACCAGGTCGAGCCCCAGAAGTGCGACTCCCAGCCCGGCATGATGCGCAGTGCGCCGTCGGGCCAGCCCATGTACCAGTCAGGCTGCGAGCCCGCGGTGACCTTGGTCGGGTCGTACGGACCGAACTTCCACACCGGGTTGAGCGAGAAGAAGGCGCCGAGCAGGGCGGTCACACCGAAGGTGATGAAGAAGAAGCCGGTCATCTTGGAGATGTAGTTCGGCACCATCGGGTAGCCGACGACGTTCTTCTCGGTGCGTCCGGGTCCAGGCCACTGGGTGTGCTTGTGGTAGATCAGCAGGATCAGGTGGGCACCGATCAGCGCCAGCAGCAGTGCCGGGATCAACAGCACGTGGATGGTGAACAGGCGTGGAATGATGTCGTCGCCTGGGAACTCGCCTCCGAACAGGAAGAACGAGATGTACGTCCCCACGATCGGGATCGCCATCATGAACCCGTCCGCGGCCCGGATGCCGGTGCCGGAGAGCAGGTCGTCGGGGAGCGAGTAGCCGGTGAAGCCCTCGAGCGTGCCGAGGAGTAGCAGCGTCGCGCCGATGACCCAGTTGATCTCACGCGGCTTGCGGTGCGCGCCGGTGAAGAAGACGCGCATCATGTGGATCATCATCGAGGCGATGAACAGCATCGCCGCCCAGTGGTGGACCTGGCGCAGCAGCAGGCCGCCGCGTACGTCGAAGGAGATGCGCAACGTCGAGGCCATCGCCTCGGACATGTCGATCCCGCGCAGCGGCGCATACGACCCCTGGTAGGTGATCTCAGCCATCGAGGGCGTGAACCACAGGGTCAGGAAGACACCGGTGACGAGCAGGACCACGAAGCTCCACAGCGCGATCTCACCCAGCATGAACGACCAGTGGTCGGGGAAGATCTTGCGGGAGAGGAACTTGCTCAGGCCACCGATGCCGAGGCGCTCGTCGGCCCAGTTGGCGGCCGCGCCGGCCTTGGTCGGCTTGCCCGCCGGGGCAGCGGCGTTGGTGCCGTTGCTGGCGGCAACCTTGGACGTGTCGGTGCTCACTGTCCGCCCTCCTTGTAGCCGTACTGCTCAGCGTCGGCGGCGTGGTCCTTGGACCAGTCGTCGAAGATCTCGTCGATGTCGTAGGTGTTGCGCTCCCAGTAGCTGACGCCCACAGGCTCAGGATAGTCCGAGAGGGCAACGAGGAAGCCGTCCGCGTCGACGCCCAGGGGCAGCTGAGGAAGGTGCCGGCCGGCCGGGCCGAAGATCACCTTGCCGTGATCGGCGAGGTCGAAGGTCGACTGGTGGCACGGGCACAGCAGGTGGTGCGTGGTCCGCTCGTTCAGCGAGATCGGGCAACCGACGTGGGTGCAGATCTTGGAGTAGGCCACGATGCCGTCGACCGACCAGTTGCGGGTCACGTCGTTGTCGATGTCGTTGGGGTCCATCCGCAGCAGGATGGTGGCCGCCTTCGACTTGGCGATCTGCAGCGGCGCGCCGTGCAGGCTGCCGTCGAAGATCGTCGCGGGCTCGGCGTTGACCAGGTCACCGATCTCCAGGTCGCCCGGGCGGATCGGGGTGCCGACCACGTCGCGCACGACCCGCACACCGGCATCCCAGACGGTGTGCTCGAGGCCAGCACCGGGGTAGGGCTGCTCCTCGGTGATCTGGGCGTTGGTCTCGCCCAGGTCCCTGAGCATCACGATCGCGGGCAGGCCGAGCAGGGCGGCCGAGCCGATCATCGCGTTGCGGATGAAGGGACGGCGGGCCATGCCGGACTCGTGGAGCGCCGCCTTGAGCTCGGCGACGGCGGCCTCGCGGGTCGCGGGGGAGGAGGCCGCCGGGTGGCGGTCCTCGGTGTGCTCGATGTCGATGACGAGCTTGCGGGCCCACTGGATGACGCCGATACCGAGGAAGAGGAGCGCGAAACCGAGGCTCGCACCCAGGGCCAGGTTGGAGGCGCCGAAGCCCAACCACACGTCACCGTCGTAGCCCGGCTCGACGACGAAGTAGGCCACCACGAACAGCACCGAGCAGATCGCGGAGAGACCGAAGAAGAGGCTCACCTGGCGCTCTGCGCGCTTCTCCGCCTTGGGGTCGACGTCGGTGGGACGCCAGTGATGCTCGTGCATACCCGGGTCGGGCAGCAGCGCGTCGGTGTGCGCGTTGAGCTCGGGGTGCGAGTCGTCGTGCTTCTCGATCTCGCTGAGGTCGCTGCTCACTTGGCAGATCCCTTCTTGGTCTGGTTGGTGCGCGTGGTGTGCGCGGCGATCCAGATGGCGAAGGCCACCAGGACGCCGAGCCCGACCACCCAGGCGACGATGCCCTCGGTCACCGGACCGAGCGCGCCGTTGTTGAAGCCGCCGTAGTCGGGCTGCTCCTTCATCGACTCCACGTAGGCGATGACCGCCTTCTTCTCCTCCGGGCTGATGTTGCCGTCGGAGAAGGTGTCCATGGACTGCGGACCGGTCAGCATCGCCTGGTAGATGTGCTTCGGGTCGGTGTTGAGGATGCTCGGAGCCTCGCCGCCGCGCGGCATCGCGCCGCCGGCGCCGGTGAAGTTGTGGCAGGCGGTGCAGTTGGTCAGGAAGATCTGGCCACCGAGGGCGACCGCAGCCTCCCTCTCCTCCTCGGACTTGAAGGTGTCCGGGTCGTACTGCTCGGGCTCCGGGACGGCCGGGCCGGGGGCGAGGCTGGCGACGTACGCGGCCAAGGCGTCGATCTCGTCCTGGTTGAAGCTCGGGTCCTTGACCTCGACCTGGGCGCCGGGCTGGGCCATCGGCATCCGGCCGGTGCCGACCTGGAAGTCGACGGAGGCGGCACCCACACCGATCAGGGATGGGCCGTAGAGCTTGCCGTTCTGGGTGGTGATGCCCTCGCCGTTGGAGCCGTGGCAGGTGGAGCAGTTGATCATGAAGAGCTCTTTGCCCTCGGCGACGAGAGCAGCGTTGTCCTTCTCCTGCTCGGCCTGAGAGGCCGGGGCGAGCGCGGCGTACGCGCCGCCGGTGCTCAACAGGGCGACCAGGAGCACGGCGGCACCGGCCAACGGGCGGCGGCGGTGCCGCGACAGTCGACCGACGGAGCGGTTCAGTAGACGCACATTCAGTCCTTGGTCACTTGAGGAGGTAGATGGTCGCGAACAGGCCGATCCACACCACGTCGACGAAGTGCCAGTAGTAGGACACGACGATCGCGGAGACGGCCTGCTCGTGGGTGAAGCGCTTGGCGACGTAGGTCCGGCCGAGCACGAACAGGAAGGCGATCAGGCCGCCGGTGACGTGCAGACCGTGGAAGCCCGTCGTCAGGTAGAAGACCGAGCCGTAGGGGTCATCGGGACCGGTGATGCCGCGGTTGAGGGCGATGCCCTCCTGCACCAGGGCTGCGTACTCGGTCGCCTGACCGGCGATGAAGACCGCGCCCATGAGGTAGGTGAGGATGAACCACTCACGCAGGCCCCACAGGCGGACCGCGAGCAGGGAGCCCTTACGTCCGACCTGGCCGCGCTCGGCGGCGAAGACGCCGAACTGGCAGGTGAACGACGACAGCACGAGGATGGTCGTGTTGACCGCCGCGAACGGGATGTTGAGCCCGTCGGTGTTGGCCTGCCACTGCTCGGGGCTGACCGCGCGGATCGTGAAGTAGGCCGCGAACAGCGCCGCGAAGAACATCAGCTCGCTTGCGAGCCAGATGATCGTCCCCACGCTGACCATGCTCGGACGGTCGTGATGCCCGTGCAGGCGGGCTGTTGGAAGAGTCGATACTGTCGCCACGCCCGCCATTATGTCCTGCCCGTTTCCCAGAGTCTTCTTGGGACCCTGTGTGTCGTGTTTCAGGGTGCTGCTACACCTTGAGACACCGCGGGAGTTCCCGGTGTGACATGCGCCCGCGGGGCATGGTGTTGGCGCTAGCATCGGGGTGTGACCGACACCACCCCGAATTCACTGAAGATCCTCGTCTACAGCGACGACGTCGACGTACGCAAGCAGGTGATCCTCGCTCTGGGGCGCCGCCCGCACCCCTCCCTCCCGGAGGTGGAGTACGTCGAGGTGGCCACCGAGCCGGCCGTGCGTGCGCAGCTCGACGCCGGTGGCCTGGCGCTGGCCGTGCTCGACGGCGAGGCCGCCCCTGCCGGCGGGCTGGGGATCGCGAAGGCGATCAAGGACGAGGTGCCGGACGCTCCGCCGATCGTGGTGCTCATCGGTCGTCCTCAGGACGCGTGGCTCGGCACCTGGTCGCGTGCGGAAGCCACCGTGCCGCACCCGCTCGACCCGTTCGAGCTGGCCCGGACGGTGGTGGGACTGTTGCGGCCCGTTAACGTTGGCGCATGAGCGAGCGCCAGCGAGCGACAATCGAGGTCAGGCCGTCGCGTCCCTATCCTTGCCACTCTGTGACGGAGGCGACGGCATGACGTCCGCGCCCAACTCCTGGCCCGAGGTCCTCACCACGCTGGTCGCCGGACGGTCCCTGTCCGCGCACCAGGCGGCGTGGGCGATGGGCGAGATCCTCTCGGGAGAGGCGACGCCCTCGCAGATCGCCGCCTTCGCGGTGGCCCTGCGCGCCAAGGGCGAGACCGTCGACGAGCTCGCCGGGGTCGCCGACGGGATGCTGGCCAAGGCCAACCCGATCTTCGTGCCCGGGCGCGTGCTCGACATCGTCGGCACCGGTGGTGACCGGTCGTTCTCGGTCAACATCTCCACGATGTCGGCGATCGTCGCGGCCGGCGCCGGGGCCAAGATCGTCAAGCACGGCAACCGGTCCGCCTCCTCCAAGTCGGGGTCGGCCGACGTGCTCGAGGCGCTCGGCATCCGGCTCGACCTCGACCTCTCCCGGGTCGGCGAGGTGGCCGAGGAGGCCGGGATCACCTTCCTCTTCGCTGCGGCCTTCCACCCCGCGATGCGTCACGCCGCCGCCGCGCGGCGGGAGATCGGCATCGCCACCGTCTTCAACCTGCTCGGCCCGCTGACCAACCCGGCGCGCCCCGCGTCCTCCGCGATCGGCTGCGCCGACGCCTCCGCCGCGCCGGTCATGGCCGGTGTCTTCGCCCGTCGTGGCGTCGACGCCTGGGTCTTCCGCGGCGACGACGGTCTGGACGAGCTCACCACCACCACGACCTCACATGTGTGGATGGTCTCGCAGGGTGTTGTGACCGAGGCCACCGTCGAGCCCCTCGACCACGGCATCGGCCGGGCCACCGCCGAGGACCTGCTCGGCGGCGACGCTGCCTTCAACGCCTCCGTGGTCCGCCGTCTGCTGGCCGGGGAGAAGGGCGCCGTACGCGACGCCGTGGTCCTCAACGCCGGGGCCGCCCTCGCGGTCCACGACGCCGGCTCCGACAGCGTCGACGAGCGGCTCGCGGGTGGCATCGCGCGGGCTGCGGACGCGATCGACTCCGGGGCTGCTCAGGCTGTGCTCGACCGGTGGGTCGCTGCTACCTCGCGTTGATGTAGAGGATCACACGCCGAGTCGGCGCATCTTGACGCCTCGCTCGCTTCGCTTCGCTCCAAGGCGTCAAGATGCGCCGACTCGGCTGTACACGACGGGCTTTGCCCGTTGCTCGTTAGTCCAGGCCGATGGAGAAGGCGGCTTCCAAGTCGACCTGGGAGTAGGTGCGGAAGGCGATGTGGGTCTCGGTCTCGAGCACGCCGGGGACCTTGTTGACCTTGTCGGCGACGACGGTGGCCACCTCCTCGTGGGCGCGGACGCGCACCAGGGCGATCAGGTCGATCTGGCCGGTGACGGAGTAGACCTCGCTGACGCCGTCGATGGCGGCGACGGCCTCGGCCACCTCGGGGATCTGGGAGACCTCGGCATTGATGAAGACGATCGCTGTGATCACGCAGGTCACGTTAGCCGATCCTCCTAGAGCGCCGCTGCCCGACGGCCCGCACCGCCGACCGGACAGGTCCACTCGCCCTCGACGTGGGCGAGGCGGACGCCCGGGGACTCCAGCCAGCGCAGCACGAGCTCGGTCTCCTCGGCGCTCGCGGCCGGCACCGGACCGGGCGCGTCCAGGACCGTCTCGGCGCTGAGCTGGAGGTCGGCGACGTAAGCGTGCGCGTTGGCCTCGCGGGGGATCACTCCGGCTCCGGCGAGCCGGCCGTGGCGGACCACGTGGACGGCCCAGCGGCCGTCGTCCTCCCGTCGGATCGCGGTGAGGTCGGGCAGCCGGGTCAGACCGGTGAGCCGTTGGGTGCGCGCGGCGGCGCGCAGGTAGGAGGTCAGCCGGTCGCGATGGACGGCCGCCTCCTCGAACCGCTCCTGCTCGGCCAGGCCGGTCAGCCGCTCGGTCACCGTGTCCACCACCTCGTCGGGCCGGTGGAGCAGCGACTCGCGCACACGCGAGACCAGCGCCGCGTACGTCTCGGTGGGGACGCTCTGGTCGCACGGGCTCAGGCAGCGGTGGAGCTCGGCGAGGACGCACGGGGTCCGGCGCGGCAGCAGCGGCAGCCGGTCGGCGCACTGCCGGATCGGGAAGGTGTCGTGCAGCGCCTGGAGAGCCTTCTCGGCGACCTTCTTGGAGCCGAACGGGCCGAGATAGTCCGCGTCGTCGTCGAGCACCTGCTTGACCAGGCTGAGCCGCGGCCAGGGCTCCTGGGTGAGCTTGACGAAGTGCATCTTCTCCGGGCGTCGGGAGCGGCGGTTGTAGGGCGGCTTGTGCTCGGCGATGAGTCGCAGCTCGCGCACCCCCGCCTCCAGCGCCGTCGCGCACTCGATGCCCTGCACGGTCGCGGCCAGCCCCACCATCTCGCCCATCCGGGAGCGGGTCTCGGAGGCGGTGAAGTAGGTGCGTACGCGAGTGCGGAGGTCCTTGGAGGTGCCGATGTAGAGGGCCCGGCCCTGGTCGTCCTTGAACAGGTAGACCCCGGGCGCGTGCGGCAGGCCCTCGGCCAGATGACGCTTCTTGCGCTGGGCGGTGGTGACCTTGGCCGAGAAGACGGCCAGGTCCTCGAGGGTCTGCACGCCGATGTTGCCGAGGCGCTCCATCAGGCCGTGGAGGACGTCGACCGTCGCCCGGGCATCGGAGAGGGCGCGGTGGTTGGGGGTCGTGGGGGAGCCGAAGACCCGGGCCAGCGAGCCCAGCTTGTGGTTGGGCGCCTCGTCGCGGGTGACCACCCGACGGGCGATCTTCACCGTGTCGAGCACCTCGAAACGCGGCCACGGCCGCTCCTGCTTCGCAGCGAAGTGCTTGAGGAAGCCCACGTCGAAGGGGGCGTTGTGGGCGACCAGCACACAGCCCTCGGCGAACTCCAGGAACGCAGGGAGAACCGACTCGATGGTGGGGGAGGAGGCGACCATGGAGTTGGTGATCCCGGTGAGCACGGCGATCGAGGGCGGGATGCCGGTGTGGGGGTTGACGAGGGTCTGGAACTCGCCCAGCACCTCGCCGCCGCGCACCTTCACCGCGCCGATCTCGGTGATCATGCCGCCGTTGTCGGGGCTGTTGCCGGTGGTCTCCAGGTCGACCACGCAGAAGGTCAGGTCGCGCAGCGGCCGGCCGAGCTCGTCGAAGCCCCGCTGGGCCTCCCAGCCTCCGGTGGCCTGCTCCCGCTGGCGGCGCGCGACGGCCCGGGCACGCATCTCCTTGCGCGCCTCGCGCACCGCCGCCGTACTGCTCATGCGAACACATTAGCGAGTGCCGCCGACAGTCCTTCGCCACTAGGGTGTGGCGCACCTGACATGGGAGGTGTGGGTCATCGCGGCGAGAAACGGCGGCAACGAGGGGTCCTCGGGAGGCAACGAGGACCGTCCCTGGGCGCGCTGGTTCGCTCGCTCGGGCTCGTTGCAGGTCGAGCCGGCGGAGGCGGGTGAGCAGGCCAGGACGCTGCTGAGCGAGGACGGACAGACCGCGGCGCTGCGGTTCAACGAGCGCGTGCTCGACACGCTGACCGGCGATCTGGCCGGTCTGGTCGAGTACGTCACCGTGCTCGACGGCGCCAAGGCCGAGGAGGTCCTCAACACCCAGAAGCTGATCGACAACGCCTTCGCCCGGGTCTCCGGCCAAGGTGTCGACCGGTTCGTCGCCTGGCTCGCGGAGCTGCGTACGCAGGGCCATCCGGCGATCGCGGTCCAGGCGCTGCACGCCTACGGCAGGCTCGCCGACGGCGACCTGGCTGCCGTGGCCACCTCGCTGGAGTCCGCCGCAGACCGGGTGATCCTGATCGCGGCCGCCGCGCTGCACCGCCCGCCCGAGGACGCGGCCAGGCTCGCGATCGAGACCGAGCACGACGCCTCGATCGCCTACGCCGTCATCCACGACGTGCTCCGGCAGCGGACCGTCCCCGACATCGCCCGGTTCCTGCGTGCGCTGCAGCTGCTCGGCGCGCGGGACCTGGTCAACGACACGGTGAAGCAGTTCGCGGCCCCCTCCAGCGGTCGCTCGAACCTCGACAAGGCCCTGCTCTACGTCGCGCTGGCCGCCAGTCCGAGGCTGCGGGAGATCGCGCTGGACCTGCTCTGGCGCACCCTCGGCGCGATCGGCGACCTCGGCCGGGCGCCGGGTCCGGCTCAGCAGCAGGATCTCGTCGCGGCGTTCTGGGAGCTGTGCCCGGGCGGCCGCGTGCTCGAGGACTGGTTCAAGGTGCGCCTCGACGGCACCGAGAACGCCGAGGAGGCGCGCGAGCACGTGGTGCTGCTGCTGCGGGGCAGCCGGGGACCCGGCCGGGACAGCCTCCTGGCGGCGATGGCCGGCGACGCGACGCCGATGAACCTCAAACGCATCTGCGAGACCCTCATGGAGGAGGGCGACGAGGCCCAGGCGGCGATGCTCGTCCGCGCGCTCGCACACAGCGGCCACATCGAACGGCTCGGCGACTTCCTCGACCGGTGGTCGTGGGCACAGCCGTCCGCCGAGACCACGCGGAAGCTGCTCGGTTGGATGCTCACCCCGGAGGGCGCCGACCGCGAGCCGATGGGCTCCGCCGTCGTGGAGGGCATCGCCGGCTACCTCGCCGACGGCCACGGCAGGACGCTGGGCGAGGACCTTCGGCGACAGGCCGCGACCCTGGTCAGGCTCCGCCCCGCCGAGGAGATCGTGGGTCTGCTCGGGCACGTACCCTCCCGGGTGGGGAGGCGAGGCCGGTCGGCCGTCGCCGCCGACGTCGGCTGGCGGCTCGCCGAGGATCTGCTCGTCTACCCGGCGCCGACCGAGGAGACGTACGTCGCCTGGTACGCCGAGTGCCTCGCCGCCCTCGAGGCGGCCGGCTTCGCCGACGCGGTGCGCAGCTCCTGGCATCACCTCGCCGACGAGGCGATCAACCGCCGTGGCACCGGGCCGACGATCGCCGAGACCGCCCACCAGTTGCTGCGCAAGGAGCTCGCCGGCACGGCAGAACGGCTGCTGATCCGCTACCTCGACCAGGCGCAGAGCGTCACGCCCACCGACATCGTCGGCATCACCACCCGGCTGCGCCTGCACCGTTACCCGGAGGCGAGTCGCGCCGGCGTCCTGCGCCGCTCGGTGGGGCGATGGCAGGACCGGGCCCGCGTCGATGCCGTCGTGGACGCCCTGATGGCCGCCGGCCAGGAGGAGGAGGCCGAGTGGGTCAGGGCCGGGTCGACGTGAGCCGGGTCTGCCTGAGGTAGCGGCGCCCGGCTCCGACGAGAAGCATGAAGGCGCCCGAGGCGACGATCATCACCAGGGCACGCAGGCTCCACACGCTCCAGACGGAGTCGTCGTCGATCCGGTGGCGCACCGCGCTCAGCAGCGTCAGCGCGACCAGATAGAGCGCGAGCACGACGAACGGGCGGTTCGCCGGGTCGCGGGAGAACAGTCTCGCGCCATGGTTCTTCGCGTCGTACCAGCCCAGGCCGGGGACGCGGAGGTGGTGGAGCCAGGGGAGCACGAGGAGGACGAGCGAGCCCCAGCCGATGACCGCCACGCCCTTCCACACCCGGTCCCACGCGGACTCGTTGACGACCAGCGCGATGACCACGAAGGCTGCGTACGCCGCGAACGGGAGGAACCGCTGGGCACCCGTCCCGAGCAGGTCGGAGCGGACGGCCAGTACGACGCAGGTGACGGCGTACAGGATCAGGATCGGGATCGTGTTGAGCACCGCCAGGGTCTGCCAGTCGCCGCCCACGGCCACCAGGACGACCAGAGCCAACACCAGGTTCACGAGCAGGATCAGCCAGAAGGAGTCGCCGGTGCGGCCGGGGAGCCGGGAGGCCCGAGGCTCGTGCAGGCCGCTGGGGACGTACCTCTCCGCGCTGAGCGCGTAGACCTCGCGGCTGAGGGCGTAGGTGAACACGATGCCCGACCCGATCGGCGCGAGGATCGCGGCGAGGCGGACCAGCACGACCAGCCAGTCCAGCTGCGCCCCGGCCAGCGTGGCCGCGTCGGTCAGGCGTGCGTACGAGGTGCCGTGCTCGGCCCCGGAGGCGGCCATGTGCTCGGCATAGACCAACTGGAGGGCGGAGTAGAGCAGGAATGAGCCGACGACCGTGCCGTAGACCGCCCAGCGCACGCGCCTGGCCACCTCGCGACGGCCGCCACGGACCTCGCCGGTGACGTCCAGGGGCGCCTGGAAGCCGATGTAGGCGTAGATCACGCCGCTGGTGATCAGCGCGCTCAGCACGCCGGTCGAGGTGGGTCCGGCGGCCGGTCCTGAGCCGCTGAGCGGCGCGGGGACGGCGAGCGCCAGGCACACCACGAAGATCACCGGGATGGCGATCTTGAGCAGTGTCAGGGCGGCGTTGGTACGCAGCACGAGCCGTCGGGGCAGCAGCACGAAGGCGATGATCGCGGCGGTCACCGCGACCGCGATCGCGGAGCCGATCCGGGTGAGCCCGCCCTCGCCGGCCAGGACGGGGACGACCTCCGCCAGTCCGTTGACCGCGGCTGCCGCCTGGGCGGCCGGGTTGATGGCGTAGGAGATCCACAGGGAGGCCGCGAGGATGATCACCACCAGCGGCCCGAAGGCGTCGTGCGGGTGGAACAGCAGCCCGCCGGTGCGCTGGGAGATGAGCCCGAACTCGACCATCACGACCGCGATGGTGAGCATGAGTACGCCGCCGGCGGCCCAGCCGAGCAGCGCGGCCTCGCCCAGGCTCTCGTGGAGGCCGGGTACGGCCAGGAGCCAGCCGGACCCGATGACGCCGCCCGCGGCGAGACCGATGACCTCGACGAGGCTCAGCTTGTCGGTCTGCTCGGCGGGTCGCTCGTCCCGCTCGTGCTGCACCGGCTCGTCGGGCGTGACCGGCGTGACCGGTGTGACCGGCGTGAGGGGCTCGGTGCCCTGCGGCGCGGGAGCGGCGGGAACCTGCGCCCGTCGCATCGCCTCGAACGCGATCGCGGTCATCATGCCCCCGACAGCGGCGATCCAGAAGCTCGGCTCGTGCATCAGCTCGCGAATTCCCGGCGACTTGAGCGCGTTGAGCTGGACGCTGCCGTAGATGGACATCACGAATCCCGCGGCGCACAGGATCATCCTGGCGATTGCGCTGAGGGTGTGCCGCACGCGCTGGTCTCCCACTCCCGATGATTCGACGTCGAGAGAACCTATCGAATCGGGCCGGTGCGGCGCAGGAAGCCGGCTGGATCAGCCGAGCAGGGGCGAGAGCGAGGAGAGTGGGACGGTGCGGGCGCCGGCGCGGCGTACGTCCTTGACTACCTCGGCGTCGTCGGTGGCGACGAGGATGACGCGGCCGGCCGGCTCGGCGTCGACCAGGTCGCGGATGACGTCGTCGGCGATGACGCCCTCGGGGGAGAAGAGGACCTTGACGCCGCGAGGAGGCACGGCGGTGGGACGTACGGATGCGGAGTGGGCGTCGAAGACGACGGTCGTCTCGGCGCCGGTGCGGGCGGCGATCGGGGCGATCGCCCGCAGCAGCCGCAGCCGCTGGGCATCGAGCGCCGAGTCGGGCCACAGCGCCTTGGAGACGTTGTAGCCGTCGATGATCAGCCGGACCCGCGGCATGGCCAGGAACTGCTCGAGGTGGGCGCTGCTGGTCACCCCGGCACCGGCGGCGGCGTCCGCGGAGGCCAGCTCGGCCTCCACCCGCTCGCCGGGGGTGCCGGTGACCGGCGGCAGCGCCAGCTCGCGACGCAGGCCCCCGGCCGCGTCGAGCAGCGTGTCGAGAAGGAACCGGGCGCGCAACGAGGCGTCCTCACGGTCGGTCTTGGAGGTACGCCGCTCAGCGGCGGCCTCGCGCTCGAGCTTGTCGATCTGGCTGCGGAGCTGGCGCAGCTGGCGGTCACGTGCGGCCAGCTCGTCCTCGGCGCGGGCGAGCGCAGCGCGGGTCTCGGTCAGGGCTTCGTCCAGCCCCGTGCCGACCTCGCGCGCGGCGGCCCGGGCCTCGCCGAGCTTGCGTCGCAGGACGGTGTTGTCGGCCTTGAGCTCGTCGAGACGGGCCTTGCGGTCGGCCCGCACCTCACGGATCTCGTCCTCGGCCGCGGTGAGCTTGCCCCGCAGGCGGGCCACCTCGGCGTCGACCGCCGGCACCGCGGCGGCCTCCAGCCGGTCGAGGGCCTCCTTGAGCGAGACCTCCCAGGCGTCGGGGCGGACGAGCCAGACGACCGCGGCCGCCTCGGCCGGGTCCTCGGGAAGGACCACGTCGTCGGGGGAGCCCTCGGCGACGTACGCCGGGCGCAGCTGGCTCCCGACCTTCTCCCGGACCTCCTCGTCGCTCTCGAGTACCGAGGCGATCATCGCGCCGCCGGCCTTGGCCCGCCGGGCGGGCGCGAAGTCGGCGATCCGCTTGAGCGCGGGCGGCAGGCGCACCACGTCGGGAAGCACCCCGGCCGTGAGCGCGACGATGCGCCCCCGGACCGTGTCGGGGAGCGTCGCGTACGCGAAGACCTCCATGTGCCAAGTGTAGGGACCCGGTCCGCGATCGCCGCCTCGAATACCGTGCTGCGATGGTGGTGACACGCCGGACGCAACCGGACGAAAGCAAAAATGTCGGTGCTCGGTGAGACCGTCGCTCACATGACGACGAGAATCGACTGTGACACCTGCCTCGTGCGGGGACTGGCGTGCCACGACTGCGTGGTCACCGTGCTTCTGGGGCCGCCCCCGGAGCTGACCATCGAGGACGACGAGCGCCGGGCGCTCGACGTGCTGGCCGAAGGTGGCCTGGTCCCGCCGCTGCGCATGGTGGAGGGGATGTAGCCGAACTTTTGGGCGTGGGTGGTTGGCAGGTGGGGGATGCCGTCGGCTAGTGTGCGCAGGAACTTGGCGCTCGTGGGAGTGGGTCAACCGGCCCACGCGAGTGTCGCGCTTAGTCCAGGCCCGCTTCGGGGCGGGCCAGGAGCCGGGGAACCACACCGATCATCTGGGGTGTATCCGCCGCAAGAGCGATCTGGGAGACCAGATCGAGGAGCGGTGGTAAGGCAGGTCGTGCCTGAACCCGTCAGCTCACCCGGTAGGCGTCAGCGACTACACAAGGAGACCGTCCGCTCGTGACACGCGACCGGAAGCGACTCATTGCCGGAGCAGCCGGCATCGCAGCCATCGGCGTCGCCGGGATCATCCCCGCGATGCCCGCCCAGGCAGACCCTGACATCGACGACGTTCGCAAGAAGGTCGACAAGCTCTACACCCAGGCCGAGGCTGCCAACGAGGACTACAGCAACGCCAAGCTGCGGCTGCAGGACCTCAAGGACCAGCTCGAGGACCTCAGCGCCGATGAGAAGCGTCAGAGCAAGGAGCTGGACAAGATCCGCGCCGAGCTCCGCGACTCCGTGCTGCGGCAGTTCGAGGGTTCCGACGTCTCTGCCGTCGGCCAGGTGATCACCTCCGAGGACCCGCAGGAGTTCCTCGCCGGTCTCTCCACCGTCTCGTCCTACAACGCGCTCCAGGCCGACCTGCTGGCTCGGTACAACACCGAGGCCGAGGCCCTCCAGGTGCGCCGCGAGGCCACCGAGGACGCCAAGTCCCAGATGGCCAAGGTCAAGACGACCATGCAGCAGAAGAAGAGCGAGATCGACAAGAAGTACGAGGCGGCCCAGGCCGAGCTCGACGAGCTGGAGGCCGATGAGCTGGAGGAGTTCCAGTCCACCGACACCAGCATCCCCTCCAACCTGCCGCCGCCCTCGGGTCGCGCGAAGGTGGCCGTCGACTATGCCCTCGCCCAGGTCGGCGATTCCTACGTCTACGGCGCCACCGGCACCGAGTCGTGGGACTGCTCGGGCCTCACCATGGGCGCCTGGGGCCAGGCCGGTGTCGGGCTCCCGCACTCCTCCTCGGCGCAGTACAGCAGCGGACCCCAGGTCTCGCGCGACCAGCTCGCCCCCGGTGACCTGGTCTTCTACTACAGCCCGATCAGCCACGTCGGCATCTACATCGGCAACGGCATGATCGTGCACGCGTCCAACCCGAGCACCGGTGTGAAGGTCTCCCCGATGGACGAGATGCCCTACACGGGCGCCGTCCGCCCGGGGTGAGCTTGACCCAGCACCCCGAAGAGGCCGATCGTTCGCAGGTGCGAACGGTCGGCTCTCTTCTTTCCCGCATCCGGGCTCACCCCGCCATCATCGGGGCCGGGCTGGTGCTGGTGATGCTGCTCGCCGGCTTCGTCGGCTGGCGGCTGACCGGCGGTGGCGAGTACGTCGCGCCGACACCGACCACCGCGCCGGTTGTTCGCGCCGACACCGAAGGCGCCCGGGCCTCGCTGGAGAACCTGGTCGACGGCGTACGTGACGGGGCGGAGCCCGACGGTGAGGACGCCGCCGCGGTGGCGGTGAGCAACGCGCACGCCATCGGCATCGAGGACGTCACCGCGAGGTACGTCGCGGAGTCGGGCAACGTGGAGCCGGACGGCGCTTGGACGGCCGACGTCGAGATGTCATGGCGTACTCCGGGCGACCCGGTGCTGACCGAGGAGCTGAGGGTCGGCTTCGACGCCGAGGGCGCGATCACCGGGTTCTCGGCGGCCCAGGGCACCCGGCTGCCGCTGTGGCTCAGTGGCCCGGTCGAGGTGCGTCGTACCGGCTCGACCCTCGTGGTCGTCCAGGCCTCCGCCGAGGTCGCCGATCGCTACGCGGAGCTGGCCACCACCGCGGTCGCCGGGGTCCGCAAGGTCATCCCCTGGAAGGACCCGCTCCTGGTTCTCGAGGTGCCCGCGGCCGGCCTCGACGCCGCGCTCGGTGCGCAGCGGGGGACCTACGCCGCCGTCGCCGCGGTGACCGCGACCGTCGACGGGTCCACGAAGGTGGGGACGCCGCTGCACGTGTGGGTCAACCAGAGCGTCATCGGTGACCTCGACGACCCTGGCGCCCAGATCGTCATCACCCATGAAGCGACCCACGCGGCCACCGACGCCGCGACCAACACCCATCGGCCGATGTGGCTGGTCGAGGGCTTCGCCGACTACGTCGCGCTCCGCGACACCGAGCTGCCGCTGTCCAAGACAGCCGGCCAGATCCTCGCCCAGGTCCGCGAGAACGGCGCCCCCGACCACCTGCCGGGCACCTCCGAGTTCAACACCCGCTCGGAGCACTTCGGTGCCGAGTACGAAGCCGCCTGGCTCGCCTGCGAGGTGCTCGCCGGGGCCGGCGGCGAGCAGGCGCTGGTCGACCTCTACGAGGAGACCGGGCGCGGCATCGGCCTCGAGAAGGCGCTGCAGGCCGGCTTTGGCTTCGGGGAGGACGAGCTGACCGCCCGCTGGCGGACCCGTCTGTCACACTCTGCGTCGTGATCAGTGCGCGGCGTACTTCCTGGGTGGTTCTCGTCCTCGGGGCGGTCGCGTTCGTGGTGCTCGCCTGGGCCTTGATCCCGTGGCACCCCTACCCGGGCGGCCCGCTCGACCTGCCCGACGAGCGTGAGGTGTTCACCCCCGAGGAGCTCGAGCGGATGCTGGCTTACTCCGGCACCGCTCGCTGGATCAGCCGGGCCTCGCTCATCGTCTCGCTGGTGGTCGCCTGCGTGCTCGGGTTCACCTCGCTGGGGCGGCGCCTGGTCGCGCGGCTGCGCGGGCCATGGCTGCTCCGGGTGGTGCTCGCGGTCGCCGTGGTCACGCTCCTCGGCTGGATCGCGACGCTGCCGTTCGGGGTGGCGATCCACCGCCTGCAGCTGCGCTACGGGCTCTCCCGGCAGGCGTGGGGGTCCTGGCTGGGCGATTCGCTGCTGAACCAGGTCGTCGGCATCGTGACCACCTCGGCGGCGCTGCTCGCCCTGTTCGCCTGCATCCGTCTCGGCCGGCGTTGGTGGCCGGCCGTCGCCGCCGCACTGGTCGCGGCCCTCGTGGTCGTCGGCTCGTTCGTCTACCCGGTGGTCATCGAGCCGCTGTTCAACGACTTCGAACCGCTGCCGCGCGGCCAGTTCCGCACCGAGGTGATGGCGATCGCCGAGCGTGAGGGGGTCGAGCTCGACGACGTCCTCGTCGTCGATGCCTCCCGGCGTACGACCTCGCTCAACGCCTACGTCACCGGCTTCGGCTCCACTCGCCGGGTCGTCCTCTACGACAACCTGGTCGACTCCCAGCGGGGCGCGGCCGCGCGCGGGGCGGTCCTCTCCGTCGTCGCCCACGAGCTCGCCCACGCCAAGCACGACGACGTCCTGGTCGGCACGGTCATCGGCGCCGCCGGCGCGGTCGCCGGCGTCGGTCTGCTGGGCCTGCTGCTGTCCTACCGGCGCGAGGAGCAGTACGCCACCCCCGAAGCCGTTCCGATGCTGATGGCGGTCTTCGCGCTGGCGAGCGTGCTGGCGATGCCGATCCAGAACGGCCTGAGCCGGCACGTCGAGGCCCGCGCGGATGTCGACGCGCTGCATGCCACCGGCGACCTGGAGTCGTTCATCCGGCTGCAGCACTCTCTCGGCGTACGCTCTCTCTCCGACCCGTCCCCGCAGGCCTGGTCGCAGTGGTGGTTCGGCTCGCACCCGACGACGCTGCAGCGCATCGCTATCGCTCATCGGGTTCTCGACTGAAAAGAGGCCGAGTCGGCGCATCTTGACCAGAAATGCCGCCGAGTCGGCTCGTTATGACGAGCCGACTCGGCGGGGAACTCGGTCAGGATGCGCCGACTCGGCGCCACGGGAACAGCTTTACTTTGCGTAGAGCGCTTCGACCTCGTGGCTGAACTCGCGCATGACCACGTTGCGCTTGAGCTTGAGGCTGGGGGTGAGCTGGCCACCCTCCTCGGTCCAGGAGTCGGGGATGATCACGAACTTGCGGATCGACTCGGCCTTCGAGACCGCCTTGTTGGCGTCGTCGACGGCGCTCTGGACCACGGCGCGCAGGTCCTCGTCCTCGACGAGGTCCTCGATGTTGCCGGACTTGCGGTTGGCCTCGGCCCAGGTGGGCAGCGCCTCGGGGTCGATGGTGACGATCGCGCCGATGAACGGCTGACCGTCGCCGACGACGATGCACTGGTCGACGAGCACGTGGGCGCGCAGGCGGTCCTCGAGGACGGCCGGGGCGACGTTCTTGCCGCCGGCGGTGACCAGGATCTCCTTCTTGCGGCCGGTGATCTTGACGAAGCCCTCGTCGTCGACCTCGCCGAGGTCGCCGGAGTGGAACCAGCCGTCCTCGGTCTTCGCCTCCGCGGTCGCGGCAGGGTTCTGCCAGTACTCCTTCAGCACCTGGCCGCCCTTGAAGAGCAGCTCGCCGTCGTCGGCGACGCGTACGGAGGTGCCGGGCAGCGGCCGTCCGACGGTGCCGATCTTGAAGGCCTCGGGCAGGTTGACCGTGAGCGCGGCCGTCGTCTCGGTGAGGCCGTAGCCCTCCAGGACGGTGACGCCGATGCCGCGGTAGAAGTGGCCCAGACGCTCGCCGAGCGGGGCGCCGCCGGAGACGGCGTAGGAGCAGTTGCCGCCGAGCGCGGCGAGCAGCTTGCCGTAGACGAGCTTGGCGAAGAGCTTGTGCTTGGCGGCGAGCAGGAACGGCGCCTTGCCGGTCTCGGTGGCCCGGGAGTATTCGATCGCGACCTCGGTGGCCATGTCGAAGATGCGGCCCTTGCCGTCGGCGACGGCCTTCTGCGAGGCGGTGTTGTAGACCTTCTCGAACACTCGAGGCACGGCCAGCACGAAGGTCGGCTGGAAGGTGCCGAGGTCGGCGACGAGGTTCTTGATGTCGGGGGTGTGGCCCAGCCGGGTGCGCGACTTGATGCAGCCGATCTGGATGATCCGCGCGAAGACGTGAGCCAGCGGCAGGAACAGCAGCGTGCTGCGGCCCTGGATGCTGAACAGGGCGTCGAGGGAGTCGACGACGACACCGAGCTCGAACATGAAGTTGCCGTGGGTGAGCACGCAGCCCTTGGGGCGGCCGGTGGTGCCGGAGGTGTAGATCAGCGTCGCGGTGTCCTCGGGGGTGACCGCGCTGCGGCGGGCCTCGAGCTGCTCGTCGGTGATGTCGGTGCCGAGCTTGACCAGCAGGTCGACGGCGTTGTCGTTGATCGACCACACGTTGTTGAGGGCGGTGCAGCCCGCTCGTACCTCACTGATCCGGCTCATGTGGCCGGCGTCCTCGGCGATGACCGCCACGGTCGCGGAATCCTGGAGGATCCACTCGATCTGCTCGGCCGAGGAGGTCTCGTAGATCGGCACCGTCGTCGCCCCGGCGAACCAGATCGCATAGTCGATCAGCGTCCACTCATAGCGCGTCTTCGAGAGCAGCGCGACCCGGTCCCCAGCGCCGACACCCGCCGCGATCAGACCCTTGGCGACCGCCGAGACCTCATCGAGGAACTCGGACGACGTCACGTCGACCCAGGTGCCGTCCGCGCCTGGCCGGCTGAGGACGGCGACGTCGGGTGCCTCGGCGGCGTTGCGGACGACATCGTCGCTCAGACTGCCGGTGGGGGGAACAACGTACGTCGCGGGCGTGGAGAACTCGCGCACTAGGGCCTCCGCATACTGATGGTAGGTGGGTACGAACCGGAGGTTACCCCCGTCACAGCCCGACCATTTCACCGGGATGCTATCCGGTACGCTCCATCACACCTAGCAAGTCAGGGAGTGAGGACACCACCGATGGCCGATCAGACCACCTCGACGATCGTGATCGAGGCCGCGCCCTCGGCAGTGATGGCGGTGATCGCGGACTTCAAGTCCTATCCGGCCTGGGCCAAGGGCATGCAGGAGGTCAGCGTCGTCGAGACCGGCGTCGACGGGCGTGCCGAGCAGGTCCGGTTCGTGCTGGACGTCGCGCCGATCAAGGACGAGTACACCCTGGCGTACGACTGGGACGGCGACCGCCAGGTGACCTGGTCCCTGGTCAAGGGCAACCTGCTGCGGTCGATGGACGGCGCCTACGTGCTGCGCGACCTCGGTGGGCGCACCGAGGTCACCTACCGGCTCGCGCTCGACCTGAGCATCCCGCTGATCGGCATGCTCAAGCGCAAGGGCGAGAAGGTCCTGATCGACACCGCGCTGCGAGGCCTCAAGCAGAGAGTCGAGAAGCAGGGCACGCCTTCGTGAGAATCCTTCTCTTCACCGGCAAGGGCGGCGTCGGCAAGTCGACCGTCTCGGCCGGCACCGCGGCGATGTCCGCGGCCCGCGGTCTGCGCACCCTGGTCCTCTCGACCGATGCCGCCCACTCCCTGGGGGACGCGTTCGGCGTCTCCGGTGAGCACGGCGCGCTCGGCTCCGAGCCCGTCCAGGTCGCCGAGCACCTCTACGTCCAGCACGTCGACGCTCAGCGCCGCTTCGAGGAGTCGTGGGCGGAGGTGCAGGGCTATCTGCTGAGCGTCCTGGACACGATCGGGGTGGACCGGATCGCTGCCGAGGAGCTGACCATCATCCCCGGTGCCGAGGAGGTCTTCGCCCTCCTGGAGCTTCGCCGGATGGCGGTCTCGGGGGAGTGGGACACGATCGTGGTCGATTGCGCCCCGACCGCCGAGACGCTGCGGCTGCTCGCCCTTCCCGAGGCCCTGGGCTGGTATCTGGAGCGCATCCTCCCGGTGCAGCGCAAGATGGTGAAGGCGCTCAAGCCGGTGCTGACCAAGGCCGCCGGGGTGCCGATGCCCGGCGACTCCGTCTTCGACGCCCTGGTCCGGCTCCACGACGAGCTCGCCGAGGTCCGTGCCCTGCTGTCGGGCCCGGAGGCATCCGTACGCATCGTGCTGACCCCCGAGCGGGTCGTGCTCGCCGAGGCGCGACGGTCCTGGACGACGCTGTCCCTCTACGGCTACCGCGTCGACGGTGTCATCGCCAACCGGATCTTCCCGGCCGGCGGTTCCGACGACTGGCGCGCCGGCTGGGTCAAGGCCCAGGACGACGTGCTCGGTGACGTCGGTGCCTCCTTCGAGGGGCTGCCGGTCTGGCGCTCGTTCTACCGGCCGAGCGAGCCGGTGGGGGTCGAGGACCTGCGCGAGGTCGCCCAGGCCGCGTACGCCTGGTCCGGCAGCGTCGACCCGCTCGCCGCCCCCGAGACCGCGGCTCCGTTCCGCACCGAGACCACCGGCGAGACCACGATCGTCCATCTGGCGCTGCCCGGGCTGGCCCAGTGGGTCGAGCGCGACCAGGTGCAGCTGGGCCGCAACGGCGACGAGCTGGCGATCACCGTGGGGGCCTACCGGCGCCTGCTGACCCTTCCCGCCGCGCTTGCCCGGATGAGCGTCAGCGGGGCGCGCGTCGAGGGTGGCGAGCTGCGAGTAACGTTTTCTCGCCAGAACTACTTCTCGCCAGACGACGAACACCGAGAGTGAGTGATCGTGAGCCAGCAGCGCCACGAGTGGGCTGATGAGCCGTTGGGGTCGACCGCCGAGGAGCTCGGCCGGTTGATGGAGGCCATCGGGGAGTGGGCCAAGGACTCCCGGATCGGCCACTTCGCCGAGGGGCTCGGAGAGCATCTCGATACCGGGGCTCCCGAGTGTGCCTACTGCCCGCTGTGCCGTACCGTACATGTCCTCCGGGAGTCGAGTCCGGAGGTCAAGGTGCACCTGGCCAGCGCTGCCGCATCGTTGATGCAGGCCGCGGCCACGGTGCTCAACGCGGCGGCCACGAGTCCGGGTGCTGGCCCTAGTGAAGACGAGGATGCACACGGTGATGGCGTGCGGGCTGAGGAAGATGCGACCCGGGACTGGGCGCGACGCTCGGAGAAGGTCGAACGGATCGATCTCGACGGCTGGAGCTGAGGCATGACGACGACGAAGAAGCTGGCCTGCGGTGTCGACGTCGGTGGCACCAAGATCCTCGGCGGTGTCGTCGACCACGACGGCACCATCATCGAGGACCACCGCGTCGAGTCGCCGGCGAAGAGCCCGGAGGCCATCGAGGCCGCCATCATCGAGGTGGTCCAGGAGCTCAAGTCCCGCCACCCGATCGAGTGTGTCGGCATCGGCGCCGCGGGCTATATCGACAAGGGCCGCTCGACGGTCATGTTCGCGCCCAACATCGCCTGGCGCGACGTACCGCTCAAGGAGCGGCTGGAGAAGGTCCTCGAGCTGCCGGTCGTGATCGAGAACGACGCCAACGCGGCCGCGTGGGGCGAGTTCGAGTACGGCGCGGGTGCCGAGGTCGACAACATGATGCTGGTGACCGTCGGCACCGGTGTCGGCGGCGGCCTGGTGCTCGAGGGCGAGCTCTACCGCGGCGCCTTCGGTGTCGGCGCGGAGATCGGTCACATGCGGGTCGTGCCCAACGGCCACCTGTGCGGCTGCGGCAACCGTGGCTGCTGGGAGCAGTACGCCTCGGGGTCGGCCCTGGTGCGCAACGTCCGCTCCGCAGCGCGCGGCGGGTCCCTGCTGGCCCGTGATGTCCTGGACCGTGCCGAGGGCGACCTCGAGAAGATCAAGGGCCCGCTGATCACCGAGGCGGCCCGCGACGGGGACGCCTTCGCGATCGAGGCGCTGACCGACCTCGGCATCTGGCTCGGTGAGGGGATCGCCTCGATCGCCGCCGTGCTGGACCCGGCCGTGGTTGCCATCGGCGGGGGAGTGGCCGAGGCCGACGACCTGCTGCTCGGCCCCGCTCGACGTGCCTTCCAGGCTCAGCTGACCGGTCGTGGACACCGGCCGATGCTCGACGTCCGCAAGGCAACCCTCGGCAACGAGGCCGGCCTGATCGGCGCCGCGGACCTGGCCCGCAAGTGAGTGACCTCGAGTGAGTCTGCACATCGGTGTCGACATCGGCGGCACCAAGGTGCTCGCGGCGGAGGTCTCACCGGCCGGTGAGGTGCTCCGCACCGCTCAGCGCAGCACCCCCGGACGCCGGGTCGAGCTCGAGCTGGTGGAGGACGCGCTGACCGAGGCGGTCACCGAGGTGGCCGCCGGCCGGCCCGTCGCCGGCGTCGGTCTGGCCGCCGCCGGGTTCGTCGACGCGGCCGGGGAGCGCGTCATGTTCGCCCCGCACCTGCCCTGGCGCGGCGAGCCGACCCTGACAAGGCTCTCCTCGCGGTGGGGCACCCGGGTGGCGCTCGACAACGACGCCAACTGCGCCGCGCTGGCGGAGCTGGAGCTCGGTGCGGCCCGGCGCGTCGACTCGGCCCTGCTGATCACGCTCGGCACCGGCATCGGCGGCGCCGTGGTCCTGGACGGCCGGGTCGTCCGGGGCCGCAACGGCATGGCCGGGGAGTTCGGCCACATGCAGGTCGTGCCGGGCGGGCTCCCGTGCGAGTGCGGCCTGACCGGCTGCTGGGAGCAGTACTCCTCCGGCAACGCGCTGGTCGCCTTCGTGCGCGCCCGCGTGGAGACCGAGGAGTACGCCGGCTGCGCCCTCGACGAGCTGGCCGCGGGTGACCCGCTCAAGATCACCGGACCGGCGGTCACCGCCGCCGCGGCCCGCGGCGATGCGCTCGCTCTGGCTGCGTACGAGTCGGTGGGGTCCTGGCTGGGGGTCGGGATGGCCGGCCTGGTGGCCGCCTTCGACCCCGAGCTGTTGGTCGTGGGTGGGGGAGTCTCCACCGCGGGCGACCTGCTGCTGGCGCCGGCGCGCACGGCATTGGAGGCCTCACTCGTGGGCCGTCTCCATCGCGAGGTGCCGCCGATCGTGGCGACCGCTTTCGGTGCCGAGGCAGGGGTCGTGGGTGCGAGCATCCTGGCCCGCCGCCTCACCGGCGAGGGCTAGACGCGGGCGCCGTCGTCCCAGGGGTCGCGGGGCTCGGAGGGCATGGTCATCAGCAGGTAGACGAAGCCACCGAGGAAGGCGGCGACCAGCGCGCCGATGATCCAGCTGCTGAAGGTGTAGCTGGTGATCTGCGTGACCACGATCAGGATCAGCACGGCGACCGGGGCGCCGAGCACGCCGATCCAGGCGAGCAACCGCGCCGGGGTCGGCTTCGGCAGCGGCGGGGGAGGCGGCGGGACGTAGCCCTCGTCGTCGTCGCGCCACATGTCCTCGTAGGTGTCCGGCTCCTCGACGGGCTCGACGATGTCGATCCTCTTCTCGAAGAGATCACGGGAGACGGGCTCCTCCTCGAGGGCGGGCCGCTCGCCGTAGTTCTCGACGATCTCGCGCCAGGCTTCATCCTCCGACGGCTGCCCCTCCGAAGGCACGGAGGCGTCGTCGGAAGCCCCGGTCATGTCCTCCGGCACGTCGTCTCGCTCGCTCACTCTTCCAGCCTAGCCGGATCTCATGACAGGGTGCGCGAGTAGAAGTACCTGTCTCGTTATAGGCTGACCGGTCGAAGGCAATAAGGGAAGGCGATGGGGTGTCGACGAAGCTCTTCTACTCGTTCTTGAAGTGGGTCGCAGTCGGTCCTCTGCTCCGGGCGGTTTTCCGCCCGACCTATGAGGGTGTCGAGAACATCCCGCGCAAGGGCCCGGCGATCCTGGCCGGCAACCACCTCTCTTACGCCGACTGGCTCTTCATGCCGCTCGGTTCACCGCGGATGGTGCGGTTCGTGGCGAAGGCGGAGTACTTCACCGGCACGGGCGTGAAGGGGTTCCTGCAGCGTACGTTCTTCAGCGGCACCGGCAACGTGCCGATCGACCGGTCGGGAGCGACCGCGGCCGAGGGTGCGCTGATCGCCGCGAAGCGGGTGCTCGGCGACGGTGAGCTCTTCGGGATCTACCCCGAGGGCACCCGCTCGCACGACGGCAAGCTCTACCGTGGCCGCACCGGCATCGCTCGGCTGGCTCTGGACACCGGCGCTCCGGTGATCCCGGTCGCCGTGATCGGCACCGACGTGATCGCGCCCCCGGGCAAGAAGCTCGGCAAGATCGTCCGGCCGCGCATCGTCTTCGGCAAGCCCCTGGACTTCTCCCGCTACGAGGGCATGGCCAACGACCGCTACATCCTGCGCGCGATCACCGACGAGATCGTCTACGAGATCCTGAAGCTGTCCGGCCAGGAGTACGTCGACATGTACGCCACCGAGGCCAAGAAGCTGTCCGACGGCGAGAAGTCGGCGAAGAAGCCCGGGAAGAAGAACTCCGCGCGGCCTACCAAGACTGGTCCTACCAAGGACGTAGCCTGACGATCCACTCGTCCCACCCGTTCCCGACGCCGGAGGATCCGGTACGCCGGTGGCGCGGTCGTCTGGGTGGGCGGGTCTCGCTGTGGACCTCCGGCTCTGCCGATTCCTGGGCCGGGCTCACGGTCTCCTCGCTGATGGTGGCCAACGGGGCGCCCGGAGCCGTCCTCGGCCTGCTCGATCCCGACTCGGACCTCCGTGATGAGCTCGAGGAGACCGGTGTGGGGATCGTGTCGCTGCTCCACTGGCGCCATCGCGACCTCGCCGAGGCGTTCGGGGGCACCGCTCCCGCTCCCGGCGGCGCCTTCCGGTCCGGGTCGTGGGAGACGACCGATTTCGGCCCCCGGCTCGCGGATGCGCCGACCTGGGTCGGCGTACGCCTGGTGTCTTTGCAGGAAATCGGCTGGTCTGTGCTGGCGACGTGCGAGATCGTGTCGCTCGAGGTCGGTGACGACACCGACCCGCTGGTCCACCGGCACGGGAGGTATGAGAGATGATCGAGGGCTACCTGCGGCGGCTCGGCATCGAGGGGCGGCCGGAGGCGACGTACGAGACGCTCGTCGATCTTCATCATCGCCATCTCGACACGCTTCCCTACGAGAACCTCTCGATCATGCTCGCCGCGATCGGGGCGCGCGGGGCGCCTGACCCCGTGGACCCGGCGGAGACGCTCGAGCGGGTGGCTGTCGGCGGCAATGCGGGCTACTGCTTCCACAACAACGGGGTCTTCTCGCTGGTGCTGGAGGGGCTGGGTTTCGACGTCGTACGCCGCGCGGGCCAGATGCTCGAGGCGGCCGGACCCTCGGGGACCCTGGACCATCTGGCGCTCGAGGTCCGCGGCCTGCCGACCGCGGACAACCCGGGTGGCCGCTGGGCCGCCGACGTCGGCTACGGTGACGGCTTCCGTGACCCGTTGCCCCTGGTGGAGGGGCACTTCCGACAGTCCGGGTATGTCTATCGGCTGGCGCGGGTGGGGGAGTCGGGGTGGACGTTCCATCATGATCCGCACGGTTCGTTCAACGGGTCGTTCGTCCGTGGACCGGTGGCCCAGGAGGACATCGAGGCCTCTCATCTGCGGCTCTCGACCCCGCTTGAAGGTGGCTTCACCACGAAGCTCGTCGTCCAGCGCCGCGACGCCTCCGGAGCCGAGACGGTGAGATCGATCCGGCACACGCGCACCGGGTCGGACGCGGGCACCCGCGAGCTTCGGGAGTTCGCCGAGTGGCGAGACGCGCTCGCCGGTCTCGGGCTCTCGTTCGCCGGGGTCGAGGAGGACGCGCTGCGTGAGCTCCACAAGCGACAGGCCGCGGACTACGACGAGTGGTTGCTGACGCGATAGCCGCGGACGTGCTGAGATGGCGGACATGAGCGACGCACCTGAACCCGAGCTGCTCGACATCGCGGCCGAGCTCTACGGGCTGCCGCTCGCCGACTTCACCCCCGAGCGTGACGCCCGGGCCAAGGAGCTGAAGGGCACGCCGCTGGCAGGCCCGGTCAAGGCGCTGAAGAAGCCCGCGACCGCGGCCTGGGTGGTCAACCAGCTGGTGCGCTACGAGACCGAGCAGGTCGAGCAGGTGATCTCGGTCGGGGCGCTGCTCCGCGAGGCGCAGACGGGCATGGACGCCGCCCAGCTGCGGGAGCTCACCAAGCAGCGGCGCCAGCTGACCGCGGCGGTGACGACCCGTGCGCGAGGGCTGGCGCGCGAGCACGGTCTCCGGGTGACCGAGGCGGTAGCGACCCAGGTCGAGGCGACGCTGACCGCGGCCATGATCGACGAGTCGGCCGCCCAGGCCGTTCGCAGCGGCCTGCTGGTCTCCCCGCTGTCCGCCACCGGGGTCGACGCCGTGGACGCGGCTGGTTCGGTCGCCCTGGCAGCGGCCCTGGGCTTCGAGGTCCCCGAGGTCGTCCCGCCGCCTCCGGAGCCGCTGCGCGCGGTCCCGGACCTCCCCGACACGGCGGCGCTCGACGAGGCCCGCGAAGCGCTCACGGAGGCCGAGTCGGCGCTGTCCGACGCCGAGGAGAAGCGCGACAAGGCGATGTCGGCCTTCAAGGACGTCGAGGCGAGGTCGCTCCAGGTGAAGTCGGAGATCGAGGACCTCCGCCGACGGCTGGCGGACCTGGAGGCGGCCGCCGCCGACGTCGACGACGAGCTCACCGAGGCGGAGGAGGACCGCGACTCCGCCGAGACGGCCGTGTCCGAGGCGGCCGCAGCCCGAGACTCCGCGGCCGCGGAGGTCGAGCGCCTCGGCGGCTAGGCGTCCATGGACGCCTCCATTGTCTAGTCATTCGGTGGACTATTCTGGTCGGGTGACCGAGACTGCCACCGACGCCGCCATCTCTGCCCGCTACCGCGACCCCGCGCTCGCCGCCCTGGCGACGACCAGCGCGGTGATCGAGCACCAGCTCGGGCACCGGTCGGTCCGCTCGTTCCTCGGCGATCCGGTGACCGACGACCAGCTCACCGCGATCGTCGCGGCGGCGTCCTCGGCACCGACCTCGTCCAACCTGCAGACCTGGAGCGTGGTGGCGGTCAGGGAGCCGGCCCGCAAGGCTCGGCTGGCGAGGCTCGCCGGCGATCAGACGTTCATCGAGGCCGCGCCGCTCTTCCTGCTCTGGGTCGCCGACCTGAGCCGTGCCCGCGGTCTGGCGACCGCTGCCAGAACCCGGGTGGAGGCGACCGACTACCTGGAGTCCACGCTCCTCGGAGTCATCGACGCCACCCTCGCCGCGCAGAACGCCATCGTCGCCGCCTCCTCGCTCGGCCTCGGCACCGTCTGCGTCGGCGGTGCCCGCAACCACCCCGAGGAGATCGCCGCCGAGATCGGCCTGCCTCCGGGTGCGTTCGTCGTCTTCGGTCTCGCCGTCGGCGTACCCGACCCTGCCGAGCCGGCGGGGGTCAAGCCCCGGCTGCCTCAGTCCGTCGTCCTCCACCACGAGACCTACTCGCCTCCGGCTGCCGATGATCTCGCGGCGTACGACGAGCGGCTCGGTGGCTACAACGCCACCTACGGTCTCGGCGGTGGCTGGTCCGAGCGCGTCCTCGCCAGCCTCGTCGGTCCCGCCAGCATGTCCGGCCGCCACCGCCTCCGCGCGCAGCTCGAGCGCCTCGGGTTCGCCGGCCGCTGACTCAGATCGCCTTCCGCATCCGCACCAGCGGGACCGGGGCGCCGCCGCGGTCGTCGGTGATCCGCTCGACCGGCTCGAAGCCGTACGCCTGGTAGAGCGGCTCGCCGGAGAGCGTGCCCATCAGCTCGAGGGTCGTGAAGCCCTCTGCCGCGGCCGCGCGCTCGCAGAGGTCCAGGATCAGCCTGCCGACGCCACGCCGGGCGAAGGCCGGGTTGGTGTACATCGCTCGCACCCTGGCCGGGTCGTGCGCCGGATCCAGGAGCGTCGGCTCGCGGCCGGGGGTGTGGTCGCCGCCGTAGAGCGTCGCTCGCCTGCTCCAGCCGCCGCAGCCGGCTATCTCGTCGTCCTCCTCGACCACGAAGTAGGTGCCGTCCTCGATCAGCTGGGTGTCGATGCCCATCACCGTCCTGCTCGAGGTGATCTGGTCCGGTGTCAGGAAACCTTTCTGGAGCTCCGCGATCGAGGTGTCCATGATCGCCGTCAGTGCGGGGATGTCGTCGGGAGTCGCCGTGCGGTGGGTGAAGGGCACGGCGTGAGCCTGCCATATCGGTCCGCGAGGGCAACGCCAACCTGCACACCAAGACGCAGGCCGTCTACAGCATGGTCCGCGACTTCAAGGCGCGCGGCGTACCCATCGACTGCGTCGGCTTCCCGGCCCACTTCAACTCGGGCAACCCGGTGCCGAGCAACTACCACGTCACCCTGCAGAACTTCGCAGACCTGGGTGTCGACGTGCAGATCACCGAGCTCGACATCGCCGGCTCCGGCAACAAGAAGCTCGCCTACGGCTACGTCCCCGACCAGCTCAACACCGCGGACGGCGGCTCCACGCCCCCGACCGGGAGCTGCACGGTGACCGTCACCCGCACCGAGTCGTGGAACGACCGGTTCAACACCGTCTTCGCTGTCAGCGGCGCCGTCGACTGGGTCGTCCGGATCAGCACCGGCGGGCCAGAGCCTCCAGAACTCGTGGAACGCCACCGTCTCCGGTACGTCCGGCACGCTCACTGCCACGCCGAACGGCAACGGCAACCAGTTCGGGATCACGCTCTACTCGGGCGGGAACACCTCGACGCCTACCGCGAGCTGTACTGCGGTCTTATCGCGGCGGAGTCATGGGGCCTCGGTCACTGATTCGTGGCCGGGGTCCTGTTCGTCCTGCTTGGCTCCCTGGTTGATCCGCCGGAGCCGCTTCCTCGCTGGTCGAGCCGCCGGAGCCGCCTTCCCCCGCTGGTCGAGCCGCTTCCCCTGCTGGTCGAGCCGCTTCCCCTGCTGGTCGAGCCGCCGGAGCCGCTAGGCGGAGGCGTGTCGAGACCAACACGGTCGCTTCTTGGGATACCTCGCTTAGCGACTGTGTTTTCGTTTCGGGGTTCGCCGCCGACCCGTGCTTTGAGTGTTTCTCGATCGCGCGCCGCGTCAAGGACGGGCTTCGCCCGCCGGCTTCGCCGGTGGCCTGCGGCCATCCTGGACGCGGCACCCGATCGAGAAAAGAATTTCGCCTGTAGCGGGGCGGCGGCGAGAGCGTGGCGCAGCACTCACGCGTCTTGTTCGCTGACCGCGTAACTGTCATCTGACCAGCATTAATGAGTCGCGCGCTCGTACTCGAACGCATATAATAAAGCACATGAACGAGACCATCGACCACCTCCTCGCCAGGCCACCCCTGGGTGCGTCCGAGGGCGAGCTGGTCGACCGGATCGGCCGTCTCGAAGAGGTCAAGTGCACCGCCGAGGCGATCCAAGCACAAGCAGCCGTACGCCTCGACGAAGCCGTCCGGGCACGCCAAGCCGAGGCCGGGGTGCCCGCCCGCAAGCTCGGCGAAGGAGTCGCCTCCCAGGTCGCGCTGGCGCGCCGCGTCTCACCGGAGAAGGGCGCGAAACTGCTCGGGCTGGCGAAGGTCCTGATCGGCGAGATGCCGCACACCTTCGCGTTGATGAAGGCCGGGCTGTTCTCCCAATGGCAGGCCACCATCTTGGCCCGGGAGACCGCCTGCCTGTCGCTGGAGGACCGTCGGGTCATCGATGAGAACCTCTGCGCCACCGGTCCGAGCGGCGAGGTACCGAC
>NZ_JBEYUV010000019.1:0-99618 GCF_040643685.1 Nocardioides sp. NPDC047086
GGGGCGTCGTTCTTGTTTGGGGCCCCCCCCCCCCCCCCCCCCCCCCCCCCCACAACTGCATTCTCGGCCCGCCGCTTCGGCTGCTACTTCTCCAGGATGGCGACGACGCCCTGGCCGCCGGCGGCGCAGACGGAGATCAGGCCGCGGCCCGAGCCCTTCTCGTCGAGCAGCTTGGCGAGGTTGTTGATGATCCGACCGCCGGTGGCAGCGAAGGGATGACCGGCCGCGAGCGAGGAGCCCTTGACGTTGAGCTTCTCGCGCGGGACGGTGCCGAGCGGGGCGTCGAGGCCGAGCTTGTCCTTGCAGAAGTCCGGGGACTCCCAGGCGGCGAGCGTGGAGAGGACCTGCGACGCGAACGCCTCGTGGATCTCGAAGAAGTCGAAGTCGTCGAAGGTGAGGCCGTTGCGGGCGAGGAGACGCGGCACGGCGTACGCGGGCGCCATCAGCAGGCCCTCACCACCGGCGACGTAGTCGACAGCGGCGACCTCGGCGTCGACGAAGTAGGCGAGGACCGGCAGGTTCTTGGCGGCGGCCCACTCCTCGCTCGCGAAGAGCACGGCCGAGGCGCCGTCGGTCAGCGGGGTCGAGTTGCCGGCGGTCATGGTCGGGTTCTCACCCCTGACGCCGAAGACGGGCTTGAGTGTCGCGAGCTTCTCCACGGTCGAGCCCGGGCGGAGGTTGTTGTCCTTCTCCAGGCCACGGAACGGGGTGATCTGGTCCTCGAACCAGCCGGCCTCGTACGCGGCAGCGAGCTTCTGGTGGGAGGCGGCGGCGAGCTCGTCCTGGGCCTCGCGCGTGATGCCCCACTCCTGCGCGGTCAGCGCGGCGTGCTCGCCCATGGAGAGCTTGGTGCGCGGCTCGACGTTGGCCGGGATGTTGGGGATGACGTCGGCCGGGCGGAGCTTGGCGAACGCCTTGATCCGGTCGACGTTGGTCTTGGCGCGGTTGGCCTCGAGCAGGACCTTGCGGAGCTTCTCGCCCAGCGCGATCGGCGCGTCGGAGGTGGTGTCGGTGCCACCGGCGATGCCGGAGTCGAGCTGGCCGAGCGCGATCTTGTTGGCGATGTAGGTCGCGGACTGGAGGCCGGTGCCGCACGCCTGCTGCAGGTCGACGGCGGCCGTCTCGGGGGCGAGCTTCGAGCCGAGCACGGACTCGCGGGTCAGGTTGAAGTCGCGCGAGTGCTTGAGCACCGCGCCGGAGGCGACCTCGCCGATGCGCTCGCCCTCGAGACCGAAGCGAGCGGCGAGGCCGTCGAGGACGGCGGTGAACATCTCCTGGTTGGACGCGGTCGCGTACGCACCGTTGGAGCGGGCGAAAGGAATACGGTTGCCGCCCACGATGGCGACACGGCGGGTGGCCTGAGCAGTGGTCATAGGGTTCATCCTTGTCTGATGAAGCGCTTTGGAGAAGGGTATGTCAGGGAAGTCACGAAAAGTGGACACCGAGTTACACCTGTAGTTACAACTGGCCAGTAACATACCAACGTACGCCTCAGAGACCACGTCCAGAAGGATTCAGAGAGACCATGAGCGACAAGTACCAGAGCTTCACCCAGTCGGCGATCGGCAAGGTCCTCGTCAAGAACCTCGGGCTGCCGAGCCCCGCCAAGCTCGAGCGGTACGCAGCCGGTGCCCCGCTCGTGAAGGGCACCGTCCTCACCGGCGGACGTGGTCGTCTGGCCGAGTCGCTCAGCGGCCTTCTCGGTGAGCTGGACATCGCCTCGACCGACACCGCGGCGGCCGGTGCCCGCTTCAAGGGCCTCGTCTTCGACGCCACCGGCCTCACCTCGACCGCCGACCTGGTCGCACTCCAGGAGTTCTTCACGCCGGTGCTGCGCAGCCTGGAGAACAACCCGCGCGTCGTCGTGATCGGCACCCCGCCCGAGCAGCTCAAGGGCGCGGAGCGGGTCGCCCAGCGCGCGCTGGAGGGCTTCACCCGCAGCCTCGGCAAGGAGATCGGCAAGGGCGGCACCGTCCAGCTCGTCTACGTCGCCGAGGGCTTCGAGGGCTCGCTGCTCTCGACGCTGGCCTTCCTGCTCTCCCCGAAGAGCGCCTACGTCTCCGGTCAGGTCGTGCGGATCGGCACCAAGAACGCCTCGCCCGCCGCCGAGCAGGTGGACCCTGCGATGCCGCTGACCGGCAAGGTCGCGCTCGTCACCGGTGCCGCTCGTGGCATCGGCGAGGAGATCGCCAAGGTCCTGCAGCGCGACGGCGCGACCGTCGTCGGTCTCGACATCCCGCCGGCCGAGGACGACCTGAAGAAGGTCACCCCGGACTACATCACCGCCGACATCACTGCCGAGGACGCGCCCGCCAAGATCGCGGAATACCTCCAGGAGAAGTTCGGCGGCGTCGACATCGTCGTACACAACGCCGGCGTCACCCTCGACAAGAAGCTCGCCAACCAGAAGCCCGACCGGTTCGGCAAGGTGCTCGAGATCAACATCACCGCGCCCGAGCGGATCACCGCCGAACTGCTCGAGCAGAAGCTGGTACGCCCCAACGGCCGTATCATCGGCGTCTCCTCGATCGCCGGCATCGCCGGCAACCTCGGCCAGACCTCCTACGGGGCCTCCAAGGCCGCCGTCATCGGCTTCGTCGACTCGCTGGCCGAGGAGCTTCCCGACGGCATCACCATCAACGCGGTCGCTCCGGGCTTCATCATCACCCAGATGACCGCCGCGGTGCCGTTCGCGACCCGTGAGGTCGGCCAGCGGCTCAACGCGATGGCGCAGGGTGGCCTGCCGGTCGACGTCGCCGAGACCATCGCCTGGTACGCCTCGCCCGCCTCGACGGCCGTCAACGGCAACGTCGTGCGCGTGTGCGGCCAGATGATGCTGGGGGCCTGATGAGCGCCCCCAAGATCGAGCCCAGTTTCACGGGCAAGTCCGGTCCCGGCCTGCTGGTCCGGGCGGCGCTGCCCGCCATTCCGGGCATCAACGCGCTCCCGGGCATCAAGAAGACCGGCGTCGCGTACGAGGAACTGAGCCTCACCCGTGAGCCGGTCGTGCTCGAGCGGGCCTCGGTCGACGCGTACGCCGAGCTGTGCGGCTTCCCCATCAAGGACACCGTGCCGCTCCCCTACCCGCACATGCTGGCCTTCCCGCTGCACATGGCGCTGATGACCTCGCCGGACTTCCCCTCGCCCGCGATGGGGATGGTCCACATCGAGAACTCGATCAGCGGCTACCGGCCGATCTCGGTCGGCGAGGCGGTCGCGGTCACCGCGACCGTGGGGCAGCCCGAGCCGCACCCGGTCGGCCAGGCGTACCGGTTCCTGACCGTCGCCACCGTCGAGGGCGAGGTCGTGTGGGAGTCGACCTCGACGTACCTCGTGCGCGGGAAGCGCAACCCCGACGTCTCCTGGCAGTCGGATCTGATCGAGGTCGACCCGTCGGGACCGGTCTTCCCGCTCAAGGCCGACCTGGGGCGGCGCTACGCCAAGGTCGCCGGCGACTACAACCCGATCCACCTCTACCCGCTGACCGCCAAGGCCCTCGGGTTCAAGCGGCAGATCGCGCACGGGATGTGGACCAAGGCGCGCTGCATCGCGGCGCTGGAGAACCGGCTCCCGGGCTCGGTGCGCGTGGACGTGGCGTTCAAGAAGCCGGTCTTCCTGCCCTCCTCGGTCGCCTTCGGCTCGCTGAAGCACCTGGACGGCTACGACTTCTCGCTCCACAAGCGCGGCTCGGACACGCTCCACCTGGTGGGACGTACGACCGCACTCTGAGCCCGCACCTGACGAGCCGCCCTCGGCCCGGCGCCCGAGGGCGGCTCTGTCGGTACTCGGCCGTGTCGTCGGTTCAGCGGCGAACGGCGGTGACCCAGTACGGCGTGTCGGGCCGCGGGGTGGTGGTGAACCGGGCGTTGGGCAGGTAGAGCCGGTCGCGGTAGGCGGCGACGGTCGTCGGGACGTCGAAGTCGTCGCTGGTCAGTGTGCCGACCTGGACGCCGCGTGAGCCGGACCTGTCCAGATGGATCACGGCGATCTCGTTGATGCGGTTGCGCACGACGTACAACGTCCTGCCGAGCAGCAGCATGCCGTCGCCGCTGGTGAGGCTGGCCCCACCGAGGTCGACGACGCTGGTCGTGCCGGTGCGTGGGTCGACGTGGTGGAGGAGGCCCGTGGTCGAGTTGACCACCAGCAGCCCGCGGCCGTCCGGGGTGGCGGTGATCCCGTTGGCGTTGAAGCCCTCCACCTGCTCCCACTCCCCGGTGAGCGGAAGGGTGCGGACCGGACCGCGGTCGAGCGGCACGGCGTAGAGCTGGGCCTGCTGGGAGTCGGTGAACCACGCGGTGCGGCGAGTGAGGACGACGTCGTTGACGAAGCTGGTCGCGGTGGTGAGCTGGTGGTCGGCGAGGAGGCGGCCGGTGCGGGTGTCGATCACCCGAGCGGTGCCGCTGGGGCCGCCGGCGGCGAAGAGGCGACCGTGGCGGTCGACCTTGACGCCGACGGTTGCCGTGCCGGGGCCTTGGGCGACCACCTTGCCGCGGCCGGTACGCAGGTCGACGCGGTAGATGTCGCCATCCGCGAGTGACCCGAGCCAGGCCGTGGGCCCGCGTCCGATCGCGATGCCCTCGGGCTGGAAGCCGGGTGGGAGGTCGAATCTCTTGGGGAGGACCGTGTGTGCTTCGGCCGTGGTTGGGACGAGGGCCGCGACCAGTGCCGCGGCGAGCAGGGCGATACGGATCCGGAACATCGTTGCTCCTGACGGGGTCGGCGCCACCGAGCCGGCGCGGAGGACGGCTGCTATCACTTACCGTACGCCGCAGGCCAGATAACCGGTGGCGACTCATGGCGACCGGGTGCGACCGTGGGCGTCATGGCCAACCCGATGATCCTTCCCGCCGGCTACTCCGAGCGGCCGCTGGCCCTGGCCGATGCTGCCGCCGTCACCCGGGTGATGGCGGCCGACGAGCTGGCCACCGTTGGCGAGGTCGTCATCGAGCTGGCAGACATCGTCTCCGAGTGGCAGCGGCCGTCCTTCGACATCTCCGCCCGAACGGTCGGGGTCGTCGATGCCTCCGGCGACCTGGTGGGGTACGCGGAGTGCTCCGGCGGCTTCCGGGCCGATGCCGCGGTGCACCCAGACCACTGGGGCCGTGGCCTCGGCACCGCCTTGGCCGCCTGGGTCGCCACGAAGGCGCGCGAGCTCGGGGAGCCGGTCATCGGCATGCCGGTCCCCCAAGGCTCGCCCGGCGACCAGCTGCTGGAGTCCCTGGGCTGGTTCCCACGCTGGGAGTCCTGGGTGCTGGCGTTGCCCGAGGAAGCGTCCATCCCGGTGCGGGAACTGCCCGCGGCGTACGCCATCCGGGCGGCCACGCCGCAGGACCTCGAGCAGGTGTGGACCGTGGTCGAGGACGCCTTCCTGGAGTGGTCCGAGCGCGCGCGGGAACCGTTTGCCGACTGGGTCGCCACCACCATCGAGCGACCCGGCGCCGAGCCGTGGAACGTCCGCGTGGTCACCGACCCGGACGGCGCCGTGGTGGCCGCAGCAGTGCTGGTGATGACCGAGGACGGCCGAGAGGGCTACGTCAGCAAGCTGGCCACGCGCAAGGAGCAGCGCAACCGCGGCCTGGCCCGCGCCCTCCTCACCGACGCGTTCGGCGCTGCCCGCGCTCATGGAGCGACGCGCGCGACCCTCTCGACGGACTCACGCACCGGTGCCCTCGACCTCTATCTCCACGTCGGCATGGTGGTCGAGTCCACCTGGGTCCATCGCGCGACCCGCCCCTGATCCCACCTCGACGGCCCCTTCTCGGCTACCATCTTGCGTCCAGGAGGTGGACAGACATGTCCGACGTACTGATCCGAGGCCTCTCGGATGACGAGCTCGCGCGCATCGACACCGAGGCGACGCGGCTGGGGCTCACCCGCAACGAGTATCTCCGCCGGTGGTTCACGCCCGACGCGCTGCGTCCGCTGCCACCGGCGCGACCGGTGGCCGGCGGCGACTTCGCGAAGTTCGCCCCGCTCGCCGATCGGGGTCTGATGCGTGACGCATGGTCGTAGGCCGACCCTGGTTGATGCACCGGTCGGCCCTCGCCCGGATGTCCACCAGCCCCGACGCTGAGAAGTGGTCCCGCCTGATCGAGCTGGGGCAGGTACGCATCACCACCACGACACTGCTCGAGATCGGCCACCTGGCCCGTTCGGAGCGGGAGTGGTCCGATCTCGTCGAGGACGTGCCGGTGATCCACATGCCGCTCGCGACCCTCACACCGCGTACGGAGGCACGGGCGCTGGAGATCCAGCGCATCGTCCTGCGCGAGGGCCGTCGAGCACCGTCGGTACCCGACCTGCTCGTCGCAGCGGTCGCGGAGGAGGCCGAGCTCACCGTGCTCCACGCCGACAACGACGTCGATCTCATCACCCGCACCACCGGTCAGCCGGTCGAGCGGCTGCGAGCCTGAGACCGCTCAGAGAAGCTCGCGCACCTTCTCGATCGGCCGGGCCAGCACACCGCGGTCGCCCTTGATCACGATCGGGCGCTCCAGCAGCTCAGGGTGCTTCACCATCAGGTCGACCAGCTCGTCCTCGGAGAGGTCGCGGCCGCCGAGGTCGAGCTCCTTGTAGACCGGCTCGCGCTTGCGCAGCACGTCACGAGCGCTCAGACCGGTCTTCGCCAGGATGTCCTTGACCTCCTCGGCCCGCAGACCGAGCACGTGGTAGTCGACCTTCTCGAAGTCGATGCCCTCCTCCTTGAGGAGGACGAACAGCTTCCGACACGTCGTGCAGGTCGGCTTCTCGTACACGGTGATCTGATCCACGCCGCCATCTTAGCCAGCGGGGTTCGTGCACTAGCGCGGCAGGCAACCCGGCTGTGCGATAGCGCGCTGGCCTATTCCTGCATACACCGATCGCACAGCCGCGTCGAGTCGGCTCATCCTGACCAAAGTTCCCGTCGAGTCGGCTCGTTATGACGAGCCGACTCGACGCCAGATCCGGTCAAGACGAGCCGACTCGACACCGGATCCGGTCAAGACGAGCCGACTCGACACCGGATCCGGTCAAGACGAGCCGACTGGGCGAGGGTCAGGGGCGGGGCGGGCGGATGAGGCCCTCCTGGGCGACCGTAGCCGCCAGGATGCCGTCGGCGGTGAAGACGCGGCCGATCGACAGGCCGCGGCCGCCGTAGGCAGCCGGGCTCTCCTGGTCGTAGAGCCACCACTCGTCCGCGCGGAAGGGGCGGTGGAACCAGATGGCGTGGTCGAGCGAGGCCATCTGGATGCCCTTGTGATCCAGCGAGTGGGCCGCCAGGGAGGCGCCGAGGAGCGAGATGTCGGAGGCCCAGGTAAAGGCGCCGCGCTGGATGTCGGGATCATCGGGCAGCGAGGCGCCCAGGCGGATCCAGAGGCGCTGCTGCGCGGGACGAGCCGGATCGGGCTTGATACCGAGCAGCGAGTTGCCGACGGCACGCACCTCGACCGCCTCCCACTCACGCGCCAGCGAGACGGCCTCGGGGCTGCCCGAGTCGGCCATCATCTTCAGGAAGTCGATGCACTTCTCTGGCGGCGGCACGGACGGCATCGCGTCCTGGTGCTCGAAGCCGGACTCCTCACGCTGGAAGTTGGCGGTGAGGTAGTAGATGTCGCGCCCCTTCTGGCGCGCCCGGACCCGCCGGGTCTCGAAGGAGCGCCCGTCGCGGATCCGCTCGACGTCGTAGACGATCGGGTAGGACGGGTCTCCCGGCAGCAGAAAGTAGGAGTGCATCGAGTGCACCGTGTACGCCGGATCCGCCGACCGCACCGCGGCCATCAGCGCCTGGGCGGCCACCTGGCCGCCGTAGGCGCGACCGCGCGAGTTGCGGGTGGTGGTGGCACCGTGGAAGAGGTCCTTGTCGATCTCGACCAGGTCGAGCACGCCTACCAGCTCGGCCACTGCCTGATCCGCCGCTACGGCGTCGGTCGTCATGCTCTGAGTTTCTCTCAATCCTTCTCAGGGTTGTCATCGGGGTCGGGGCCGTTCAGTCCCGCCAGGAACTGCTCGAACTGCTCGCCGAGCTCGTCGCCGGTCGGCAGCGGCTCGTCGGAGGCCAGCAGCGAGCGTCCGGACTCCTCGCCGCGCTGGAAGGTGTCGTACTGCTGCTCGAGAGCGGCCACCACCTCGCGTACCTCGGCATTGTCCTCGATGTAGGAGGCGATCTCCTCCTCGCGGCGCTGCGCCTCGGCCTCCAGGTCGGAGACCGGGATCGTCAGCCGGGCCGCGCGCTCGAGCTCCTCGACGAGGACGACGGCCGCGGCCGGGTAGTCGCTCTGGGCCAGGTAGTGCGGCATGTGCACCACGAAGCCGCCCGCCGGGTGGCCCCACTCCCCCAGGCGTACCTCCACCAGGGCCTGGGCGGAGGCCGGGATCCGGATCTCGCCCTTCCACGGGCTCTCCCAGACCTGGCCGGTGAGCTCCTGCGCGGGGTCGTTGGCGTGCCTGGTCGTGGTCAGCGGCCGGGTGTGCGGCACCGCCATCGGCACCGAGGCCAGCGCGATCACCTCGGTGACGCCGAGGCGCTCGATGACCTCGCGTACGGCGCCGGCGAAGGCCTCCCAGCGGTTGTCCGGCTCGGGGCCGTGCAGCAGGAGGTAGGGCGTCTCACCGGTGTCCTTGAGCAGCCGGACGACCAGTCGCGGCGCGTCGAAGGACTCGTAGTGATCGCTGACGAACGAGATCGCCGGGCGGCGGGCCCGGTAGTCGTGGAGCTCGTCGACATCGAAGGTCGCCACCACCGGCGCTCGCCTCGAGGTCTGGATCAGATGCGCCGCGGCCCGCTCGGCGGCCTTGCCCGCGTCGAGGAAGCCGTCCAGGACGACCACCAGCGGGAGCTGGTCCCCACCGGCAAGGATGATCTCCTCGGGCAGGTCGTCCACGATGTGCACCAGTCGTGATCCGGCCATCGGTGTCTCCTCCCGTTGCGTACGGCCCTCGCGGACCTCGTCGTCGCTCGCCTCGCCAGGGATCGCGACCCTGGGGCTCAACCTTCTCAATACACGCTTCCACATGACGACAGCGCAGCATTCTGGACGCCCACGTTATTCCCAAGCCGACGCGCGGAGACCGGCGGCCTCCCCTGCAACAGGCGATGTGACCTCCCCCTCGGTGCGGCCGTTGTTACTAGCGGGTAATGTAGGCGCCGGGCACCACCCGTGCCCGCACCACCAGCGTTGCCAAGCGGCAACCGACCGGCAATTCACATGGAGTGACACGGTGACCCGACAGCTGCGAGAAGTCGTCTTCGTCGACGGCGTACGCACACCTTTCGGCAAGGCCAAGGGCCAGTACGCCGAGACCCGCGCAGACGACCTGGTCGTCAAGCTCATCCGTGAGCTCACGCGCCGCAACCCCGAGCTTCCCCCGGAGCGGATCGACGAGGTCGCCATCGCCGCGACCACGCAGATCGGCGACCAGGGCCTGACGATCGGCCGCACCGCGGGCCTGCTCGCCGGGCTCCCGCAGTCGGTACCCGGCTACGCGATCGACCGGATGTGCGCCGGCGCGATGACCGCCGTCACCACGACCGCCGGTGGCATCGCCTTCGGTGCCTACGACGTCGTCATCGCCGGCGGTGTCGAGCACATGGGGCGCCACCCGATGGGCGAGGGCGTCGACCCCAACCCGCGGATCATCTCCGAGAAGCTCGTCGACCCCTCGGCGCTCGTCATGGGCAACACGGCCGAGAACGTCCACGACCGCTACCCGGCGATCACCAAGGAGCGCACCGACGCGTTCGCCGTCCGCTCCCAGGAGCTGGCGGCCAAGGCGTACGCCGACGGCAAGATCCAGCCCGACCTGGTCCCCGTCGCCACCCGCTCGGCCGAGAACGGCTGGGGCCTGGCCACCACCGACGAGCCGATGCGTCCCGGCACCACCACCGAGGACCTGGCCAAGCTGAAGACCCCGTTCCGTCCGCACGGCCGCGTCACCGCGGGCAACGCGGCGGGCATCAACGACGGCGCGACCGCCTCGCTGCTGGCCTCCGAGGAGGTCGCCCGCGAGCTCGGTCTGCCGATCAAGATGCGGCTGGTGTCCTACGCCTTCGCCGGCGTCGCTCCCGAGGTCATGGCCGTCGGCCCGATCCCCTCGACCGAGAAGGCGCTGGCCAAGGCCGGGCTCACGATCGACGACATCGAGGCCTTCGAGGTCAACGAGGCGTTCGCCATCCAGGTCCTCGCGTTCCTGGACCACTTCGGCATCGCCGAGGACGACGAGCGCGTGAACCCGTACGGCGGCGCGATCGCGTTCGGTCACCCGCTGGCCTCCTCGGGTGTGCGGCTGATGATCCAGCTCGCCCGCCAGTTCGAGGAGCGCCCCGAGGTCCGCTACGGCCTCACCACCATGTGCATCGGCCTGGGTATGGGCGGCACGGTCATCTGGGAGAACCCGAACTGGAACGGCAAGGAGGCCTGACATGACCGACATCAACACGCTCCTCGCCGACGTGGAGAAGCTCTTCAGTGACGACGAGGTCGTCACGGCGGCGAAGCTGCAGGAGATCACCCTGCCCTCCGGCAAGATCCTCGGCCTGGTCACCCTCGACAACGGGCACGACCACACCCGTCCGAACACCTTCGGCCCGAAGTCGCTGGTCGAGCTCAACACGGCGTACGACGCGGCCCTGGCCGACCCCGAGATCGACGCGATCGCGGTGACCGGCAAGCCGTTCATCCTCGCGGCCGGCGCCGATCTGACCTCGCTGCAGGCGGGCGGCCCCGACGGGATCCGTACGATCGCCGAGCTCGGTCACGCGGTCTTCCGCAAGCTCGGCGACGGCAACGGCACCACGAAGAAGCCGTCCTTCGGCTTCATCAACGGGCTCGCGCTCGGCGGCGGCCTCGAGGTCGCGCTGCACGCCGACTACCGCACGATCCAGGACTCGGTGCCGGCCGTCGGCCTGCCCGAGGTCATGCTCGGGCTGATCCCGGGCTGGGGCGGTGGCTACCTGCTGCCGAACCTGATCGGTCCGGCCAAGGCCGCCAAGGTCTTCATCGAGAACCCGCTCAACAACGGCAAGGTGCTCAAGGGCACCGAGGCCTTCGACCTGGGCATCGCGGACGCGATCTTCGGTGGCGCCGACTACCTGGAGCAGTCGCTGCTGTGGGCCGACGGCGTCCTGTCCGGGACCGTCGAGGTCTCCCGGGAAGAGGTCGACCGTGGCGAGTCCTGGGACGAGGCGGCCAAGAACGCCGGCTTCTTCGCCTGGGCCAAGACCGGCGACGCCTCCCCGGCCGCAAAGAAGGCCGTCGAGCTGCTCACCCTGGCCAAGACGGCGACCCGCGACGAGGGCTTCGCGGCCGAGGACGACGCTCTCGTGGCGATGTCGAAGACCCCGCAGCTGCTCGCCTCGCTGTACTCCTTCGACCTGGTGCAGAAGCGGGCCAAGCGTCCCGCCGGCGCCCCCGACAAGGCGCTCGCGCAGAAGGTCACCAAGGTCGGCATCATCGGTGCCGGGCTGATGGCCTCGCAGTTCGCACTGCTCTTCGTCCAGCGTCTCAAGGTGCCGGTCGTCATGGTCGACCTCGACCAGGAGCGTGCCGACAAGGGCGTGGCGTACGTCCACGCCGAGCTCGACAAGAAGCTCGCCAAGGGCCGTGCCTCGCAGGACGCGACCAACCGCCTCAAGGCGCTGGTGACCGCGTCGGTCGACTACGCGGAGGCCTTCTCCGACGCCGACTTCATCATCGAGGCCGTCTTCGAGGAGATGGGCGTCAAGAAGACCGTCTTCGCCAACGCCGAGGCCGTCGCGCCGGAGACCGCGGTCTTCGCCACGAACACCTCGAGCCTCTCGATCACGGAGATGGCGGCCGACCTGAAGAACCCCGAGCGGGTCGTGGGCTTCCACTTCTTCAACCCGGTCGCGGTGATGCCGCTGCTGGAGATCATCCGCGGCGACAAGACCTCGGACGCGGCCCTGGCCACGGCGTTCTCCGTCTCGAAGTCCCTGAAGAAGACCTCGATCCTGGTCAAGGACAGCCCGTCCTTCATCGTGAACCGGCTCCTGGGCCGCTTCATGGGCGAGGTCTCCAAGGTCGCCGACGAGGGCACCCCAGTCGACGTGGTCGAGGCCGCGTTCGCCGGTGTCGCACCGATGGGCCCCTTCACGCTGATCGGACTGGTCGGTCCCGCGATCGCATACCACAACAACGAGACGCTCGCGAAGGCGTTCCCGGACCGGTTCTACCTCTCCGAGAACCTCCACAAGGTCGTCGAGGCCAAGAAGAGCTCCTTCTTCGGTCCCGACGGGCGCACGCTCGACCCGGAGGTCGAGGCGCTCCTCACCACCGGCGACGTCGTCAAGACCGCCGAGGAGACCCGGCAGCAGGCGCTGGAGGCCATCGCCGACGAGATCGGCCGGATGCTCGAGGAGGGCGTCGCGCAGGCCGCCGAGGACATCGACCTGGCGATGATCACGGGTGCCGGCTTCCAGTTCTGGAACGGCGGCATCACCCAGCTCCTCGACCGTGAGGGCATCTCCGAGAAGGTCACCGGCAAGAAGTTCCACTGACCCGGACAAAGTCCGCCCCCGACCGATCTGATCGGTCGGGGGCGGTCCCATGCTGGGCCGGGGATCAGGCTTTGTCGGTGGTGACCTTTCCGCCCCCGACCGCCGACCCCGGCGTGCCCGGCGTACCCACGTTCTGCCGCGCGCGGGGCCGCTGCTGGCGACCGAACGCCTGCGCCGAGCCGCGGCGGCCCTCGATCCGCTTGCGGATCTGTTCGTCCGCCGCTCTGAGATCGAACGGCGCCGACATCTGCTCAGGTGACCAACGGAACTCGGCCACGAGGTCGTCATAGAGCATTGAATCCCCCGAGTGCTGTGTGGTGACGTTACCGAGGGCCCTCGTCGCCCCCGACGACCCCACTCTAAGCCCAGAACGACCGATCTTCGCCAGGGGCTCGACCAGAGAGACCGTCAGAGACTGACGTCTCGGGGCAGCGGGGTGGGGTTCAGGGCGCCCAGACGTTCGATGGTGTCGAGGGCGACGGCCTGGGGGGTCAGGCCGATGCTCTCCAGGATCTTGGGCCGCTTGGCGTGGTCGAGGAACTCCTGCGGGATGCCGTGGATCTTCACCGGGGTGCGTACGTCGGCGGCGGTCAGGGCCTGCAGGAAGGACGCCCCCACGCCGCCGGCGACGCCGTTGTCCTCGATGGTGACGACGAGGCTGTGGTCGGCGGCCGCCTCGATGAGGGCGGGGTCGATCGGCTTGACCCAGCGCGGGTCGACGAGAGTGACGCCGATGCCTTGATCGGTGAGCCGCTCGGCGACGCCCACGGCGACCTCGGCCATGGAGCCGACGCCGAGGACCAGGACGTCCTTGGTGCCGTTGCGCACGAGTACGTCGGCGTCGCCCAGCTTGGCGATCGTGGGGATGTCCTCGGGCGGCGGGCCCTTCGGGAAGCGTACGACGGTGGGCGCGTCGTCGACCTCGACGGCCTCGTCGAGGAGCTCGTTGAGACGGGTGATGTCGCGCGGCGCGGCCAGGCGGAGCCCGGGCACGACCTGGAGGAGCGACATGTCCCACATGCCGTTGTGGGAGGCGCCGTCGTCGCCGGTGACCCCGGAGCGGTCGAGGACGAACGTCACTCCGGCCCGGTGGAGGGCGCAGTCCATCAGCACCTGGTCGAAGGCACGGTTGAGGAAGGTCGCATAGACCGCGAAGACCGGGTGCAGGCCACCCATCGCCAGGCCGGCGGCCGAGGTGGCGGCGTGCTGCTCGGCGATCCCGACGTCGAAGGTGCGCTCGGGGAACCTGGCCTGGAACGCGTCGAGGCCGACCGGGTGCATCATCGCCGCGGTGATCGCGACGATGTCCGCGCGGCTCTCCCCCAGCCGCACCATCGCGTCGGAGAAATGGTCGGTCCAGATCCGGCCCTTGGGCTTCTCGGCTCCGGTCTGGACGTCGAAGGGACCGGGCGAGTGGAACTGGTCGGCCTCGTGGCGCTCGGCCGGGTCGTAGCCGTAGCCCTTGCGGGTGATCGCGTGCACGATCACCGGGCCGCCGAACCGCTTGGCCGAGGTCAGCGCCTGCTCGACGGCGTGCCGGTCGTGGCCGTCGACGGGGCCGACGTACTTCAGGCCGAGGTCCTCGAAGAGCCCCTGGGGCGCGACCGCGTCCTTGAGCCCCTTCTTGACCGCGTGCAGCGCGTCGTAGGCCAGCGCGCCGATCCCCGGCACCGCGTTGAGGCGGCGCTTGACCATGTCGAGGAGAACCTCGTAGCGGGGATTCGTACGCAGCGAGGTCAGCGCCGTGGCCAGGCCACCGATGGTCGGGGTGTAGGAGCGGCCGTTGTCGTTGACCACGATGACCAGCTTGGAGTCGTGCTGGATCGCGATGTTGTTGAGCGCCTCCCAGGCCATCCCGCCGGTCAGCGCTCCGTCGCCGATCACGGCGACCACGTGGCGGTCCTCGCCACGGATCGTGAAGGCCTTGGCCAGCCCATCGGCGTAGGAGAGCGCGGTGGAGGCGTGGGAGTTCTCGACCACGTCGTGGTCGGACTCCGACTGGCTCGGGTAGCCGCTCATCCCGCCCTCGCGGCGCAGCGTGCCGAAGTCGCCGGCCCGTCCGGTGACGAGCTTGTGGACGTAGGACTGGTGGCCGGTGTCGAAGACGATCTTGTCGCGCGGACTGTCGAAGACCCGGTGCATGGCCAGGGTCAGCTCGACCACGCCGAGGTTGGGACCGAGGTGGCCGGTGTTGGTGGCCACGGTCCGGATCATCAGGTCCCGGATCTCGCTCGCGAGGAGCTCGAGCTGGTCGTCGGAGAGATCACGAAGATCCTGCGGCGCGGCGATGCGTTCGAGGAGACCCATAGGAGGGGATTCTACGTCTCCACCCTGACGGGGCCCGACCCGGATAGCGCCGCGTGCTGGGGCGATCCGAGGAAGGGCGTCAGCCCGATCCGGGCCGAGTCACTGAGGTCCAGGTCAGGGACGGTCGCGGGGTCGACGAAGACGATCTGGCGGCCTTCGTGGCACACGATGTCGGCGTCGGTGAGGTCGACGCCGGCTGCGTACAGGTGGAGCTTGTCGTCGGACCGGGTCTCGGGATGGTGCACCTCGTGGACGGCGACCAGGTGCAGGTCCTCGGAGCTCAGCCGGACCTCGGTCTCCTCCTCGAGCTCACGGACCGCGCCGGCCAGGGGGTCCTCCCCCGGCTCCAGGTGGCCGCCGCTGAACGCCCACTTCTCCGGCGCGATCCGGGGGTGCTCGTCACGCTCCTGGAGCAGCACCCAGCCACGACGGTCGACAAGGATCACGGCGGCGAACTCGGTCATGAGGAGCGAGCCTAGTTGCTGCCCGGACGTATCGATGCCCGTGGTCTGCCCAACCGGCTCGTCAGTACGTCACCGACGTGGTCGAGCCCGACGGGCTCCTCGACCAGGTCCGCCCACGGACGCTCGGACGCGGCGAGGAAGGCGACCGCCTGTTCGCCGCGCTCCACACCATGGACGCGGTCGCGGCCGACGGGACCGACGCCGACCTGCTCGACATCGCGGTGGGCAGCCCCCTGCTGCGCGAGCGCCGCCGGGCCACCGCCACCGACGGCCCGCCGCTGGAATACGCCGACGACCGCTACCGGCCCGACCGGGTCACCTTCACCATCGACAACACCCGCCCGTCCGCGGCGGGGATCCGCAGCTTCAAGATCGCGTACGAGGCCCTTCTCGGCAGCGAGCTGGAGGACGGAGGCAAGCCGGCGTACGTCCAGGTGCGGGTCTCGAAGACGCCCCTCACCTCGACGAGCCGGCGGGCATGGACGTACCCGTCGCACCTGCAGCGCGTCGGGCTGACCTCGACGTGGCGTACGGGTCAGATCACGATCGGCATCAACCAGGGCCAGGGATCGTGCGTCGGGGCCCGCGCCGTGGATGCCGCCGGACGCGTCGGACCATGGGGCTACACGACGTGCGTCGCTCGCTTCTTCGACGACAACCAGCTCGAACGCAAGGGGACGGTCAAGACGGTCCGCGCGAAGAGGTTCTGGCATGGCGTCGCCTCGGAGATCGACGGCGGCGGCCAGCTGATCCTCCGGCATGTGCCCAGGGGCAGCGACATCTGGGTGCTGGGGCGGCCGGCGCCGTACCGGATCACCGCCGACTGGGGCTTCACCCCGCAGATCATCGGGATGAACTCGACCGGCACTCGACAGATCGTGCTCGGCCGGGACGGCGGGGTCAACGTCAACCATCGGAGCATGTGGAATGCCTCCATGCGCACCCAGCGGCTGGGCCCCGTGTGGCTGCGCCGAGACCGCGACGGCACCTTCCCGATCGAAGGAATCGTCGTGATCCCTCCGTGGGCTCGATCAGCCGCCTGATCGGCCAGGACGCTTGACGCAAAGCAAACGACGGCAAAGACTGACGACATGGCACTGACCAAGAAGCAGAAGACCATCCTGACCACCAGCGCGCTCGTGGCCCAGGCGGCGGTGGCGCCGGTGATCCTGCGCGACCTGCAGAAGCGCTCCGACGACGAGATCCGCGGACCGCGGACGCTGTGGCGGCTGTGGGGCACCACCAACCTGCTCGGCGCGGCGGTCTACTGGTTCTACGGCCGTAAGGCGACGGCGGCCTAGGCCACACCGCGAGGCCCGGTGAGGAGACGGATCGCGAAGATCAGCTCCTCGACGTCGGCGAACCGGCGCAGGTCGCAGCCGGTGCGCTCGGCGATCCGCTCGAGCCGGTGGTAGGCGGTGTTGACGTGGACGTGCAGACGCTCGGCGGCCAGCTTGGCGTTGAGGTCGCAGACGACGTAGGCCAGCATGGTCTCGATCATCACGCTGTCGCGCGCGAGGTCCTCCTCGACGAACTGGCGCAGCGCCGGGCGCACCAGACGCCGAACGGTCGGATCCTCGCGCAGCACCAGGTAGTCGATCGTCGAGATCATCGACAGCGCCATCACGCCGGAGTCCGCACCGAGGACATCGCGAGCGATCCCGGCCTCAGCGTACGCAGCGGGCACGGCGCCCAGGCCGGGGTGCACGGTGCTGGCGCCCACGGCCAGCTCGAATCCCTCCCGGGCGAGCTGGCGGTAGATGCGGCGCAGGTCGGGCACGATCGTCCGGACGTCGTCGGTGGCGACCGGCAGGATCCCGACGAGCTGCTCCTGACGGATCACGGTCACCCCCTCCCGGGCGGGGCCCAGCTGGCTGCGCACGTGGCGCAGCGCCTCCCGCAGGCTCCGTCCCGGGCGTAGCGGCCGCACCGGCACCGCGACCACGACGACGACCCGGTCGTCGGGCTCGAGCCCGCACCTGCGGGCCACCTCCAGCATCGGGCCCGGCCGGACGCCGCGGCCGGCGAGCAGGTCCTCGACGAGGTCCCGGCGGATCCGGTCACCTTCGGCGAGCTCGACCTGGTGGGCCGCGAGGTAGGCCTCGGCCGCGACGGTGCTGCCCACCTCGATCACCTGCATCACGTGCGAGGCCACAGGGAGCGCGGCGCGGCTGGTCTCCGGGTCGGTGGCGGCGATCTCGACGATGCGCTCCCACAGCGCCACCTGGCCGATGCGGAAGGCCTGCAGGAAGTCGGCGAGCGCGACTCCCTGGCGGACCCGGCGCGTGGCCTGGTCCACGGTGAACTGGAAGTCCTCGCGGACGGCCGCGCGTCCCTCCTCCAGCGTGGTGAGCACCGCCAGGAAGACCGCCGCCGCGTGGTCGCCGACCTCCTTGCGCAGCTCGGGGTCGGGGCTCACGGCGTAGGCCGGAACCTGGTCCCAGTTGTGCTTCAAGAACAGCTCCACGGTGTGCGGGAGGTCATCCCTGATGCCCGCGACGATGCGTTTGATCGGCTCCATGCTCATCGCGCTCCCTCGGTGTCTCGCTGGCGGTTGCGGCGTCAACCAGATCAACGCACGAGTGTGGCGACAGTCACGCCCGGACGGGTGTGTGATCTGTCTCCATCCAGGTTGTCGCGCCCTCACACATTTCCCGACGCGCCCTTCCCAACCGAGATCTGGCTGGTGAATCGTGCTATGTGTCGGGGGTCACAAAACTCGGACCCTGCCCACGCCAGGAGTGAATACACATGGGGACGCACAACCCGGAAGGCCCTGCACGGGTCTCCAGACGATCGTTCGTCGGATACGTCATCGGCGGCACCACGCTCATCGCAGCCGCAGACCTGGGCCTGAGTCCGTCGGCCGCCCAGGCCGCACCGGTGCCGTCGGTGCCACAGGTCCCCGAGCTCTATGACCTCAACGACTTCCTCAGCCACTGCGCGATGCCGACCTCGAACCTGATCGCGATCGAGGTCGACGAGAAGGGGCACGCCCACTTCGCGCTGCCACGGATGGAGGTCGGACAGGGCATCACCACGGCCGTGGCCATGCTGATCGCCGACGAGCTCGACCTCCCGGTCGACCACGTGCACGTCACCCTCGCGCCGGCCCGTCCCGAGCTGCTCTTCAACCAGCTGACCGGCGGCTCCAACACGATCATCTCGATGTACACCCCGGTCCGCGTCGCCGCCGCCATCGCCCGCAAGGCGCTGTTCGAGGCCGCCGCGATCCTGCTCGGCACGACCGTGGCACAGCTGGTCGCCAAGGGCGGCGTGATCAGCGTCCCGGGTGGGTCCTCGGTGACGTACGGAGAGGCGGCGGCCAAGGCGGCGAAGCCGACGACCGAGAAGGTCGAGGTGGAGCTGAAGAAGAACTCCGAGCACGCCGTGGTCGGAAAGCCCCATCGCCGCGTGGACGCGCGCGAGGCCGTCACCGGCAAGAAGAAGTTCGCGATGGACCTCGACGTCCCGGACGCGCTGCCGACGATGGTCTGCCGCGCACCCGAGCTCAACGGCACGCCGGAGTCGATCAACAACAAGGGCGACGTCGAGACGATGCCCGGCGTCACCCACGTCGCGATCATCCCCACCGGCGTCGCGGTCCGGGCCAAGACCTTCGGGCAGTGCATCGACGCCGTACGCGCGCTCGACGTGACCTGGAACTCCGGCACCGTGACCACGATGTCGGCCAAGGACATCCGGGCAGAGCTCAAGGCCGGCCAGATCCCGCTGGCGGTGCCGAAGCTGGGGGCGACCTCGGTCGACGGCGAGTTCACCTTCCACTTCCGCAGCGGATCGGCCCTCGAGCCCAATTGCGCCGTCGCCGACGTACGTGACGGGAAGGCCACCATCTGGGGCGGGCTCAAGTCGCCGATCACCGCCCAGGAGAAGATCGCCGCGGCCCTTGGTCTGGCGCCGACCGACGTGACGGTCAACGTCGTCCAGGGCGGTGGCTCCTTCGGCCGCAAGCTGTTCTTCGACGCCGCTCTCGAGGCCGCGCACGCGTCGAAGGCGTTCGGGGCGCCGGTCAAGCTGATGTGGCACCGTGCCGACGAGCCGCGCCAGGGCCGGGTGCACCCGATGGCTGTGTCCCAGGTCCGGGCGACCGTGCTGGCCGGCAACGTACTCACCTTCGAGCAGCGCCACGCGAGCGTGGCCTGCGACTTCACCCATGGGCTCGGGGAGCGGCTGACCGCCGAGGTGGCGGCGCTGCCGACCGGTCTGTCGAACCTCGCCTTCTCGGAGACGATCTTCATGCTCGCCACCGAGCTACCCTACAACTTCGGGGTCGTCACCCAGCTGCTCAACGAGCCGAAGCCCGCGGTCGACCGGTTCAACACCAGCTCGGTGCGCAACATCTACTCCCCCGATGTCGCCACGGCCAGCGAACTGATGGTCGACCAGCTCGCCAAGAAGCTGAAGCAGGACCCGGTCGCTTTCCGACGCAGGTACCTCAAGAGCGACACCGTCAAGCGGGTGCTCGACCGTGCCGCCGAGCTCGGCGACTGGGGCCGCTCGATGCCCGCCGGCACGGCGCAGGGCATCGCCATCCACAAGGAGTACAAGGGTGCCACGGCTGTCCTCGTCGAGATCGACTGCCGTCCCGAGACGGTCAACCGTGAGGTGCGCGACGCGGTCACCGGACCGCGGGTCACCAAGGCCGTCGTCGTCGCGGATGTCGGCCTGGTGATCAACCCGGCCGGGGTGAAGGCCCAGATGATGGGCGGTTTCTCCGACGGCATGTGCCAGGCGCTGACCTACAGCAACCACCTGGTCGGCGGCCAGTTCCTCGAGGCCAGCTGGGACAACTCGGCCTACACCCGCCAGTGGAACACGCCGTTCGAGTTCGAGTGCGAGGTGATGGAGTCGCACGGCAGCCAGCCGGGCGGGGTCGGCGAGGCGGGTGTGGCCGCTTCGATGGCCGCCGTCGCCTGTGCCTACGCCCGCGCGACCGGCGAGGTGCCGAAGGAGTTTCCGATCAACTTCCACGAGCCGCTCCACTTCGAGCCCAAGTCCTTCATCCCGTCCGTCCCCGAGTCGCCGACCGACGGCCTCGCCTACACGTTCTGAGGTCTTCGATGCCTTCTCACACCTTCCAGCTCAACGGCGAGACCGTCACCGTCGAGGTCGAGGACGACGTACGCATCCTGTGGGTGCTGCGCGACATCCTCGGGGTCACCGGCCCGAAGTACGGCTGCGGCATCAACGTCTGCAAGGCGTGCACGTCGCACATCAACGGCAAGGCGTTCAACCCGTGCTCGGTGCGGGTCGCCGACCTCGGCACCGACGACGAGATCACCACCATCGAAGGGCTCGCCGACACCGCTCCGGGCGACGGCCTGCACCCGATGCAGGAGGCCTGGCTCGAGCACGACGTCGCCCAGTGCGGCTACTGCCAGCCCGGTCAGATCATGACCGCGGTCGCCCTCGTCAACAAGGTCCGCGAGGAGGGCCGCGCCATCACCGAGGCCGACCTCGACACGATCCGCAACGTCTGCCGCTGCGGGACGTACTCCCGGATCCGCGAGGCGATCAAGACCGGACAGGACGCGATGGCCCGCGGTCTCTAGGCCGGGGCGGTCACTCACTCCTCGCGGCAGACGGGCTGCCGGGGCTCGTCGGGCAGGAACTCGTCCCACTCCTCCTCGCTCAGGTCCCGGCCCGCCATCTGGCAGGCGAAGTCGATGGCACGGTCCACATCGGTCTCCCACCGAGAGACCGTGCCGCCGTACGTCGCGATGGCCACGTCGTGGCTGTCGCCGATGAACCGGGCGCTGGCCGGCAGCGGGTCGCCCTGGTGGGGTGGACGGACGGTGCCCAGCAGCTCCAGCGTCTCCGCGTCCCACAGGCTGACCCCGCCGTCGTCGGCGGCGGAGACGAGCAGCTCCCCGTCCTCTGAGTAGTCGAGCCAGAGCACGGCCGCACCGGCGCCGGTGGATCGCTGCAGCGTCTCCCCGGTCGAGACATCGGTGATCACGATGTCGCCGGTGTCCCCCGCCGCGGCGACCACGGAGCCGTCAGGCGAGGCGACGGAGGCGTACCTGACGAAGTCCAGGCTCCCCTCGGTCCGGACCTTGCCGGTCCGTACGTCGATCACCTGCCAGCGCTCGGCGGTGCCGTCCGGAGTTCCGGCGCCGACCAGCGCCGTGCTCCCGTCCCCGATCGGGACGATGGCGGAGCCGGGGATGTCGAGCCGGTCGCTGCGCGGCCGCAGGGTCCGGGCATCGACGAGGACGGTCCCCTTCATGCCACTGACGAGCAGGCTGCGCCCCTCCTCGACGTACGCCAGGGAGACGATGTCTCCCTCCAGGTCCTCGCGCCTCTCGACGGTGCCGGTGGCGGGGTCCAGCACGACTGCTTCGCCGCACTCGCCCGTCACGCAGGATGCGACGTACCGCTCCCCGTCGGGGTGCCAGGTGCCGCTGCCCCAGGGACCTGCGATCACCGGGACTCGCGCGGGCGGGGTGCTCTTCCCGGTGGCGGTGTCGACGAACCTGACCCATCCGGTGTCCCCCTCGGTCCAGCTGTAGGCCACCCGGGACCCGTCCGGGGAGAGGTCGGCGTGCGCGTAGGCCTCGGCGTCCTCGACCTGACTCGTACGCCGCAGGTAGGTCTCCTCCCCCGACAGATCCCGGGTGCGCAGCATCGTCGGGCCGCCGCCCTCGTAGACCAGGTCGCCGTCCGGGCTGAAGTCGATGCCCCACTGGGAGGTGGTCTGCCATCGTGCCAGCGGCTGGCCGGTGGCGGTGTCCCAGACGATGAGCTCGCCGTCGGCGGAGTGCGAGGCCACCAGCGATCCGTCGGGCGAGAACTGTACGTCGCGGACCCGGTCCTGGTGCCCTCGCAGCGTGCGGACGGTCGCCCCGTCGGAAGTACGCACCAGGAGCACGTTCCAGCTGCTCTCCGTGCGTTCCCTCATGTTCGCCTCGCCGGTGTCGGTGAGCGCCAGCAGGGTGCCCTCGGCGTTCAGGTCGGCGGCGGCGTACGACCTGATCTCCTCGCGCTGCCAGATCTGGTCCCCCGAGGCCATGTCGTAGGCCGTCAGCGGCCAGTCGCTGTAGAGGATCCGGCCGTCCCGGCTGAGCCCGGCTCCTGTCGGAACGGTGCCGGTCGGGATCCGGACGGGCTTCTTCGACGGCGCGCGGAGGTCCCAGACCAGCGTGTAGCCCTGGTCCTGCCAGTCGCCCGTCGTGGCCCAGCTGGACGGGTAGACGCTGCCTGCCAGGTAACGGCCTCCGGCGCTGAACCGGACGTCGACTCCCCAGACCTTCGTTCCTCCGGGGTAGGCCAGCTCGGTTGCCGGCTCCATCGTGCTCGTGTCCAGCAGACGCACCGGCTCCGTGGAGCCCTCGCCGTTGGGGATGACGGCGAGCTGCTTGCCGTCAGGGCTGAGCGCCGCGAGCAGCCACCCGGCCCCGGATGGCTGAGCCGGGTCGTAGGTGCCCAGCAGCCGGCCGGTGGCGGCCTCGTAGAGATGAGCCCGGTTCTGACTGTCCGTGGTGGTGATCAGGCGACCGTCGTTGCTGACGTCCAAGGTCTCCACGTAGCCCCCTTCGGCAGGCGCCGAACGGACGAGCTCGGGCCGCATCGCCAACGCGGCCACGAGGTTCGCCCGGGTCTCCGGCGAGTCATCCAGCCGCGCACCCGCGGCGGCGAGCAGCAACGAGAGGCTGAGGTCGTCGGCGAGCAGGGCCCGGGCCCCGACCCGCCGCGCGTCCGCGGAGACGGCGGCGTCCTCGGCCCGGGCGGCGTTCTCGGTCGCCCGGTCGGACTGGACGACCGCCAGGGCCCCGGCGACCAGCGCGACGACAAGGAGTACGGCGGCACCGCCCAGCGCCATCCGGAGCCGGCGGATCAGCCGGGCCTGCGCACGGGCACGCTCGAGGATGCTCCGCTGCTCGTCCTCGGCGTGGTGGGAGGAGGCCTCGAGGAACTCACGCTCGACGCCGGTGAGCGCGGTGTCCTTCCCGGCCCGCGACTCGAGCGCCCGGGCCAGACGTACACCGCGGTAGAGCTCGCTCTGCGGACGGCCGAGCGCCTCCCAGGCGTCGGCGGCGGCCGAGAGATGGTGACGGATCCGTTGGCCCTCGATGTCGTCCTCGAGCCAGCCGCGGAGCCGGGGCCAGGCTCGGGTGAGGGCCTCGTGAGTGATCTCGAGGGCGTCGTCGTGGCTGGTGACCAGCCGGGCGGCGACCAGCATCTCGATGAGCTGCTCGTGCTCGGGGTCGGTGCCGACCAGGCGGCGCGGGACCCGGGTGCGGACGGGTTCGCCCTCGGGTCCCGGCGAGACCAGACGCAGGACGAGGTCGCGCAGCAGGTACCGGCGTTCGGCCTCGACCTCGGAGTAGAGGCCTTCGGCCGACTGGGCCACGGCTCCGTTGATCCCGCCGCTCGCGCGATAGCCGGCCACGGTCAAGGTGTTTCCCTCGCGTCGTTTCCAGGTCTCCTGCAGCGCGTGGGACATCAGCGGAAGCGCCCCCGGGTCGTTGCCGACCTCGCGGACCAGGAGGTCGACCAGGCCGGGCTCGATCAGCAGGCCCGCCTGCCGCGCGGGTGTCTCCACCGCGGAGCGCAGGCCGTCCTCGTCCAGCCCACCGACCAGATACATCCCGCGCTCGACGAGCCGGCTGAACCCCGGGTGCGCGGCGAGGTCGGCCAGGTGATCGGCACGCAGTGCGACCACGATCGTCCGGCTCGGGGCCTCGGCGACCAGGGCGCCGAGGAACTCCCGCCGCTCCTCGGCGTCCTCGCACAGCGAGAACAGCTCCTCGCACTGGTCGATCAGCAGCGCCGCGCCGCGCGGGGCCTGCCCGAGGGCGGTCAACGACTCCATCGGGTGCGGGCCGGGTGCGATCGTCACGCTGGGCTGCCCGCGACCGCGCAGGGCCGCGGCCACTCCGGCCCGGAGCAGCGAGGACTTGCCCGGGAACGGAGACCTACACCGGGGCCACCAGCCCCACGACCAAGGAAGGCACCATGAACACCACCACCCACCGCACCGCGACCACCCTCGCTGCTGCCACCGCCGTTGCCGGTGCACTGACCATCATGTCCGCCGTCGCGCCCACCGCCGCCAGCGCACGCCGCGTCGACCCTGTCGTCGACCCGGCCGCGCGCTGCGCCGTCAGCACCGGCGACGCGTCGAGCACCGCCTCCATGGACATCGCCGAGATCGTCACGATGCTGAAGGTTCGGAGGGCGAAGTACCTCTTCGACCATCCGTACCTGCTCCGCTGAACCGCCCAGCTATCGCCCGGTCAGCGCTCTCGCAGCACCGACTCGATCCGCTCCACCTTGGCGCTCAGCTGGCCCTGGTAGCCGGGCCGGATATCGGCCTTGAGCACCAGCCCGACCCGCGGGGAGACGGCGGCGACCGCGTCGACGCACTGCTTGATGACACCCATGACCTCGTCCCACTCCCCCTCCAGGTTGGTGAACATGGCGTTGGTCTCGTTGGGCAGTCCGGACGCACGGACGATGCGGATCGCCTCGGCGACGGAGGCGGCCACCGAACCATCGGGGTCGTCGGTCGTTGTCGGGGCGATCGAGAAGGCGACGAGCATGTCGAGACACTATCCGAATGGATCATCGCGCTGCATATAGTGGCGCCGCCGGGGGCCGAAGGTGCCACACCCGGCGGGAAGGAACCGATGAGTGAGGGACTCGACCGGCTCGCTGCCACCTTGGGCGTGCCGGCCACGCGGCTGGCGCCGCTGGAGGCGTACGACGACCGGCAGCTGGGCAGGTTCGACGAGCTGACCCGGGGCGCGATGACCGCGGAGGACAAGGCCTTCGACGCCTCCCTCGACGAGGCGCTGAAGCTCGTGCCGAAGATGCTGCGCGGGGTCGTCCAGAAGATGCTCGGAGGTGCCCGATGACCGCCCTGACCAGCGCGCTGGAGATCACCAAGCTCGCCCATGAGATGCACGTGGACGAGGCCGAGCTCGCCTTCCTCGCCACCACCTCCCCCGACGATCTCCGGGACCTGCGCGGGATCGTCTCGCACGCGATGTTCAGCCGCCACGAGTCCCGGGTCAAGGGACTGGCGGCGGTCAGCAAGAAGCTCCCCGCTGCGGTCACCGCGAAGATCACCGAGATCGCGATGGGCCCCATGCTCAGCGCCCGGGTGGCTGCCGTGATGGATCCTGCCGACGCCGCGAAGCTGGCCGGCCACCTGAAGCCGGAGTTCCTCGCCGAGCTCTCCGTACACCTCGCCCCGAGCCGGGTCGAGGGCATCATCGCCAAGCTCGACAGCGCGCTGGTCGTCGAGGTCGGGCGCCTGCTGCTCGCCCAGGGCCACCTGATGGCGCTGGCCCGCTTCACCGGCGTGGTCAGCCCCGTGACCTCGCTCGAGGTCGTCGACGGCGCCTCGGGCGCCGAGATCCTCCAGCTCGCGCTCTTCATCGACGAGCCCTCCGTGGTCGACCCGATCCTCGCCGGCCTCCCCGACGAGACCGTCGCCGAGATCGCCGCCGCGACGGCCGAGCAGGGCGAGGCCGCCGACGCCCTCCTCTCCGCGCTCCACGAGGACAGCCGCGCCAGGATCGCCTCACTGACCTGAGCCGAGGCGTCAGGTACGTCGGCCGAGGCGTCACCCCCGTCGGTCGAGACGTCACCCCCGTCGGTCGAAGCGTCAGGCAGGTCGGCCGAGGCATCACCCGCGTCGGCCGAAAGGTCACCCGCGCCGGTCGAAGCGTCACTGCGGTCGACTGAGACGTCACTGCGTGCCACCTCGGCCCTCCTGACTGACATCTCGACCGACGTGCGCGACGCCTCGACTGACCTACCCGACGTCTCGGCCGACGTGCGCGACGCTTCAGCCGACCTGCCTGACGCCTCGCCCGACGTACCTGACGCCTCGGCGGGGTGGGGAACGGCCCGCCACCCTTTCGGGGTGACGGGCCGTTCGTGGGGTCAGGTCAGGCGTTGACCAGGCTGCGCAGGACGTACTGCAGGATGCCGCCGTTGCGGTAGTAGTTGGCCTCACCGGGGGTGTCGATGCGGACGACCGCGTCGAACTCGACACCGGTGTCGGTGGTGACCTTGACCGTCTTCGGGGTGACGCCCTCGTTGAGCGCGGTGATGCCGGAGATCGAGAAGGTCTCCTCACCGGTCAGGCCGAGGCTGTCGGCGTTCTGGCCCGCGGGGAACTGCAGCGGGATGACGCCCATACCGATCAGGTTGGAGCGGTGGATGCGCTCGAACGACTCGGTGATGACGGCCTTGACGCCCAGCAGGGAGGTGCCCTTGGCGGCCCAGTCGCGCGAGGAGCCGGAGCCGTACTCCTTGCCGCCGAGGACGACCAGCGGGGTGCCGGCCGCGGCGTAGTTCTGCGCCGCGTCGTAGATGAAGCTGACCGGAGCCTCGGGCTGGGTGAAGTCGCGGGTGTAACCACCCTCGGTGCCCGGGGCGACCTGGTTCTTGATCCGGATGTTGGCGAAGGTGCCGCGGATCATGATCTCGTGGTTGCCTCGGCGCGAGCCGTAGGAGTTGAAGTCACGCTGCTCGACACCGTGCTCGATGAGGTACTTGCCGGCGGGCGAGTCCTTCTTGATGTTGCCCGCGGGGCTGATGTGGTCGGTGGTGACCGAGTCGCCCAGCTTCAGCAGCACCCGCGCGCCCTCGATGTCGGTGACCGGGGCGGGGGCCTTGGCCATGCCGTCGAAGTACGGCGCCTTGCGGACGTAGGTCGACTCCTCGTCCCAGGTGAAGGTGTCACCGGTCGGGGTCGGCAGGTTCTGCCAGCGCTCGTCGCCCGCGAAGACGTCGGCGTAGTCCTTGGTGAACATGTCGGAGTCGATCGCGGTGGCGATGGTCTCCTCGACCTCGGCCGGCGAGGGCCAGATGTCCTTGAGGAAGACGTCGTTGCCGTCCTGGTCCTTGCCGAGGGAGTCCTCGAGAAGGTTGAGGTTCATGTTGCCGGCCAGGGCGTAGGCGATGACCAGCGGCGGCGAGGCGAGGTAGTTCATCTTCACGTCGGGGTTGATCCGACCCTCGAAGTTACGGTTGCCCGAGAGCACCGAGACGACGGCGAGGTCGTTGTCGTTCACCGCGGCGGAGACCTCGGGGATGATCGGGCCCGAGTTGCCGATGCAGGTCACGCAGCCGTAGCCGACGAGGTTGAAGCCGACCTTCTCCAGGTAGGGGGTCAGCCCGGCCTTGTCGTAGTAGTCGGTGACGACCTTCGATCCCGGCGCGAGAGTGGTCTTGACCCACGGCTTGCGGGTCAGGCCCTTCTCGACGGCCTTCTTCGCCAGCAGCGCGGCGCCGATCATGACCGACGGGTTGGAGGTGTTGGTGCAGGAGGTGATCGAGGCGATCGTGACCGCGCCGTTCTCCAGCTCGAACTCGGTGCCGTCGGCCAGCTTGACCGGGATCTTGGCGTCGGTCGCCGAGGTGTAGCTCGGCAGGTGACCCTCGAAGGAGGTCTTGGCGTCGGTGAGCTCGACGCGGTCCTGCGGGCGCTTCGGGCCGGCGATGCTCGGGACGACCGTGGAGAGGTCGAGCTCGAGCGTCTCGGAGTAGCGCGGCTCGGCGGCCGGGTCGTGCCAGAGGCCCTGCTCCTTGGCGTACTTCTCCACCAGCGCCAGCTGCTCCTCGGAGCGGCCGGTGAGCTTGAGGTAGTTGATGGTCTCCTCGTCGACCGGGAAGATCGCGACGGTGGAGCCGAACTCCGGCGACATGTTGCCGATCGTGGCGCGGTTGGCCAGCGGCAGCGCGGTCACGCCGGCGCCGTAGAACTCCACGAACTTGCCGACCACACCGTGCTTGCGCAGCATCTCGGTGATGGTGAGGACCAGGTCGGTGGCGGTCGAGCCCTCGGGCAGGTCGCCGTGGAGCTTGAAGCCGACCACGCGCGGGATCAGCATGGAGACCGGCTGACCCAGCAGCGCGGCCTCGGCCTCGATGCCGCCGACGCCGAAGCCGAGCACGCCCAGGCCGTTGACCATGGTGGTGTGGGAGTCGGTGCCGACGCAGGTGTCGGGGTAGGCCTGCAGCTCGCCGTCGACCTCACGGGTGAAGACGGTGCGGGCCAGGTGCTCGATGTTGACCTGGTGGACGATGCCGGTGCCCGGCGGGACGACCTTGAAGTCCTCGAACGCGGTCTGGCCCCAGCGCAGGAACTGGTAGCGCTCGCGGTTGCGCTCGTACTCGATCTCGACGTTGCGCTCGAAGGCCTCCGGGGTGCCGAAGACCTCGGCGATCACGGAGTGGTCGATGACCATCTCGGCGGGCGAGAGCGGGTTGATCTTGGTCGGGTCGCCGCCGAGCTCGGCCGCGGCCTCCCGCAGCGTCGCCAGGTCGACGATGCAGGGCACGCCGGTGAAGTCCTGCATGATCACGCGCGCCGGCGTGTACTGGATCTCCTTGTCGGGCTCGGCGGTCTCGTCCCAACCCGCCAGGGCCTTGATGTCGTCGGCGGTGATGTTCGCGCCGTCCTCGGTGCGCAGGAGGTTCTCCAGCAGCACCTTCAACGAGAAGGGCAGCGACGCCACGTCGAGGCCCTCACCCTTGACCGCATCCAGGCGGAAGATCTCGTAGGACTTACCGTCCACGTCCAGGGTGCTCTTGGCACCGAAGCTGTCCTTGCTGGCCAACGCGTTCATCTCCTTGCTCGCGTCCACAGTGACGTACGAATTCAAGTCTTTGAGGCCCATCCTGCCCCGGCTACCTACGCCGGGAAAACAAAGGCTCACCTAACCTTTTACGACGGACATGCCGTCGATCTCTTGATATCAAGATACATGATGTCGAACGACATTTCGAATCACCGCGGCGCGCCGCGTTGTGACCACCGCCGCTGACAGCGATCCTCGGATGCTCCATGATTGTCCCGACCCCGGATGAACTGAGGAGAGCCTTGAGCACCCTGATCGCCGTCGTGGCGCTGGTGATCGCCGTGGCCGCCGCGGCTGTCGCCTGGCGCCTGCGGCGCGCCAACAAGGCGCTGCGTGCCGAGACCATCGGTCTGCTGTGGCGGCTGGAGCAGGCCGACCTCTCGGCCCCGCGCACCGCCTACGCCGAGCTCCCGCCCGAGGACCGGCTGCTGAGCATCCGCATCCTCAACCCGCTCGAGCTGGCCTCCGCGCAGACCAAGGCGGCCACGATGCTGCACAGGGTGCGGCCGGCGCTGCTCTCCAAGATGGTCTACGACCAGGCCGCCGACTCGCTGCGCGAACGGCTCGCCGACGAGGGCGTCGTGGCGGAGGTCAAGGTCCATGCTGGTCGCTAGCCTCGCGCTGCTCGGCGTGCTCGGCACCGGCGTCGTCGTCGCGCTCGCCTACCTCGAGCAGCGTCGTCTGGAGCAGGCCCTGGAGGACGTACGCCTCGCCGACCTGAAGGCGCGCACGTCTCTCGCCGAGGCCGAGCGGGCCGCCGACTGGCTCAGCCCCATCACCGACCCGATCACGGGATCGTTCGCGGAGGCCACCCGGTCGGTGGCGGGAGCACTGGCCCGGGTGGTGCCCTACTCGGGACGGCGTACGCCACGCGTGCTCAACGCGATGCCGGCTGCCACGACCGGTGAGCTGCTCGGCACGCTCGGCCCGCACCTGGACGAGGCCGTCCTGGACCGTCGGCAGCTGATCACCGACCTCTCCGAGGACCCGACCATGGCGATGCAGATCGTCGTCGAGGAGCGTTAGCCGAGAGTGCCGAGCCGCTCGCGCAGGCGCGCCCGCTCGTCGTCGGTGAGCGGCACCTCGAGCTCCTCGACCCAGGCCATCGCCTCGTCCGGCCCGATCTCGCGGTGCTCGGTCTCCTCGCCCTCGCGGCGGATGGTGACGGTGTCGTTGGTGAGGCTGACGTGTCGGTCCTCGAGGAGCCGGGTCACGATCATCCGGTGACGGAAGTGCACCGTCGGGTGAGTGCTCGTGTAGTGGTGGCCGAGCGCGACGTCGCTGGGCACGACCAGCGCCTCGTCGTGGGTGTGCATCAGCTCCCAGCCGTCGTCCTTGCCCCGCTCCAGAGCCCAGCCGTGCTCGCTCCGTCGCACCCGGTGGGAGATGCCCCGGACCTCGTCGACCGCGCCGTCGGCCAGCGGGATCGGGCGCCACAGGCTCAGCCCGAACCCGGGATCGAGCAGCAGCCGCTCGCCGCCGTCCAGGCGATGTCCTGAGCTTGTCGAAGGGTCGGCAACGACCACGAGATGCGTACGTCCCGCCGCGGTAGGGTCGGGACCGACCCGGGCGAGCCTCCGCTCGACGGCGAAACCGAGCCGGTCCAGCACCGCACCGAGCAGCGTGCCGTGCTCGAAGCAGTAGCCGCCTCTCCCCCTGCCCGCGAACTTCGCCTGGACCTCGGGCAGGTCGACGCCGGGATGCTGGTCGAGCAGCACGTCGATGTTGTCGAAGGTGAAGGTGCGCAGGTGGGCGGCGTAGATCTCCTCCAGCGCCGCCCGCGACGGGCCGGACGGCTCGACGGCGCCGATCCGCTCCAGATAGGCGCTCAGGTCGAGCCGGTCGGTCCCCCACAGGTCATCGCTCACGGCAGCATCTCAACGCCGATGCCCCCGGCGCGCAACCGATATCCGCACCCTGAGGCTGTCAGCGGGTCAGCAGCGCGACGGCCTCGACATGATGGGTCATCGGGAACAGGTCGAAGGCACGCAGCGTACGCAGCCGGTAACCGTGCTCGGCGAAGATCGCGACGTCGCGGGCCAGCGCGGCGGGGTCACAGGCCACGTAGGCGACCTTGCCCGGCTCCCGCGCGACCACGGCCTCGACGACCGGACGGCGGGCGCCCTCACGGGGCGGGTCGAGGACGACGAGGTCGAAGAAGCCCTCCTCGAGACGGCCCAGCACGGTGGCGACGTCACCGGCGGTGACCTCGGCGGCGGGGACGTTGCCCACCGAGAGCGCGGAGGCGGTCTGGTCGCCCTCGACGGCGACGACACGTCCGGTGGGACCGACCTCGTCGGCGAGGAAGGCGGAGAAGAGCCCGACGCCGGCGTAGAGGTCCAGGACCGAGTCGCCCGGCGCCGGCGAGAGGGCGGCCAGCACCGCGGAGACCAGCGCCGTGGGCGCGCCCGGGTGGACCTGCCAGAAGCCGTCGGCGGCGACCTCGAAGGAGTGCTTCGCTCCGCCGGCCTCGACCGTCTCCACGACCGTCCCGGCACCGGGCTCGCGGGCGTCGGCGGTCGCGATCAGGCAGTCGTCGACGGGGATGACCTCGTGCGAGCGGTACTTCCGCATGCCGCGGCCGCCGCCCGGGGCGCTCGCGTAGCGCTGACGGGTCCGCCAGCGCAGCCCGTCCACGTCGCCGGGGACGGCCTCGACGACCAGGCCGGCGACGAGCGGGTCCTCGGTGGAGAGGCCGCCCAGCCGGACGAGCTGCTCGCGCAGCACCGTCGCCTTCAGGTCACGCTGACCCGACAGGGAGACATGCTGGAAGTCGCAGCCGCCACACAGTCCCGGACCGGCGTAGGGGCACGGCGGAACGACCCGTTCCGGTGCGGTCGAGACCACCGAGACCGCGTCCCCGCGCCAGAACCGGTCACCGGCGGTTCCCTCGGTGATCTCGACGACCACCTGCTCACCGGGTAGCGCGTGGCGTACGAAGACCACGCGGGAGGCCTCCTCGACCAACACCCGGGCCACGAAGTGACCGCCGTGCGCGACCGGGCCGACCTCGACCTCGAAGCGCCGCCCGACGTACGACTCGCCCTTGGCCGCCTTCGGGCGCGGCCGCCGTCCGCGGGATGCGTTGCGCTGAGGGCGGCTCATCGGCGTCCGCTTCCGCGGCGCAGGCCGGGCGCGAGCCAGTATTCCTCGCGCATCTCCTCGGCGCGCTCCTTGCCGGAGGCGAGCTGGTAGGGCACCGAGATGACCATGACGCCCGGGGTGAACAGCAGCCGGCCCTTGAGCCGCAGCGCCGTCTGGTTGTGGAGCAGCTGCTCCCACCAGCGACCCACGACGTACTCGGGGATGTAGACGGCCACCACGCCACGCGGGTTGGCGTCGCGGATCGCGGAGGCGTACTCGACGACGGGGCGGATCAGCTCGCGGTAGGGCGAGTGAAGCACCTTCAGCGGCATCGGCAGGTTGCGCTCGTCCCACTGCTTGAGCAGCTCGGCGGTGTCGGAGTCGGTGGTCGAGACCGTCACGGCCTCGAGCGCGTTGGGCCTGGTCGCCTGGGCGAAGGCCAGCGCTCGCAGCGTCGGCTTGTGGAGCTTGGAGACCAGGACGATCGCGTGGACCCGGGTCGGCATGACCTTGTCCTGCTCGTCCGCGGCCAGCTCGCGGGCGACGTTGTCGTAGTGACGCCTGATCCCCAGCATGACCACGTAGAAGAAGCCCATCGCCAGGATCGTGATCCAGGCACCGGCGAGGAACTTGGTGATCAGCACGATCACCAGCACGACCGACGTCATCCCGAGGCCGAAGGCGTTGATCGCTCGCGACCGCTGCATCCGGTGCCGCTCGCCCTGATCCCGTTCGGTGGCCAGGTGGCGGGTCCAGTGGCGGATCATGCCCAGCTGGCTGAGGTTGAAGGAGACGAAGACGCCGACGATGTAGAGCTGGATCAGCTTCGTGGTCTGCGCCTCGAAGATGATGATCAGCGCGATCGCCAGCACGGCCAGGAAGACGATGCCGTTGCTGTAGGCGAGCCGGTCGCCACGCGCGCCCAGGGACCGCGGTGCGTAGCCGTCCTTGGCGAGGATCGAGCCGAGGACCGGGAAGCCGTTGAACGCGGTGTTGGCGGCCAGGACCAGGATGATGCCGGTGACGGTGATGACGAAGTAGAAGCCCGGCGGGAAGTCGCTGAAGACCCCGGCCGCGATCTGGGAGATCACCGGATGCTGCTCGTAGCCGTCCGGCACGGCGTTGCCGGCGGCGGTGCGGAGGTTCTCGAGGCGGTGCGGGTCGACGTAGCGGATGCTCATCTGGTTGGCCAGCACGATGATGCTCATCATCATCGAGACCGCGATCAGGCCGAGCAGCAGCAGCGTGGTGGCCGCGTTCTTGCTCTTGGGCCGCTGGAAGGCGGGTACGCCGTTCGAGATCGCCTCGACACCGGTCAGCGCCGCACACCCGGAGGAGAACGCCCGAGCCAGCAGGAAGACCAGCGCGATCTGGTTGAGGGTGCCCTCCCAGCCCGCCTCGGGCTGGATGTGGAGGGCCGCGCTCTCCGCCTCGGGCAGGTTGCCACCCACCAGCAGCATCAGCCCGTAGAGGCCCATGCCGAGGATCGCGAACATGAACAGGTAGGTCGGGACCGCGAAGAACGTCCCGGACTCGCGGACGCCACGCAGGTTCATCGCGGTGAGCAGCACGACCGCGACCGAGGCGACCAGCACCTCGTGGCCGATCAGGCCGGGGATCGCGCTGGCGGCGTACTGCGCGGCGTTGGAGATCGACACCGCGACCGTCAGCACGTAGTCGACCAGCAGCGCGCTCGCCACGGTCACGCCTGCGTTGCGCCCCAGGTTGACGGTCGCGACCTCGTAGTCGCCGCCGCCGCTGGGGTAGGCGTGCACCGTCTGCCGGTAGGAGGCGACCACGGTGAGCATCACCAGGGCGACGACCAGGCCGATCTTCCAGGACCAGGCGTACGCCGAGGCTCCTGCCACCGCCAGCATGATGAAGATCTCGTCGGGCGCGTAGGCGACCGAGGAGAGCGCGTCGCTGGCGAAAACGGGTAGCGCGATGCGCTTCGGCAGCAGCGTCTCGCCCAACTGAGAGCTTCGAAGCTTGCGACCGATCAGGATCCGCTTGGAGACATCACCGACACCCACAACCGCAGACGCTACGGCACATCACGGCTTCCTCGCGCTTCCGGATAGCCACGCCCACCGGGACACGCCGGTGAACACGCCCACTTCGAGGCCGTAGGCGACGCGCGACCCGGGCGAGTGCAATCATGACACGGTGCACGTAGTGATCATGGGCTGTGGCCGTGTCGGCTCGACCCTGGCCAGGAGCCTCGAGGACCGCAACCACACGGTCTCGGTCATCGACCAGAACTCCGACGCGTTCCGGCGGCTCGGACCGGGGTTCAACGGCGACAAGATCGCCGGGATGGGGTTCGACCGCGAGGTCCTGCTCAAGGCCGGGATCAAGCGGGCCCAGGCGTTCGCGGCGGTCTCCAGCGGTGACAACTCCAACATCATCTCCGCCCGGGTGGCGCGCGAGGAGTTCGGCATCCAGCAGGTCGTGGCCCGCATCTACGACCCCGGCCGCGCCGAGGTCTACCAGCGCCTCGGGATCAGCACGGTGGCGACGGTGAAGTGGACCGCCGACCAGGTGCTCCGCCGGCTCCTGCCGGCCGGCGCCGAGCCCGACTTCCGCGACATGTCGGGCAACATCCGCATCGACCAGATCATCATGCCCGAGCCCTGGGTCGGCGAACGCACCATCAAGTTCCAGCGCCAGTCCGGTGCGCGGATCGCGTGGATCGACCGGCTCGGCGAGGGGATCATCCCGGTCCGCGAGAGCGTGATCCAGGAGGGCGACGTGCTCCACATCGTGATGCGCGAGGAGAACACCGCGCAGGCGTACAAGACGATCAAGAACGGCCCCGAGGAAGACTGATGCGCGTCGCAATCGCCGGAGCCGGAGCCGTCGGCCGGTCCATCGCCCGTGAGCTGATCACCAACGGCCACGAGGTGCTCCTCATCGACAAGAACCCGGGCTCGATCAAGCCCGAGCGGGTCGCCGACGCGGAGTGGCTGCTCGCCGACGCGTGCGAGCTCTCCTCGCTCGAGGAGGCCAGGCTCGACAACTGCGACGTGGTCATCGCCGCGACCGGTGACGACAAGGCCAACCTGGTCTGCTCGCTGCTGGCCAAGACCGAGTTCGGCGTCCCGCGCACCGTGGGCCGGGTCAACCACCCCAACAACGAGTGGCTCTTCACCGAGGCCTGGGGCGTCGACGTCAACGTCTCCACCCCGCGGATCATGTCCGCGCTGGTCGAGGAGGCCGTCACCGTCGGTGACCTGGTGCGGCTGTTCACCTTCCGGCAGGGTCAGGCCAACCTGGTCGAGATCACCCTGCCCGCCGACTCGCCCTACGTCGGCAAGCCCACCGGTCTGGTGCCGTTCCCGGAGAACTGCGCGCTGGTCACGCTGCTGCGTGACGGCCAGGTCTACGTACCCACGCCCGAGCAGCCTCTCGAGCAGGGCGACGAGCTCCTCTTCGTCGTACCCACCGAGAAGGAGGACGAGCTCGAGCGTCTCCTGGCCCCGACCGGCCACGGCGGCTGACGCCGCCGACCTCGTACGCAGCAACCCCACGATCTCGGCAGGACGACAGTTGGCTCGCTCTCCCCTCCTCCAGACTCTTCGTCCTGTCCGGGGAAGGCTGGTCGGCAGCTTGCTGCTGATGGTCGTCTCGACCGTCGCCGGGCTGGTGCCGCTGGTCGGGATCGTCGAGCTCGCCCGGATCCTGCTGCCCGCCGCATCCGGCGCCGCTGTCGACGAAGACCGCGCCTGGCTCGTGGTCTGGGTGAGCGTGGCGGCGCTGCTGGTGCGGCTGGCGACCGTTCTCGGCTCGTCCTGGCTCTCCCACGTCGCCGACCTCGACCTCTCCATCCACCTGCGCCGGCTGCTGGTCGCCCGGCTCGGCCGGGTGCCGCTGGCCTGGTTCACCGAACGCAACTCCGGCACCGTCAAGAAGGCCGTCCAGGACGACGTGGCGGCGCTGCACCACCTGGTCGCCCACTCGGTCATGGAGCTCACCGCGGCGATCACGCTGCCCGTGGTCGTCGCCGGCTACCTCTTCGTGGTCTCCGCGCCGCTCGCCCTGGTCACTCTGCTCCCGCTCGCGCTCGGGCTGGTCGGGTTCCGGATCTCGATGCGAGGTGCCGTGACGCTCTACCGTGACTACGACGCCGGGCTGGCCGAGCTCGCCGCGGCCACGGTCGAGAACACGGGCGGGATCGCGGAGATCAAGACGTTCGGCGCCACCGGGCAGGCTCACCGGCGGCTGGCCGAGGTCGCCACCCGGTTCGGCGGGTTCAACCGGGCCTGGATGCGTCACTCCGCGCTCGGGATGCTGCTGATGGAGCTCGCCCTGACCCCGGCGCTGACCCTGGTCCTCGTGCTCGGCGCCGGGATCTGGATGCTTCGGGCCTCGTGGATCACGGGTCCGGACCTGGTGCCGTTCCTCGTCCTCGGGCTGGCGATGACCGCGCCGGTCACCGTCGCCGGCTATGCCGCCCGCGAGCTGCGCGAGGCCACAGAGGCGGCCCGGCGCATCCAGCGGCTGCTGGCCGAGCCGGAGCTCCCCGAACCGGCCGTTCCGATCGCGGCCCCCGTCTCTGCCCGGGTGGAGATCCGCGAGGTCTCCTTCGCCTACTCCCCCGGCGCGCCGCCGGTGCTCCACGACATCGACCTGGTCCTCGAGCCCGGCACGGTGACCGCGCTCGTGGGCCACTCCGGGTCGGGCAAGTCGACGCTGGCCAAGCTGCTGCCCCGCTTCGCCGACCCGAGCGCCGGCCGGATCAGCATCGCCGGGGTGGATCTGCGCGAGATGACGAGCGCGCAGCTCTACGAGCAGGTCTCCTTCGTCTTCCAGGACACCGGGCTGCTGCGTACCTCGATCCGGGACAACATCCGGCTCGCCCACCCCCAGGCGCCGGACGAGGACGTACGCCGCGCGGCAGAGGCCGCGCAGATCGCCGACCGCATCGCGGAGCTGCCACGCGGCTACGACTCGGTGGTGGGCGAGGACGGCCAGCTCTCCGGTGGCGAGCGGCAGCGGGTCGCGATAGCCCGCGCCCTGCTGTCCGACACCCCGATCCTGGTCCTCGACGAGGCCACCGCCGCCGCCGATCCTGAGTCGGAGGCGCTCGTGCAGCGGGCCCTGTCCCGCCTCGTCGCCGGACGTACGCTGCTGGTGATCGCGCATCGGCTCTCGACGGTCACCGCGGCCGATCAGATCGTGGTTCTCGAGGAGGGCCGGGTCGCCGAGCTCGGCAGCCACGAGGAGCTCCTCGCCCGGGGCGGGCGCTACGCCCGGCTCTGGGCCGCCGACCAGCGCGCCCACCCGGCCCCCGCCGGTCGAGCCGTGAGGCCGCCTGCGGCCGAGCGTGTCGAGACCAACGCAGTCGTGATGAGCGCGCACAGAGAATGTGTTGGTCATCTCGACCAGCTCGATACAACGCTCGACACGCCTTCGCCTAGCGGCTCCGGCGGCTCGACCGACAACGGCGAGGAAGAGGAGTCGGCATGATCACCATCGTCCGGCTCCTCGCCGACCTCGTCGATCAGCCTCATCGGCGCCAGCTCGCGCGCGTGGTCGCGATGTTCGTCACCACCGGCGTACTCCAGGGTCTGGCCTTCGCCTGTGTGGTGCCGGTCCTGGACGCCGCGCTGCGCCAGGACTGGGACGCCGCGACCTCCTGGCTGCTTGTGCTCGCCGGCCTCTTCGTGGCCCATCACGTCGCCCTGACGGTGGGCAACCTGGACGGCTACGACCTGGCCTGCGACCTGCTCGACATCACCCTGGCCCGGCTCGGCGACCACACCGTGCGGCTGCCGCTGGGCTGGTACGACCAGGACCGCACCGGGCAGCTCTCCCGGATGGCCTCCAAGGGCGCCACCGACATCGCCTCGGTGCCGGGGCATCTGCTGCGGCCGCTGATCGCTGCCGTGGTCAGCCCGGTCACGGTGGTCGTTGCGATGGCCTTCCTGGAGTGGCACCTGGCCCTCGCACTCCTCGTCGGGGTGCTCGCGGTGCTGGCCACCACGCGGCTCCTGGCGACGATCGTCGGCCGCGGCGAGGGCGCCTACGACGCGGCGATGGCGGAGGGCTCGGCACGTGTGGTCGAGTTCGCGCTCAACCAGCCGGCGCTGCGCGTCTTCGGGCGCACCGTGCACGGCAACGAGCTGGTCGAGACCGCGCTGAAGGAGCAGCGGCGGGCCTCGCGACGGCTGCTGGTGACCGGGTTCGGCGGCCTGGGGATCCAGCTCCTCTCCATCCAGGCGCTGCTCACCCTGGTGATCGCGCTGGCGGTCCACCTCAGCCTCGGCGGGACGCTCGCCCCGGCCACCGCGATCGGGCTCCTCGTCCTCACGGTGCGGTTCGTGGAGTCGCTGATCGACTACGGCGAGCTCTCCAGCGCGCTGCGGATCGCCGAGGGCTCGTTGCGACGTGTCCTCGACGTGCTCGCCCTCGACCCGCTGCCCGAGCCCGCCGCGCCCGGCGAGCCTGCCGACAGCGGCATCGAGCTGCGCGGCGTGTCCTTCTCCTACGACAGCACCGCCCGGGTCCTCGACGAGGTGTCCCTCCTCGCCTCGCCGCGGTCGCTGACCGCCGTGGTCGGCCCGTCCGGCTCGGGCAAGAGCACCCTGCTGCGCCTGGTCGCCCGGTTCCACGACGTCACGGCCGGCTCGGTGATGCTCGGTGGCGTCGACGTACGCGACCTGGGGACAGAGGCGTTGATGAACCGCGTCTCGATCGTCTTCCAGGACGTCTACCTCTTCGAGGGCACCCTGCGGGACAACGTGATGATGTCGCGGCCCGAGGCCACCGACGACGAACTGCGCGAAGCTGCCCGGCTGGCCCGGGTTGACGACATCGTCGAGCGCCTCCCCCACGGCTGGCAGACCCGGATCGGCGAAGCCGGCTCCACGCTCTCGGGCGGTGAGAAGCAGCGGGTCTCGATCGCCCGCGCGCTGCTGAAGGACGCCCCCGTCGTCCTTCTCGACGAGGCGACCGCCGCCCTCGACGCCGAGAACGAGGCCGCGGTGCAGGAGGCGCTGACCGCGCTGTCGGCCGATCGGACGGTCATCGTCATCGCCCACCGGCTCCAGACCGTCGTCGCCGCCGACCAGATCGTCGTCCTCGACGGCGGCCGGATCGTGGAGCGCGGGTCCCACGAGGAGCTCCTTGCCCACGGCGGGCGCTACCTCGACTTCTGGCGCGAACGTACCCAAGCAGAAGGATGGCGGCTCCTCGAAGGCCCGCAAACCGCGTAACCACGCGGGACACGCGGCGCGTGAACGTGGAACATCCCCACGTCTGGCCTACGCTGGCGACGAGCCGCATCTCGTCAACCTTGCGGCTCGGATCAACGATTAAAGGAGATCGCATGAACCGCACCGACCTGGTGAGCGAAATCGCCAAGCAGGCGGAGATCACCCAGACGCAGGCCTCTGCCGCCCTGGGTGCCGCTATCGAGGCGATCAGCGCGGCCGTTGCCAACGGCGACAAGGTCACGCTGCCCGGCTTCGGTACGTTCGAGTCGCGCGAGCGCTCGGCGCGCACCGGCCGCAACCCGCAGACCGGCGCCGAGATCAAGATCCCGGCCTCGAAGGGCCCGGCGTTCAAGGCCGGCTCTGCTTTCAAGGAGCGGGTCGCCAAGGGCTGAGTCCCTTGACACCTGAGAAGGGCCGGATCGATTCGATCCGGCCCTTCTCACGTTTTCCACGTTGAGGCCTCGCGCTATCATATGAGCGATAATCGTTCTCATTAGTGAGGATTGAGCATGGCAAGCAGGTCGTCGGACGTACGCCCCAAGATCAAGTTCCTGGTGCGACGCCACGTCGAGTTCCGCGAGGAACGCTGAGACTCGCGGCGCCCGGAGCCGCCATCTGGTGATCATGGTTCGCGACGCACGACGGCGCCGAGCCCCGACAAGGGACTCGGCGCCGTCGACGCGTTCGATCAGCCCTGTCGGGCCTTCAGCCGCGGGTTCAGCTTGTTGATCACGAAGACCCGGCCGCGGCGGCGTACGACCTGGGAGCCGGGCTGGTTCTTCAGCGAGCGGATGGAGTTGACGACCTTCATGGGGGTCTATCCCTTCGTGCTCGTGTAAGGCAGCAGCGCGACCTCGCGGGCGTTCTTGATCGCCTTGGTCACGGCGCGCTGCTGTTGCGGGGTGAGTCCGGTGACGCGGCGCGAGCGGATCTTGCCGCGGTCGGAGATGAACGTACGCAGCAGCTGCACGTCCTTGTAGTCGACGTAGGTCACGTCCGGCGCCAGCAGCGGCTTGCGCCGTTTGCGGACCGGAGACGGCGGTCGCTTGGGCATCTGATCGGTTTCCTTTCAGCAAAGTCTCTCAGCGGAGCGTGGCGGGGTCGAGGTAGCCGCGCTGGACCGCGCGGAGCGTGGCGGGGTCGAGGTAGCCGCGCTGGACCGCGCGGACCAGGCGACGAGGTACGTCGTAGCTCTGACCGTCGACGGTCACGGGCACGAGCGCTACCGGGGTCGCCTTCCAGCTCGAGCGGCGGTGGCGGGTGTTGCTGCGCGACAGTTTGCGCTTGGGTACGGCCATGGCGGCCTCCTTCGGGTGGTGTTGATGCGATTCAGGCGGCGCGGCCGATGGGGCCGAGCCAGACCTCGAGCCCGTCCCAGGACTCCTCCCAGATCTGGCCGCGCTGGGCGATCTCCTGGTCGGTGAGCAGAGCCCTGTGGAAGGCCCGCGGGATCTGGTCGGCGTCGTCGTCGATGCCGACCACGACGATCCGGGTGAGCCGCTCCGCGCGGCCCCACTTCTGGGTCGAGCCGACGCTGGCCTGGCCGCCGGCGCCGTCCCAGACACAGATGTCATCGGGGCGGGTCGGCACCCAGAAGCAGCCGCGCGAGCGGCGCGGCCCACCGCCGAGGACCTCCAGCTCCTCCTGGAACCGGACCGGGTGGATCGGACGCTCCGAGCGGAGGTCGAGCCGCCAGGCGCCGCCCTCGGGAAGCGGCGGCAGCGGGTTGCGGCGCACCTCGGCCACCCAGGCCTCCACCGCGTGGTGGCGGTGCACGCCGGCGACCAGGCCGGCGGCGTCCAGGAGCGAGGGATCGGTCACCACCGGCACACCGGGGCGGGCGAGGGTCGCGACCAGCGACCCCTCCTCGGGGTCGGGGACCTCGGTGATGCTGACGACGTCGGCGTACTCGACGATCGCGCTGGCGACCTCGGCGACGCCGCGACGGTCGTCCTCGGAGGTCGCCAGTCCGCGCTCGTCGAGAAGGTCGGGACCGAGGAGGTCCTCGGCGACGGTCTCACCCTCGAGCGCCGCGACGACGGCGGCGACGCTGATGTGCGGCGCCATCCGCGGGGCCCAGGCCAGCACCCGGCAGACCTGGATCGCCTCGGCGGCGACCGGCAGGCAGGCCACGATGCTCCCCCAGCGGCCCTGGGCAGCGAGACGCTCGAGCGTCGGCACGATGTCCTCGCGGATCGCGCAGGCGACGCAGGCGTGGGCGAGGTTGATCTCCTCGTGCTCGATCACTCCGCTCAGGTCACTGACGACACGGGTGAGGAGCTGGCGCTCCGGGTCGATCACGTGGCGCACCATGACCGCGTCGGGGAGGCCGAACTGGAGCGAGATGGTCGCCGAGAGCATCGCGCTCTCCGCGACCCCGCTCACCAGGACCACCGGCACCTTCGGGCGCGAGAGCTTGCGGGGCGACCGCGGCCGGGGCGTACTCATCGCGCCACCTCCGTAGCGCAAGCGCCAGAATACGGACGCGGCGCGCTGAGACCTTCGATGGTCGCTCGCTGACGCTCGCTCATCAGCCGCGCCCGTAGCGGCGCTTGAACCGCTCCACTCGTCCCTCGGTGTCCACCACCCGGCCCCGTCCCGTCCAGAACGGGTGGCTGGCACTGGAGACGTCGACGTCGACGACCGGGTAGCTCTCGCCGTTCTCCCAGGTGACCCGCTCGTGGTCCTCGGCGAGACGCTCGAGGATCGTCGACTGCATCAGAAAGAGCCTGTCCGCCGAGCGGTCGCGGAAGACGACCGGCCCGGAGACGGGGTGGATGCCTTGCTTCATGGGGACCTCCCGTTGTCGTTAATGATAACGGTTCTCATCTTACTCACATCGTGTCCCCTTCTCTCGCATCGAGGCGAACATCACTCCTCGGCGGTATGGGTGTGCATGCGTACGCCGTCGCTGTTGAAGATGCTCAGCACCTGCGCCGGGCGCGACCCGGTCGCGAACATCGCGTGCGGCACCCGGGTGTCGAACTCGGCGGCCTCCCCGCGGGTCAGCACCAGGTCGCGGTCGCCCAGCAGCAGCCGGAGCTTCCCGGAGATGACATAGAGCCACTCGTAGCCGTCGTGGACCCGTGGCTCCGGCACCTCGGCGACTGGCTCGTAGGTGATCTTGAAGGTGCTGACCGGCGAGCCCTCCGGAGTCAGGGGCGCGATCTCCATGCCGTCCTTGCGGATCACGGGACGGCGGACGCGGGGGTCCGGGACCGAGGGTGTCACCAGGCTGTCGAGGCCGACGCCGATGTGGCGGGTCAGCGGGATGAGCAACTCCAGGCTCGCCTGGCGCTTGCCCGACTCGAGCCGGGACAGCGTGCTCGGCGACATCTCCGCCATCGCGGCCAGCTGCTCCAGGGTCCAGCCCTTGCTGTGCCGGATGGCCCGGATCCGGGGGCCGACCTGCTTCAGCTCGTCGATCATGTGCTCCATCTCCCATTTGCCGTTTCAGCAAGACTCCTTGCCGTTTCTTCATTGTGCCACTGAACTGGATGACATGAACGCACACACAGAACACCTCGACGTGATCGTCATCGGCGGCGGTGCCGCCGGCCTCTCCGCGGCTCTCATGCTCGGCCGCTCCCGCCGCAGGACCCTCGTGGTCGACTCCGGCCTGCCCCGCAACCGCTTCGCCACGCACATGCACGGCGTCCTCGGCCACGAGGGCATCGACCCCGCCGAGCTGCTGCGCAAGGGACGCGAGGAGCTCGCGGCGTACGACGTGGGGATCCGTTCCGGGCAGGTCGCCCGCCTCGACGAGACCGAGGAAGGAGTGAGCGTCCTGCTGGAGGACGGTGAGCGGATCACCGGCCGGATCGCGATCGTCGCCACCGGCGTCACTGACGAGCTTCCCGATATCCCCGGGCTGGCCGAGCGCTGGGGTGCCACCGTGCTGCACTGCCCCTACTGCCACGGCTGGGAGGTGCGCGGGCGGCGGATCGGAGTCCTGACCACCTCACCGCTCGGGATGCACCAGGCGCAGCTGATTCGGCAGTGGAGCGACGACGTCGTCGTCTTCACGGCGGGGCTGGGCCCGCTCGAGGAGGCCGACGAGCAGCGGCTGCTCTCGCGCGGGATCACCCTGGTGACCGCTCCGGTCACCGAGGTTCTCGGCGAGGGCGACCAGGTCACGGCGGTGCGTACCGCGGACGGACTGACCACCGAGGTCGGCGCCATCTTCACCGCCGGCACCCTGCGCCCGCACGACGGCTTCCTGACCCACCTCGGCCTCGACCGCGCCGACGCTCCGGTCGGCAGCTTCCTCGCCGTCGACGCGACCGGCAAGACCAGCAGCGACCGGATCTGGGCCGTCGGCAACGTCTCCAACCCGATGGCCAACGTCCCGATCAGCATGTGCGCCGGCACGATGGCCGGCAGCGTCGTGAACGCGACCCTGGTGACCGACGACTTCGACCGCGCCGTCGCCGGGCCCACCCCCGCGGACTTCTGGCAGGAGAAGTACGCCGGCAGCGACCGGATCTGGTCCGGCAAGGTCAACACGGTGCTCGGTGACATCGCCGCCGACCTCTCGCCCGGGACCTCGCTCGACCTCGGTTCCGGCGAGGGCGCCGACGTCATCTGGCTGGCACAGCACGGCTGGCAGGCGACCGGCATCGACATCTCCGAGAACGCCGTCGCCCGCGGCCGCGAGGCCGCCGCGGCCGCCGGGCTCGCCGAGGAGCAGGCGCGGTTCGCCGTCTCCGACCTCTCGTCGCCGTCCGACCTCGGCGAGAGCTATGACCTGGTCACCGCGAGCTTCTTCCACTCCCCCGTCGAGCTGCCGCGCACCGACATCCTGCGCCGGGCCGCCGGGCTGGTCAGCCCGGGCGGACACCTCCTGGTCACCTCCCACGCCGCCGCTCCGCCGTGGGCCGACGCCTCCGCGCACGAGCACCGCTTCCTCGACGCCAAGGAGGAGCTGGCCGCGCTCGACCTGCCCGAGGAGAGCTGGGAGACGGTCGTGCTCGAGCACCGCAACCGTCCCGTCACCAGCCCGTCCGGCGAGGAGGCCACCCTCGAGGACTCGGTCGTCCTGCTCCGTCGGCGCTGATGTGACTCGTGATCGATGCGGAGAACCCCGCCTAGGCCGCGCCGCAGCTCTCGGTGAGGAACTCGCCGAGGCGCTCGTAGGCGAGGTTCTGGGCCTCGCTGCGCTCCAGCGGGTCCTGGCCGCGGCCGGTGCGCAGGGCGTCCTCGATCATCATGCGTACGCCCTCGACGGCGGCCGCAGGCGTGCCTTCCGGGACGCCCATCGACTGCAGGTCCGTCGACGCCAGGCCCAGGGCCGTCTCGTTCTCGTCGTTCGGGGTGGTCATCTGGGTCGCGTGGGCGTTCGCCATGGTCTGTACGGCACCGCAGAACTCCTCCAGGGACGCAACCGGGCCCACGGCAACCGGAGCCGACGAGGTCGCGCCCGAAGGGGCCGAGACCGCCGGGGCGTCTCCACCGTCCAGGTCGCGGGTGAGCACCACGACCCCGATCGCGATCGCGATGAGCACGCCGATGACGAGCGCACGTGGCGGGTGCGGGAGCCGGTCGCGCCAGGTCGGCTCCCGCTGCGCCTCGGCCCGGCGGGCGGGGTTGCCGGAGCGTCTCGGGTCAGCCATCGGTGCTCACTGATAGGTGTTGGCCGGCGCCTCGCGCGGCTCGACGGAGGCGGCCTCGATGGCCGTCTCCGACTTGCCGCCCGGCGCGGTGCCCTCGACCCAGCGACCGGTGACCGCGACCCACGAGTCGCGCTCCGGGGCGTCGTCGTAGTCCTCCACCCGGACCCGCGAGGCGCTCGCGTCGGCGGCGCAGCAGGCGATGGCGATGCGGGTGACGTACCAGTTGCCGTTCTCGTCGGTGCTGACGAAGCCGGTGAGACGTACGTCGCGGTCCTTGATCGTCGAGCCGTCCTCGACCCCCGCTCGCCACATGAACTCGGCGACCTCGACATCGACCGGCCCCTCGGAGGCGGGCAGCGGCAAGATCTCGGCATCCGGGGCCGCCGCAACCGGATCGTCGGCACGTCGCTCGGCGAGGTAGGCGCCCAGGGACGGCGGGCTGGCGACGAAGACAATCACGCCGGGCACGATCGCCAGCCAGGTCATCGCCGGGACCTTGTGATCGTGGGCGCCGTCGCCGCCGTCCTCGCCCGGCGCGGGACGCAGCAGCATCCACGCGGTCAGCCCGAGCAGCACCACACCGGTGGCGACCAGCGGCCACTTCATCCAGTCGGTGACGTACCTCAGGTAGCCCTCGCCGAGCGAGAGCCGGAGCAGGACGGCACCGAGGAAGCCGACCACCAAGGCCTGGGTAGTACGGGTCACAGCAGCCACCATCCGATGCCGACGGCGGAGGCGACCGCCGTGATGATCACCAAGGGTACGAAGCGAAGCGCGAAGCCCATGCCGAACTGGCCGGCCTCCATCGAGGCGAGCTTGATGTCCATCGCGGGGCCGACGACGAGGAAGACCAGCTTCGCGGTGTCGGAGAAGGCGGTGAACGAGGCCGCGACGAAGGCGTCGGACTCCGAGCAGAGCGCCACGATGAACGCGAACAGCGCCAGTGTGGCGATCCCCAGCACCGCCTGACCGGCGACGGTGTTGACCACCGAACGGGGTACGAAGGTGTTGACCGCAGCGGCCAGCATGGCGCCCAGCACCAGGAAGCCGGAGGCGTGCAGGAAGTCGTGGCTGACGGTGCCGAGGAACGACCGGTCGTGAGCGTGCTCGTCGCGGCCCAGGTTGGTCAGGCGCTCGAGCAGCAGCTTGCCGCGGGCGAGCATGATCCAGCCCACCGCCACCGCCGTGATCAGCGACGCCAGGAAGCGCGCCAGCACCATCACCGGCTGGCCGGGGAACGCGACCGCCGTCGAGACGAGCACCGCCGGGTTGACCGCGGGCGCGGCCAGCAGAAACGTCAGCGCGACCGCGGGCGCCACGCCACGACGGATCAGTGAGTTGGTCACCGGCACCGCGGCGCACTCGCAGCCCGGCAGCCCGATCCCGGCCAGGCCGGCGACCGGGACGCCGAGCGCCGGGCTCTTGGGCACGATCCTGCTCAGCGCCTTCTCCGAGAGGAAGGTCGAGATGACGGCGCTGAGCAGCACGCCGCCCAGCAGGAACGGGGCCGACTGCACCACGATGGCGACGAAGATCGTGCCCCAGGTGTTGAACAGGTCATGGTCCAAGAGCGGCAGCAGCCAGCGCTGGGAGAGCAGGATGACGAGCAGGACGATCGCCACGACCTCTGTCTGCCCCAGCCGGAACCCGGACTTCTCGGCCGCCCGCGCCGGGGTCTTTGTACTCATGCCGCCGCCTCCGTCGACGGAGAGGAATAGTACGGACGCGGCGGCCTGAGGCTTACCGTCGCTCGCTTGCGCTCGCTCATGGTGCGTGTTTTTAGCACAGCCCGATGGCACGCAGGCTGCGCCTCGCCGATTCGGAATGGTTCCGATTAGGCTTTTCTCGACGTCACCAGCTCGACTTGGTGATCCCCGGCAGATGTCCCTTGTGCGCGAGCTCGCGGAACCGGATCCGGGAGACGCCCGCCTTGCGCAGATACCCGCGGGGCCGGCCGTCGACCTGGTCACGGTTGCGCAGGCGTACGGGTGAGGAGTCGCGCGGGAGACGGGACAGCGCGCGGACCGCCTCGGCCTGCTCGGCCGAGCCCGGCTCGGCGGTGCGGATGAGCTCCTTGATCTCGGCGCGACGTGCCGCGTACCGCTCCACGATCTCGCGGCGCTTGGCCTCGGCCGCGATCTTGGACTTCTTCGCCATCAGACCCGCTCCCCTCGGGCACGCATCTCGGCGACGACGGCGTCGATGCCGCGTACGTCGATCCGCTTGATCGCATGGGTGCTGAGCCGCAGCGTGACCTTCCGGCCCAGGCTGGGGACGTAGTAGGTCTTCTTCTGCAGGTTCACCTCCCAGCGTCGTCGGGTCGCCTTCTTGGACCAGGGGCGGTTGTTGCCGAAGCCGGGGCGGGCTCCGGTGACCTGACACGTGCGTGACATGACAGCCTTTCGTCTTATTGGGAATCGTTCCCATTATGGCACAGCTGTCTCACCTCTCGTCATCGACCGCCCTGCTGACGGTGCCACTGGTCAGGGGATCCATACCGATACCGACTAACATGGCGCCCATGGCACCAACCCAGCAGGTCAAGCGGCGCGCAACCAACCAGGGCGCCGCGGTGAAGGAGGCTCTCGCCGCCGAGGACACCTTCCGCAGCGCCCAGGACGTCTACGCCACGCTGCGCGCCAACGGCGAGAAGATCGGACTCTCCACGGTCTACCGCCACCTTCAGATCTTCGTCGCCGACGGACTCGCCGACGTGATCCACAAGCCCGACGGTGAGTCCACCTACCGGCTGTGCGGCGACGCCTCCACGACCCATCACCACCACCTGGTCTGCCGCACCTGCGGCAAGGCCGTGGAGATCGAGGGCCCGGCCGTGGAGACCTGGGCCGACAAGGTGGCGGCGCAGAACGGCTTCACCGACGTCAACCACACCGTGGAGATCTTCGGCCTCTGCGCCGCCTGCGCCGCCTGAGTCGGACCGGGTCAGCCCCGGCGACGCACCGCGCCGAGCGCGGCGTCGACGACCAGGAACCCGACGAGGCTCACTCCCAGCATCGGGACGAACCAGCCGACCACGGCGGTGACCGCGACCAGGGCCGTGAGTGCCGGCCAGGGCAGCCGGCGCCAGGCCCCACGCGGCGCCGGCCGGCCGAACCGCAGCCCTGCTGAGCCGCGTGGCCGTCGCAGCCACCACATCCGGTAGCCGAGCAGCGTCGTCACGATCAGCCCGATCGCCAGTGCCGCCAGCGCCAGCTGGTTGACGATGCCGAACAGGATGCCCATGTGGGCGCCGATGACCCAGTCGGTCAGCTTGGCCATGACCGGCCAGTCGGCGAAGTCGACCCGGTCCAGCATCGCGCCGGTGGTGGGGTCGACGCTGATGGCGTCGTAGCGGGTCGGCCAGTCGCGCTTGTTCTCCGCGGCCGTCCAGGCGCTGGCCCCGTCGGCCGGCGGGACGAGGTAGAGCGGATCGCCCAGCCCGGCCCGGCGCGCGGTCGCGAGCACGCCGTCGACACCGGCTCCCTCGGAGAAGACCGCATCCGGGTCATCGGCTCCCGCCGCTGCACCCGAGGAATCATGATGCGCGTGCTCTGCCGCGGCGCCGGTGTGCAGCGAGGTGGCCGGCGTGGGCTCGGTCCACGACAGTGCCGTACGCACCTCGCCGATGTTCGCCCCGGCGAAGCGCGACCAGGTCAGCCCGGAGACCGACAGCGCCAGCACACCCAGCAAGAGCCACACCCCGATGACGGCGTGCCACGACATCACCCGGGTACGCCCGGTGGCGGTGGGGTCGGGGGTGACCAGCCGGCGCAGGCGGCGGTCACGGCGCGCCCTGCCGACCCACAGCACGAGCCCGCCGAGGACGACCACCCACAGCCAGCTCGCGGCGAGCTCGCTGTAGTGGCGTCCGAAGGCACCCAGGTGCAGGTTGCGGTGCAGCTCGTCGAGCCACGCCCGGAACCCGAGCCACTGGCCGTAGCTGCGTACCTGGCCCTCGACGCCGGCGGTGTAGGGGTCGACGAAGACCGACATCGCGTAGTCATCAGGCACGGTCTCGTCGGTGAAGACCACCCGGGTGCTGCGATCGGCGGCGGGCGGCACGTCGACGCGCAGGATCTCACCGTCGGGGTGGCTCGCCCGGGCGGCCGCGACCTGCTCCGCGAGCGTCGCCCTCTCGCCGGCCGGCGTGACATGGGTCAGGTCGTGGTAGGCGATCTGCTCGACCTGCGGGGCGATCGTGTAGAGCAGCCCGGTCACCGAGGCGACCAGGATGAACGGGGCGACCAGCACCCCGGCGTAGAAGTGGAGCCGCAGCACGAGCGGGCGGATCGTCGGCCACCAGCCGCGCATCGGCGGCTCGGTCTGCGGCTCGGTCCCTGGCTCGGCCGGTGGGGCGGTCTGGGACTGGATCGGAACGGACATCCGTGGTTCTCTTCTCGCGAGTTCTTCGGGGTACGCAAGACAGCCACCGGGACTCACCCGGTGGTGCTCGCAGAGGGATCTCAGAGGCCGGCCGGCCTCGGCGGTCCTCTTCGCGGAGAGACATGGGCCCACAGGGCCGGTCGCGGGACGATCCGGCGCACCTCGGCGAGGAGCCGGCCGACGGGTGCGATCCGTGGCGCCGGGAGGCTGCGTACGGCCACGGCGAGGGCCCGGCGGTGCAGCACCCAGACCACGACGGAGAGCACCGCGGCACAGGCGTGGGCCAGGAGCATCGCAACACCCTCGGCCGAGCCGAGGGAGGTGCTGACAGCGTGCTGGTGCTCGGCGCCGGGGGCGGCGGAGAATGCGACGAACACCTCGTGGAGCCCCAGCTGGGACAGCCCCGCCAGCGCAGCACCGGCAACGAGGCCGACTCGGCGCTGCAGCACCACGAGCCCGGCGCCGAAGACGGCCCCGGCCGTGGCGACCAGCCAGCCGGCGCTCGGCAGCGTGCCGCCCGCGGCCAGGTGGGCCAGCGCCGCGCCGGTCATGATCTCGAGCGTGGCGAGCAGGGAGAGCCACGCGCTTCCACGCGTCGGTCTCACCACTCGCAGCTCCACGCGCAGCACCGTATCCGAACCGCGAGCTGAGAGTTCGTCGGGCTCGTGGTCAGGGGTTCATCGAGCTCGCTGGACCGGGGTGTGGTTGCGCGCGAGGAGCCAGATCATGGTGCCGTAGCAGGCGATCCGCAGCACCCAGCCGAGGCCGGTGCGGAGGATCCCGAGGGCGAGGATCGCCCAGTCGCGGTCGATCGCACCGCTCCAGGCCAGGAACCAGATCGGGCCCTGGATCGCGGCGCCGATCGCGCCGGGAGCCAGGAAGAGCCAGGTCAGTCGCGAGCACAGCTTCACGATCTGCTTGTCCTGGTGCCACTCGAGCGGATCGCCGCTGGCGACGCCGATGAAGAAGCCGAAGATCGGCCAGCCGATCAGGCACAGGCCGCCGACGACGACGGTGTAGCCGAGGCTGATCAGGATGCCGGGCAGGAAGTAGGCCAGCGCCTGCTCCTCGGCGGTGCCGCCCATGGACTGCGCCAGCCGCACCACTGCGAAGCCGATGAGGATGCCGAAGATGGCGTTCCCGACGTACTGCAGGCTCGAGCGCTGCACGAGCCGGACCACCAAAAAGGCGGCCGCGGTCGCCGCGGAGGCGATCAGCGCGACCTTGAGGTCCTTGACCACCAGCCAGGCGATGGTGAAGACCAGCCCGGGCACGCCGGCCTCGAGCATCCCGCGCACACCGCCCAGCCCGGCGGACATCTGGCGGCGTACGACCGCCTCGACGGTGTCGACCGTCGGATGGTTGTGGTCGTGCTGCTCGCCCGCCTGGTCGTCGGCGCGGTCGTCCTCGGCGCGGCCGTCGTCGGCAGGGGTCTCAGAGGTGGGGCTCACGTGTGGTTGGCTCACTCGTTGGGGTCCGGTATCAGCTCGTAGCGGGGGTTGAACATGATGCGCTGGCCATCGGTTCGGCCGATGCGGCCCTGCACCTGCAGCGACCGGCCCGGGCTGATCCCGGCGATGCGCCGGCGGCCCAGCCAGATGATCGTCAGGGTGCCGGAGCCGTCGAAGAGCTCGGCCTCCAGCGCCGGGACACCGCCGCGGGGTCGCAGCGTGATCGTACGCAACGTCCCCCGCAGCCGCACCGGCTCGCGGTCGGGCGCGTCTGCGATCGAGGCGACATCCTTGGCGACGTAGGCCGCCCGGATCTCGCTCGCGTCGATCGAGGCGGTGTTGGCCCACTCACTGAGCTTCGCGCGCAGCCGACCCTTGGACACTACTGGCTCACTTCTCCACGCGGCGCGCGTTGGGCGGCAGCTTCACCTCGAGCGCCTCGCCCTTCGGCTTGGCCCCCTCGCCACGGCGCACGACGACCCGCTCGAGGAGCTTCTCCCACTCCTTGCCGGCGGTCGGCTCCATCGCAGGGCGGCCCATCATGGTCGCGCGGAGCATCCAGCGCGGGCCGTTGACGCCGATGATGCGGGTCTGCTGGACGGCCGGCTGGCCGTCGGGCAGCTTGACCTTCATCTGGGTGATCAGCTCGGTGCCCCACGGGCCCTCCAGGTCGGCGGTGGCACCGCCGCGCTGCTGGACGTCCTCGCGCAGCATCGGCAGCGACTCGGTCCACAGGTCGCCGTTGCGGGGCGCGGCGAAGGCGCGCAGCTCCATGGCGCCGTCATCGGCGGTCAGCATCACGGCCGCGATCTGCCCGGACTTCTCATCCACCTGCAGGCGCAGCTCCTTGCCCGGGGCCGGGGCGAGCATCATCGAGCCGAGGTCCACCCAGTCGCCCGTGATCAGCCCGTCGGGGACGGAGTCGATGTCGAACGGCCCGATCTCGGGAGCCGCCGGCACCGGCCGCTCGGGGGCGATCCGCCCGTCCGCGACCGGTGCAGATGGCTCTCCCCGGTGGGAGGGCGTGGACTTGCGACGGAACTTCACGACCATCTGCTTTCAGGTTGCGGTGACTCTGTGAGGAGACCTATCTAACACTGATTCCTCAGCGGCTGGAGAAGCCCCCTGTAGAACCGTATCCCCCATCGCCACGAACCGAGCCCGGCAACTCGGAGACCTCGACGAAACGAGCCTGCTCGACGCGCTGGATCACCAGCTGGGCGACCCGGTCGCCGCGGCGCAGCTCGATCGCCTCGACGGGGTCGAGGTTGATCAGCGCCACCTTCACCTCGCCGCGGTAGCCGGCGTCGACGGTGCCGGGGGCGTTGACGATCGATAGCCCGTGCTTGGCGGCCAGCCCGGAGCGCGGGTGAACCAGGCCGACGTACCCTTCAGGCAGGGCCATCGCGATCCCGGTCGGCACCAGCGCGCGCTCGCCAGGTTTCAGGGTCACGTCCACGGTCGTCCGCAGGTCGGCTCCGGCATCGCCCGGGTGGACGTACGCAGGCGGCGGCAGCTCGGCGTCGAGACGGACCATGGCTACTTCGAGATCAGACACAACCCGCACCTTAGATGCTGAGAGGCTCACCCGATTCGTGACTGGCTTGACCGACGTGAAAAACTCACGATTCGTGAGCACCCCGGCGTACGACGAGCGACTGACCGTGCCGCTGCGGTGGTGGGTCCAGGGCGTCATGTTCCTGGCGACCCTGTGGATCGCCGTCATCCTGTGGGTTCCGGCCGCGCTCGCCTGGGGCATCACCGCAGCGATCGCCAGCCTGTTCGCGCTGGCCATGATCGTCTTCGGCAACGCCAAGATCACGATCGCCGACGGCGTCCTGCGCGCCGGGCCCGCCCGGATCGAGGCGCGCTTCCTCGGTGAGGCGGTCGCTCTCGACGAGACCGAGGCACATCACCTTGCCGGGCGTGACGCCGACGCCCGGGCGTACCTGCTGCTGCGTCCCTATCTCAAGCGCGCGGTGCGGGTCACCATCGAGGACCCGGCCGACCCGACGCCCTACTGGCTGCTCTTCACCCGCCACCCGGTGGCCCTCGCGAAGACCGTCAACGCCCTCCGAGCGAGTCTCTGAACGGCAAGCCGCGAGCCATGGCCTAGGCTCGAGCCATGTCCAAGTCCACCAAGGCTGACAAAGCCGACAAGGCTGACAAGGTCTGGGCGATCATGGCCCTCGTCAGCGGAATCGGGGCCGCCAAGGTCACCAACAAGGTCCTCTCCTCCGGCTGGAAGGCGTCCACCGGACGCAAGCCACCGGCCAACCCCGCCGACCCCGACGTACGCCTCGTGGAGGCCGTGCTCTGGTCCGCTGCGACCGGCGCCACCGTCGCGCTCGCGCGGATGTTCGCCCAGCGCCGCGCGGCCAACTACTACGTGAAGTCGGTCGGGCGGTTACCCAAGCAGCTGGAGAAGGACGAGTCCTGAAGCAGGATCGAGTGAGATAGCAGGAGGCCGCACGGATCTTCCGTGCGGCCTTTTGCTTGTCTGACCGGCTTGCGCCGGGCTTTCGCCGAGTCGGCGCGTTTGACTGCGCTTACGCACAGTCGAAGCAGATCATCTTCTTCTCGTCAGCCAGCTGGCTGCGGTGGTGGACCAGGAAGCAGCTCATACAGGTGAACTCGTCCTCCTGCTTCGGCTTGACCTCGACCGCGAGCTCCTCGTGGCTGAGGTCGGCTCCCGGGAGCTCGAACGACTCAGCCGCCTCGGCCTCGTCCTCGTCAACCTTGCCCGAGTTCTTGTCGTGACGACGAGCCTTGAGCTCTTCGATGCTCTCCTCGGACTGGTCCTCTTCATTTTTACGCGGTGCGTCGTAGTCCGTCGCCATATGCGCCACTCCCCTTCTCACTCATCTTCAGTCCCCCCGCGCGCCCCCGAGGGCAGCGGCACGGCCCGTGATTGTGCACCATCAACGTGCATTTCGCACACTCAACCGGATCCGCGTCGCCGAAACGCTCTGTCATCTGGCGGTATTCCCTATCACGGGGATAGATGAGCAGTGAGTCTCGGGTGGGTGAACGCGGCTGTACCGGCGGGGCTCCGGGACCTTCCCGGCCCCCGGCCGGTCATAGATCTACATCAACCAGCGGCTTTCAGTCGGGTACGACACCCGGGAGCGAGTCAACTGGCAGAAAACCGGCCTGAACAGCCGCTTTCCGTAGTTCATCGTAGCCGTGCGCTGGTGCCACGATGACGAACCGGCGACCACCGACGCCGGTCGTCGCCTCCCAGCGAGCACCGGCGGCCTCCGCGACCAGGCCCGCCGCGGCGTGATCCCACAGGTGCAGGCCCTCCTCGAGGTAGCCGTCGAGGGTTCCCTCGGCCACGCCGCAGATGTCCAGGGCGGCAGAGCCGATGCGACGAACGTCACGTACGACCGGCAGGAACCGCACCAGCGCCTCGGCCTGGACCCGACGGAGCTCGGCGTCGTAGGAGAAGCCGGTGGCGATCAGCCGCTGCCCGAGCTCGGCGGGCCGACGTACGCCGATGGGCTCGCCGTTCTTGACGGCGGCGGCCGATCCGTCCGGCTGCCGGAAGGCGGCGTAGAGGGTGCCGCGGGGCACGTCGACGACCGCGCCGGCGACGACCGCGCCGTCATACTCGGCCGCGATCGAGACCGCGTAGCTCGCGAGCCCGTAGAGGAAGTTGACGGTGCCGTCGATCGGGTCGACGATCCAGCGCACGCCGCTGGTGCCCGCCGTCTCCTCCCCCTCCTCGCCGAAGAAGGCATCCTCCGGACGCTCCTGGGAGATCAGCCGCCGGATCAGCGCCTCGGTGTCCCGGTCGGCCTCGGTGACCACGTCGGTCGCGGTCGACTTCGTGGCCGCCACCTCGACGACGCCGGCAGCGCGCTCGCGGACGAGCTCGGCGGCCGCGCGGGCGGTCGCCACCGCGAGCGCGAGCAGGTCTCCGGGCTTGGGTGCGGGCTGAACCGGCGCTGGATGCTCTGTCATGAGGCCGACCCTATGCCGCGGGTGATCACTCGGAGTACTGGGGCGAGTCCTCCCCCGACAGGGTCGGCAGCTGCGAGCGCTGGTTGAAGCAGCAGCCCGCCGGGCAGCGGTCGGGCCCGGGGCCCAGGTCGCCGACCGTGGGCCGCTCAGGGGCCTCCCCGCGCTCCGCGGCGGCGCGCTCGAGAAGCAGATCGCGTACGGCGGCCACGAAGCGCGGGTCCTCCCCCGCGGTCGGGCTTCGCCGGGCGTGGATCCCGAGCTTCTCGGCGGTGGCCAGTGCCTCGGTGTCGAGGTCGTAGACGACCTCCATGTGGTCGGAGACGAAGCCGACCGGGCACATCACGACGGCGCGTACGTCCTCGCCCGCGAGCTCCTCGAGGTGGTCGTTCACGTCCGGCTCGAGCCACGGGATGTGCGGGGCGCCGGAGCGGCTGCAGTAGACGAGGTCCCATTCGTGGGTGGCCCCACGCCTCTGCGCCACCTGCTCGGCGATCACCGTGGCGACGTCGAGGTGCTGGGCGACGTAGGCGTTGCCGTCGGGGCCGGAGTTGTCGTTCATCGAGGTCGGGATCGAGTGGGTCACGAAGAGGATCCGCGCGCCGTCGCGCTCCTCCTCGGGAAGGTCCTCGATCGAGGCGAGCACGCCATCGACGACCGGCGCCACGAAGCCCGGGTGGTTGTAGTAGCGGCGCAGCTTGTCGAGCACCGGCGCGCTCTCGATGCCACCGCTCTTGTCGCACGCCTCGAAGAGGTTCTCGCGGTACTGCCGGCACGAGGAGTAGGAGGAGTAGGCGCTGGTCGCGAAGACCGCCGCCCGCTTGATCCCGTCGGCCCGCATCTGCGCGAGCGTGTCGCTCAGATAGGGGTCCCAGTTGCGGTTGCCCCAGTAGACCGGCAGATCGATCCCGTGCTCGGCCAGATCGCTGCGCAGCGCCGCCAGGAAGGCCCGGTTCTGGTCGTTGATCGGCGACTTCCCGCCCCGGTCGAAGTAGTGCTGCCCCACCTCGACCAGCCGCTCCCGCGGGATCCCCCGCCCCCGGGTCACGTTCTCCAGGAACGGCACCACGTCCTCGGTCTTCTCCGGCCCCCCGAAAGAGACGAACAGCAGAGCATCATAGGGAGAGACATCCACCCGCCCATCGTATTTCCTCACGCCGAAGAGTCGAAATCTGGCGCCGAGAAGTCAGCCGCGCAGGCAGAGGCGTCACGTACGCAGGCCGAGCTGTCACGGCTGTGCCAACTCGGCCGACGTACCTGACGTCTCGGCGGGAGGGAACGGACTACTCCACGACGGAGGAGTACGCGACGACGCCGCGCTTGAGGAGATCCATGGTCTGACGGGCCGTACGGCGCAGGGGGACGTCGCCGGCGGCGTCGGCGACCTGGCCGCACATGTCGATGAGCTGCTTCATCCAACGTACGAAGTCGCCGGCGGCGAGATCGACGACCTCGAGGACGTCGTCGAGGTCGTCGCCCTCGGCCCAGCGGTAGGCGGCCCAGGCGAACCCGAGGTCGGGCTGGCGGAGGAAGTCGAGCTTGTGGTCGCGCTCGAGGGCGTCGAGCTGACCCCACAGCCGTACGGTCTCGGCGATGACGTCCTTGACCCGGCCGCCGGGGAGGCGGGGCGGGGTGGCGTCGTCGGCGCGACGGGCCTCGTAGACCAGCACCGAGAGCGCGGCGGCGAGCTCGGAGGGGGTCAAGTCGTCCCAGAGTCCCTCGCGGAGCGCCTCGGCGGCGACCAGGTCCATCTCGGAGTAGAGCCGCATCAGATGGGTGCCGCGCTCGGTGACCGTCTCGCCCTCGAGATAGTCGAGGGCGACCAGTACGTCGCAGACCCGGTCGAAGGTGCGCGCGACCGTGTTGGTGCGCGCCTCCACCCGGCGGCGCAGCGTGTCGGTGTCGCGCGAGAGCTTGAACCAGCGCTCCGCCCAGCGAGCGTGGTCCTCCCGGTCGGGGCAGTCGTGGCAGGGGTGCATCTTCAGCTCGCGCCGCAGCTCGGAGATCTGGGTCTCCACCGAGCTCTTGCGCTCCTTGCGAGCGGTCGGCGACCCCTCGTAGGGCACCGGTCGCAGGTCGCGGGTCTTCTCCCGCAGCCGGGAGGCCATGTCACGGCGCATCTGCGGGTTGCGGCCGTTGAACGACTTCGGCACCCGCAGCCGGGTCTGGGCGACGATCGGCACATTGAAGTCCATCATCGCCAAGCGGCGGGCCTGGCGGTCCTGGGTGATCACGTAGGGACGTGGCCCGTCCGGGTCGAAGCCCGGGTCGACGATGACCGCATAGCCGGCGAACTTGCCCGTCGGCACGTCGATCACGTCACCGATCTTGAGCTTGGAGAGCGACTCGATGATCTCCTCGCGGCGGTCGGCACGCCGCTCGCGGGAGGAGGACTTCTCGACGTCGGAGATCTTGCGGCGGATCGCGGCGTACTCCATGAAGTCGCCGCGGTCGCACCTCGCCGCCTCCTGGTAGCCCTCGAGCGCGTCCTCGGCCTTGCGCACCTGGCGGGCCAGCCCGACGACCGCCTTGTCGGCCTGGAACTGCGCGAAGGACTGCTCCAGCAGCTCGCGCGAGCGCGCCCGCCCGAACTGGTGCACCAGGTTGACGGCCATGTTGTAGGACGGCCTGAAGCTCGACCGCAGCGGATAGGTGCGCGTCGAGGCGAGACCGGCGAGCTCGCGCGGGTTGAGCCCCTGCTGCCAGAGCACGACGCCGTGGCCCTCGACGTCGAGGCCGCGACGTCCGGCGCGACCGACGAGCTGGGTGTACTCCCCCGGCGAGAGGTTGACGTGGGCCTCGCCGTTCCACTTCGAGAGCTTCTCGATGACCACGGTGCGGGCGGGCATGTTGATGCCCAGCGCGAGGGTCTCGGTGGCGAAGACGGCCTTGACCAGCCCGCGCAGGAACAGCTCCTCGACGACCTGCTTGAACGCCGGCAGCAGCCCGGCGTGGTGGGCGGCGACGCCGCGGGTCAGGCCGTCGATCCAGTCGTGGTAGCCGAGGACGTGACGGTCCTCGTCGGGCAGGTCGGCGCAGGCCTCCTCGACGTAGGCGAAGATCTCGTCGCGCTCCTCGGGTGTGGTCAGCCGCAGGTTGGCCTGGATGCACTGACTCACCGCGGCGTCACAGCCGACCCTGGAGAAGACGAAGTTGATCGCCGGCAGCAGGTTGTCGCGCTGCAGCGCGGTGATGACCTCGACTCGAGACGGGATCCAGACCCGGCGCCCGTTGCCCACGCGGCGGTTCCCGTTGCCCTTGCGTTTGTCCTTGGGCGTACGCCGGTCCGTCATCCGTCCGGCCGCCCAGTCGTCGCGCGCCAGCCTCATCAGCTCGCCGTTGACCGGGGCGCCCTCCTTGACGAACCCGGCCGCCGCGTCGACGTCGGAGGAGGCGAACAGGTCCATGATCCGCCGGCCGGCCATCACGTGCTGGTAGAGCGGCACCGGCCGCTTCTCCTCGATGATCGTGGTGGTCTCACCACGCACCGTGGTGAGCCACTCGCCGAACTCCTCGGCGTTGGAGACGGTGGCGCTCAGGGACACCACCGAGACCGACTCGGGCAGGTGGATGATGACCTCCTCCCAGACCGCGCCGCGGGAACGGTCGGCGAGGTAGTGGACCTCGTCCATGACCACGAACCCGAGGCCCATCAGGGTCTGCGAGCCCGCGTACAGCATGTTGCGCAGCACCTCGGTGGTCATCACCACGACCGGCGCCTCGCCGTTGACGACGTTGTCGCCGGTCAGCAGGCCGACCTTGTCGGATCCGTAGCGCTTGACCAGGTCGTTGTACTTCTGGTTGGAGAGCGCCTTGATCGGGGTGGTGTAGAACGCCTTGCGGCCGGTCGCGAGCGCCAGGTGGATGGCGAACTCACCGACGATCGTCTTGCCGGACCCGGTGGGTGCGGCGACCAGGACGCCCTTGCCCTCTTCGATCTCCTTGCACGCCTGGATCTGGAAATCGTCGAGCCCGAAGTCGTAGAGCGAGGCAAAGTCCCGGAAGACGGGAAAGTCCTTGTCACGCTTGAAAGCGGCGTACTTCTCCGCTGGCGAGGCGTCCATGGCCCCGAGCCTATCGACCGACGCCGACAATCAGGTGGGCGGCGGCACGAGTACGCCGAGAGCGGACGGCACGCACTCGACCTCCAGCGGCAGCGGCCCGAGGCGCTCCCCGTCGCTGTAGGCGATCACGCCCGGCGCGGAGGCGTTGATCCGGCGGGCACGGATGCGTTCGAAGGCCGGGTGGGTGAGGTGCTTGGCCTGACGTACGCCGGGGAAGACGCGCAGGAACTCCAGCCGCGAGACCGGCTTGATGAGGATGGCGTCCAGCAGCCCGTCGGCGGGGTCGCACTCCGCCGCGATCCGCAGACCTCCGCCGTACGACTCGGTGTTGGCGATCGCCAGCAGCATCGCCTCCTGCTCACGCACGACACCGTCGATCTCGAGCCGGTAGGGCACCGGCGTCCAGCTGCGGATCACCGCCAGCGCGGCGAGCGTGTAGCGAAGGTCGCCGTGCGGCCAACGCATCGCGTTGGCCCGTTCGTTGACCGCCGCGTCGAACCCGGCGGCCAGGACGGTCGCGAACCAGGTGTCCCCGCTGCGCCCCAGGTCGATGCGGCGGGAGTGGTGGCGTACGACGACGTCGGCGGCGGCCAGCGGGTCACCGGCCGGGATCCCGAGCGCCCGCGCGAAGTCGTTGCCGGTCCCGAGCGGAACGACGCCGAGGTCGACCTCGGTGCCGGCCAGCGCCTGGACGGCGACGTGGACCATGCCGTCACCGCCGAGGGTCACGACCGTGTCGACGCCCTCGGCAGCCGCCTTCCTGGCCAGCTCGAGAGCGTGGTCGGCGTCGTCACCGATCAGGTGCTCGACCACGGCCCCTGAGGCCGCCAGCCTCGCGGTGACGGCATCGAGGATCTGGTCGGCGTTGCCGCGGCCGGCGGTGGGGTTGGCGAGCAGGGCGATCTGGCGCGTCACCCGCCGAATCGTACTGGTCAGATCACCGACGGGACGTCCGGATCCCCGATCCTGTCCTCGCGCTTGGCGGCCTTGCGCTTGTCGTGGGACCGGGTGATGACCTCGGAGATCCCGAAGAGCAGGACCATCGGGATGGCCATGATGCTCATCGTGAAGGGGTCACCCGACGGTGTCGCCACAGCGGCGAAGACGAAGGAGCCGACGATGATCCAGGCACGGTACTTCCCGAGCGCGGCGCCGGGCAGGACCCCGATCCGGTTGAGCAGGATGCAGAAGACGGGGATCTCGAAGGCGATGCCGAAGACCAGCAGCGTCCGGCTGAGGAAGCTGAGGTACTCGCTGAACTCGACGATGTTGGTCAGACCGTCGGGGACGAAGGCGAACAGGATCTCCAGGCCCTTGGGGAGGGTGACGTAGCCCAGCACGACGCCGACCAGGAAGAGCGGTCCGGCGACGGCCACGAAGATCCGGGACATCCGCTTCTCGTGCGCGTGCAGGCCCGGCATCAGGAAGGCCCAGATCTGGTAGAGCCAGATCGGCGCGGTGCCGATCAGCGCCGCCAGACCGCACAGCTTCAGGTAGAGCATGAAGCCGCCCGCGGCACCGTTGACGGAGCTCAGCGAGGCAGCGCCGCCCTCCTGGTCCATCATCTTGACGGCCTGGAGGTAGGGGTCCATGACCAGGTCGAAGAGCTGCTCGAAGAAGAACAGCGAGACGACGAAACCGACGATCAGGGCCAACGACGCCTTGATCACCCGCGCGCGGAGCTCACGCAGGTGGTCGGAGAGCGCCATCCGGCCGTCGTCGCCGATGGCGTGCTTGGGGGTGCCGCGCAGGAGCGCGACAACACCGGCGATGGACAATGTCGGCCTCAGTTGCCGGAGAGGCGCTCGCGCTCGGCCTTGATCTCGGCCTCACGACGCTCGAGCTCGGCGATGCGCTCCTGCTCGGAGGCGGTGAGCTCGGCCGGCTTCTCGACCTTCTCGCCCTTCTCCTTCTCGTCCTCGTCGCGAAGACCCTTGGTCTCGGTCTTGAAGATGCGCAGCGCCTGACCGGTGCCGCGAGCGAGCTCGGGAAGCTTGGCGGCGCCGAAGACGAGGATCACGATCGCCAGGATGATGAGCCACTCGGCTCCCTGCGGCATACCGATCAATGGAGTGAACATGAACTACCTCATCTACGTCTTAGGGGGAACGCTTGAAGTCTACGCGTCCGAACGGTACAGGCCGAGTGCCTGCCGCGCAGCCGCGGCAAACGATTCGGTGAACGTTTCCTCATCGAGGATCTCAGCATAGGGAGCCAGCCGGAGCAGCAACCGGGTGAGCCAGCGCTGGTCGTAGACCCGCAGCCCCACCTCGAGCCCGCCGCCCGGCACCTCCACCGGGTCGATCACCGCATAGTATTCGCCGACCCAGCGGGCCTCGGGCGCCAGTCGCACCCGGACCACCGTCCCGGAGTCCGTACGCAGCGCGATCCCGCTCTCACCGTCGAGCTCCGCACGCTCGCCCGTCTCCGGCGCAACCGCTATCGGGGTGTCGAGCACCTCGGCGCCCCGGATCCGGTCGAGGCGGAAGCTGCGCGGCGCCTCGGCCGTGTGGCACCAGGCGTCGAGATACTCGATGTCGCGGATCGAGACCAGCGCGCGCGGATCGATGACCCGCGAAGACTCCTCGTCGCGCGCCGGGACCCAGTAGTCGATGCGAACCTGACGGCCCTGGTCGATCGCGGTCGCGATCGCGGCATGGATCTGGACGAGCGAGGTGTCGATCGACTCCTCGCCGGGGTCGACGCGCGCCGCGGCGCCCTCGGCGGCCGCCTGCTCGAGCTTGGCCAGCGTGCGGTCGACGACCTCCTTCGTCTCCGCACTCACCGCTCCGCCGCGCAGCGCGCGAAGCGCGACGATCACGGCGGTGGCCTCGATCGGGGTCAGCCGAAGCTGGCGATCGAGATAGTCGGCGTTGGAGATCCGGATGACCCGGTCGCCGTCGGGCTCGGTCAGCGCGTCGATGTCGACGTCGATCAGGTCGTCGGGGTAGCCACCGGGCAGGCCGCACATGAAGAGCACCTGCAGGTCCTTGACCAGCTGCTTCTCCTCGACACCGAGATCGGCGGCCGCCTTGTCGAGGCGTACGTCGTCCTCTTGGGAGTAGAGGTAGGGCACCAGCGTCAGCAGCCGCCCGACCTGTCCCTTGGCACCCGTGTTGGCGCTCATCGTGAGACCCCGTCCAGGCGCGCGACCAGCCGCTCCAGCCGGGCCCCGACCTCGCGGCGCAGGTCCTCGGGCTCCTCGACGTAGGCGTCGGGGCCGTGTCCCAGCACCGCCCCGACCAGGTCGGCGGGGACCCGGGTCAGCACGACACGGTCCCAGTCGTCGCGACCATCGGGACCGCTCACCCCGGACTCGGTGGAGTCGGCGGCCCTGCGCAGCGTGTAGCCACTCCCCTGACGCAGCAGCAGCACGGCCTTCCCCGTGGGCGGTGCCGGCGCCAGGTCTCGTGCGATATCGCGTACGTCCACCTCGGCCGGCACCTCGAAGGCATCGAACTCGCCGACCGCCCGAGCCTCCCCCAGGACGCGGGAGAGCCGGAAGATGCGGGTGTCGTCGCGGTCGACGTCATGGCCGACGGCGTACCAACGGCCCGAGTAGCGCACCACGCCCCACGGCTGCAGCCGCCGGTGGGAGGGCTCGGCCGCACGTGACCCGCGGTAGTCGAACTCGACGACCTGCCGGTCCTGGGTCGCGGCCACGAAGACGTCGAAGGAGCCCTCCTCCGCGGCCAGCCGCGGCTGCACGATCTCCAGCGCCGAGACGTCGGTCTCGAGCCCGGCGGCGTTGAGCTTGCGTACGGCTTCCGTGGTCGCCTCCGCCATCGAGGCGTTCTCCCAGACTCTGGTGGCCAGGGCGACCACCGCGAGCTCGTCGGCCTCGAGGGTGATCGGCGGCAGCGCGAACTGCTCGGGGCTGACCCGGTAGCCGATCTCGTCCTCGAAGAAGGAGTCGATCACCCCGGTCTCGATCGGCACACCGAGGCTGCGCAGCTCCTCCTTGTCGCGCTCGAACATCTTCTCGAACGCCTCACCGTGGGACGACGGGTAGAGGACCTCGCGGATCCGCTCCTTCGACACGTTGTCACGCTGCACGAGCAGCATGATGAGCAGGTTCATCAACCGCTCGGTCTTACCCGCCGCCACGGTGTTCTCCCCCTAGAGACTCTTCTACTGCGGCGCCGGGGTGGCTTCGGCCTTGACGACGTCGATGACGAAGTAGAGCGTGCTGTTGGCCGGGATCCCCGGCGTGCCGCCCTGGCCCGGCTTCTCCTCTGCACCGTAGCCCAGCTCCGGCGGGATCTGCAGCAGAACACGGCTGCCGACCTTGACGCCCTCCAGGCCGTTGGTCCAGCCCGCGACCACCTGGTTGAGGGCGAACGGCACGGCCTCCTTGCTGAAGCTCTCGTCGAAGGGCTTCTTGGCGCCGTAGGTCATGCCGAGGTAGTTGGCGGTGACCGTCTGGTCGGTGGTGATCTCCTCGCCGTCGCCCTCGGTCACGATGACCCGCTTGAGCCCCTCGTCGGCCTTCGGCTTCGCGATGCCGCTGAAGTCGAACCCGGTCGGCTTGCCGTTCTTCTCCACGACCTTCGGGAGCTCGGAGGCGTCGACGTCGTGCGGCGTCTTGTCGGCGGCCGGCTTGACCACGTCGACGACGACCAGCAGCGTGTCGTGGTTGCCGATGCCCATCTGCGGGTTGCCGCCCTCGCCGAGCAGGTCGGCCGAGCCGACGATGGCCTCGATCCGGTCGCCGACCTTGGCGCCCTTCAAGATGGTGCTCCACGGCTTCTCCGCCGGGAGCTCCTCGCCCTCGGCGGCCTGGCTCTCGTAGGACCAGTCCTTGTCCAGGGTGGTGGCGTTGCCGATGTAGATCTTGGCGAACACGCCGCGGTCCTCCGGGATCTCCTCACCCTTGCCCTCGGTCAGCGTCTTGACCTTGGGGTCCTTGGGGTAGGCGATCGCGGACTTCCACTTCAGCGTGGGCGCCTTGTCGACCGCGGCCGAGACCGTGACGCCGTCGAAACCGGAGACGGTCTCGTCGCCGTACCCCGTCTTCTCCTCGCCGCCGCAGGCGACCAGAGCCGGGATGAGCAGGGTGACGGCCAGCGCGCTCAGCGCGTGGCGCAGACGAGGCCGAGGAGCAGTGGGCACAGTGCAAACCTTCGTGACGTGAATAGATAGACGACAGCGGAGCACACCATATCCGCCCGGTGGTTACCCCGCAGCGAAGCCACCCCGGCAGGTGTTCTACATGCCGTCGATCAGCCGCTGCACGCGCTCGTCGTACGCCTTGAGCGGGTCCTTGCACAGCACGGTGCGCTGGGCCTGGTCGTTGAGCTTGAGATGGACCCAGTCGACGGTGAAGTCGCGGCGGCGCTCCTGCGCCTTCTTGATGAACTCGCCACGGAGCCGAGCGCGGGTGGTCTGCGGCGGCACCGACTTGGCCTCGAAGATCTTCAGGTCGGTGGTCGCCCGCTTGACCGCGCCCTTCTTCTCCAGCAGGTAGTAGAGGCCGCGGTTGCGGTGGATGTCGTGGTAGGCGAGGTCGAGCTGGGCGACGCGCGCGTGGCCCAGCGGAAGGCCGTGCTTGGCACGGTAGCGGTCGATCAGCTTCCACTTGATCACCCAGTCGATCTCGCGGTCGACCAGGGAGAGGTCGTCGGACTCGATCGCCTTCAGGCCGCGCTCCCACAGGTCGAGGGCCGCGATCATGGTCGGGTCGGTGATCTCGCGGCGGTCGACGAACTCGCGCGCCTTGGAGAGGTATTCGTTCTGGATGTCCAGCGCGCTGGCCTCGCGACCGTTGGCCAGGCGCACCTTGCGGCGGCCGGTCAGGTCGTGGGCGATCTCGCGGATGGCGCGGATCGGGTTCTCCATCGTCATGTCCCGCATGACGACGCCCTCCTCGATCATCCGCAGCACCAGGTGGCAGCTGGCGATCTTGAGCATCGTGGTGGTCTCGGACATGTTCGAGTCGCCGACGATGACGTGGAGGCGCCGGTACTTCTCGGCGTCCGCGTGCGGCTCGTCGCGGGTGTTGATGATCGGCCGGGACCGCGTCGTCGCGGACGAGACGCCCTCCCAGATGTGCTCGGCACGCTGGCTCACCGCGAATCCGGCACCCCTCGGGGTGTGGGTCACCTTGCCGGCACCGACGATCAGCTGGCGGGTGACCAGGAACGGGATGAGCACGTCGGCGAGCTTGGAGAACTCCCCGGCGCGGCTGACCATGTAGTTCTCGTGGCAGCCGTAGGAGTTGCCGGCCGAGTCGGTGTTGTTCTTGAACAGATAGATGTCGCCGGCGATACCCTCGTCGTGCAGCCGCTGCTCGGCGTCGAGGAGCAGCCCCTCCAGGATCCGCTCCCCCGCCTTGTCGTGCGTGACGGTCGAGATCACGTCGTCGCACTCCGGCGTGGCGTACTCGGGGTGGGAGCCGACGTCGAGGTAGAGCCTCGCGCCGTTTCGCAGGAACACGTTCGAGCTGCGGCCCCAGCTCACCACCTTGCGGAAGAGGTAGCGGGCCACCTCGTCCGGGCTCAGCCGCCGCTGGCCGCGGAACGTGCAGGTCACGCCGTACTCGTTCTCGATGCCGAAGATGCGCCTGTCCATACTGAAACCCTAGACGGTCGGCGGTGACTCCGGAGGCGTTCAGAGGTACGACACGGCGAGCCGCGCCGCCCACCGGCACGTCGGCCGGCAACGGGCCTCGGACGGGTCGAATCTCACATCGCTCGCGAAGCCGGGACGGTGGCGGCCCGGCCATAGGATTGCGGCTCGTGCCGTCGCCCCAGCCCCCGTCCTCCCCGGCCGACCAGCCGGGCGTCCTTGCCGCGCTGCGTTCGCCGAGGCTGCTGCGTACCGAGGTGCTGGCGGGTCTCGTCGTCGCGCTCGCGCTGATCCCCGAGGCGATCTCGTTCTCGATCATCGCCGGGGTCGACCCGCGGGTCGGGCTGTTCGCCTCGTTCACGATGGCGGTGGCCATCTCGTTCCTGGGCGGGAGGCCCGCGATGATCTCCGCGGCCACCGGAGCGGTCGCGCTGGTGATCGCCCCGGTGATGCGGGACCACGGCTATGACTACCTGATCGCGACGGTGCTCCTGGGCGGGCTGATCCAGATCGCCCTGGCGCTGGCCGGGGTGGCTCGGCTGATGCGCTTCCTGCCGCGCTCGGTCATGGTCGGTTTCGTCAACGCGCTCGCGATCCTCGTCCTCGAGGCACAGATCGTCCACATGGTCGGCGTGCCCTGGGCGGTCTATCCGATGATCGCCGCCGGCATCGCCGTCATCGTCGGCTTCCCGCGGATCAACAAGATCATCCCCGCACCGCTGGTGGCGATCGTCGCGCTCACCGCCTTCACCGTCATCGGCGCGGTCGACGTGCCGAACGTCAGTGACCAGGGCGAGCTGCCCGACAGCCTGCCGACCTGGTTCCTGCCCGACGTACCCCTCACCCTGGACACGCTGCAGATCATCGCCCCCTACGCCCTCGGCATGGCGCTGGTCGGCCTGCTCGAGTCGCTGCTGACCGCCAAGCTCGTCGACGACATCACCGACACCCCCTCCGACAAGACCCGCGAGGCCGGCGCTCAGGGCCTCGCGAACCTGATCACCGGCCTGTTCGGCGGCATGGGCGGCTGCGCGGTGGTCGGCCAGACGATGATCAACGTCAAGGTCTCCGGCGCCCGTACGCGCCTGTCCACGTTCCTCGCCGGCGTCTTCCTGCTCGTCCTGGTCGTCGGGTTCGGCGACATCGTCGGGCTGATCCCGATGGCCGCCCTGGTCGCGGTGATGATCATGGTCTCGGTCAGCGCCTTCGACTGGCACTCGGTCCGGCCCGCCACCCTGCGGCGGATGCCGCTCTCGGAGACGGCGGTGATGCTCACGACCGTCGCCGTCACCGTCGGGACCCGCAACCTCGCGATCGGCGTCATCGTCGGGGTCCTGGTCGCGATGACTCTCTTCGCGCGCCGGGTCGCCCACCTGACCGCCACGCACCGGGAGCTCGTCGAGAATGCCTCCGGCCAGGTCACCGCCGTCTACCGGGTCACCGGCGAGCTCTTCTTCGCCTCCAGCAACGACCTCTACACCCAGTTCGCGTATGCCGAGGACCCCGACGAGATCGTCATCGACCTCTCCGAGTCCCACATCTGGGACGCCTCCACGGTCGCGGCCCTCGACGCCATCACCCACAAGTACGAGACCAAGAACAAGTCCGTACGCATCGTCGGCCTCAACCGGTCAAGCGCCGACCGGCACGAGCGGCTGACCGGCCGGCTCAGCGGTCACTGACCCAGCGACACCTGCGCCACCACCGGCAGATGGTCGCTGCCGGACCGTGAGAGCACCTTCAGCTGCGTGACCTCGGCCCCCCGCGCGAGGACATGGTCGAGCTGCACGACGGGCAACGCCGAGGGGAAGGTGAAGCGGAAGCCGTGCTCCTCGCGCGATACCTGATCGGTGATGGGGGCGAGCCCCGGATCCATCAGGTTCCCGTTGAGGTCGCCGGCCAGCAGCACCTCCCGCGCCGGGTCCTCGGCGATCGCCTCGGCCAGCAGCTCGGCGCTCCGGTTGCGGCTGTTCGCCGCGAGCCCGCGCGGGCCCAGCCGGACGGAGGGAAGGTGCGCCACGTAGACGGCCACCTCGCCCTCCGGGGTCTGGACGACCGCTCGCAGGCATCGGTCCCAGGACGCCCCGATGCCCGCCGGACGGATGTCGACCCGCGTACGCTCCGAGATCGGGTGGCGCGACCAGAGCCCGACCGTCCCCTGGGTCGTGTGGTGCTCGAACGTGCGGCCCAGGGTCGCCTCGTACTGCGGGAGGTTCTCGGAGGTGACCTCCTCGAGCGCCACGATGTCAGGATCCTCGGCCAGCAGAAGATCGACGGTGTGCTCGACCTCGTGATTGTCGTCGGCGACGTTGTGCTGCACCACCGTGAGGTCGTACGCCGCCGGCTCGACGGGCATCAGCCGCGGGCCGAACACACCCACCCATGCCGCGAGCGGCGTCAGCGCGAGCAGCGCGGCGAGGGCCGAGCGCCGCAGGACCGCGGCAAGGACCAGCAGCGGAACCGCCAGGACGAGCCACGGCAGGAACGTCGCGACCAGCGAAGCCAGATTACCCCAGTGGTTCGGCACGAGCGCGTGCAGGCCGATCACTATCGCGAGCAGCACCGCGGCGAGCGCGAGCAGCCTCCCTCGTCGCCACGGCGACCTCTCAGCGTCCACGTCCAGCGACCCTAGCCAACCGGTCGTGACCATGTAGAGAACGGCGTGCCGGCCTCGTTCACCAGGCAGAGACACCCAACAGACACGAGGATGAGAGTCATGACACAGCAGCTGCGCTTCGACCACATCGGCGTCACCGTCGCCGACATCGACAGGGCCACCGAGTTCTTCGTCGGCCTCGGCCTGGAGATCGAGGGCCGAACCTTCGTGGAGGGCGAGTTCATCGACACCGTCTGCGGCATCCCCGGAGCCCGCTGCGAGGTCGTCATGCTGCGGCCCCCGGGCGGCGGCACCGCCCTCGAGCTCGCCCGCTTCGTCCGGCCCGACCACACCCCCGGCTCACCCGGGGCGATGGCCAACGAGCTGGGGCTGCGCAACGTCTGCTTCGAGGTCGACGACCTCGACGCCGAGCTGGAACGGCTGGCCGCGGACGGCTACGGGCTCGTCGGAGGCGTCGGCGTGCACGAGAACATCGTGCGGATGGCGTATGTCCGCGGCCCGGAGGGGATCGTCGTCTCGCTCTCCGACCGGATCGGCTGAGCTCCGGAGACAGATCGTGGGAGTGCTGAGGTCACCAGGTGACCCAGCACTCCCACGTTCTTGGACTCAGTCGAGCGGCGGGGCGATCGGCGGCTCGCCGCCGTCGTCGGCCGGCGGGGCCAGCGGGGCCTCGTCGACCGGCTTCTCGGCCGGCTTCTCCGCAGGGTTCTCGGGGGCCGGCTCCACGGCGGCCGGCTCGGCTGCAGCGACCTCCGCGGTGGCGACGGCCGAGCCGAGGATCTCGACCAGCGTGGCTGGCCGGATCCTGCGGAACTTGCGCGGCTGGGTGCGGTTGCGGTCGAGGACCGCGACCTCGAGGTTCTTCGCCTCGATCTCCCGGTCCTCGGTCTCCGTGTGGCCGAGCGCGGCCACGGCCAGCTTGATGGCGTCCTCGAGCGAGGCGCCCTCGGTGTAGCGCTCCTTGAGGTAGCCACCGACCGCCTCGGCGGCACCGCCGATGGCGGCGAAGCCGTGCTCGTCGACGACCTGACCGTCGTAGGTGAGCCGGTAGAGCTGGTCGTCCTCGGCGGAGTCGCCGATCTCACCGACGAAGAGCTCGACCTCGTAGGGCTTCTCCCCGCCCGAGGAGAAGATCGTGCCGAGGGTCTGGGCGTAGGCGTTGGCCAGGCCACGACCGGTGACGTCGCGCCGGTCGTAGGCGTAGCCGCGCATGTCGGCCAGCCGCACCCCGGCGATGCGGAGATTCTCGAACTCGTTGTAGCGACCGACCGCGGCGAAGGCGATCCGGTCGTAGATCTCGCTGACCTTGTGCAGCGCCGCCGAGGGGTTCTCGGACGCGAACACGATGCCGTCGGCGTACTGCAGCGAGACCAGGGCACGGCCTCGTGAGATGCCCTTGCGTGCGAAGTCCGCACGGTCGCGCATCAGCTGCTCGGGGGAGACGTAGAAGGGAGTGCTCATCGGCGTCCTCGCTTCGCTCGAACCGCCGACAAGCACGGCTCATAACGGTATTGAATTGTTCGCTCGCTACGCTCGCTCACTTGGCCTCCAGCTCGGCGATGGGACCGTCGGGCCGCTGGAGCCTCCCGGCGATGACAGCCTCCGCGACCGCGGCGACCTCGGCGTCGGGCAGGGTGTGCCCACCGTCGGCGGTGATGACGTGGACCAGGGGGAACAGCTTGCGGGACACGTCGGGACCGCCGGTGGCCGAGTCGTCGTCGGCCGCGTCGTAGAGCGCCTGGACCAGGACCGCGACCAGGGTGTTCTCGTCGAGGTCGGGCCGGTAGAGCTTCTTGAGCGCGCTCTTGGCGAACAGCGAGCCGGAGCCGACGCCGGAGTATCCGGTCTGCTCGTAGCGGCCGCCGGTGGGGTCGTACCCGTAGATCTTGCCCACGCCCGCGTCGGGGTCGAACCCGACGAAGAGCGGCACCACGACCAGGCCCTGCATGGCCATCGCGAGGTTGCCGCGCACGAGCGCGGAGAGGCGGCTGGCCTTGCCCTCGATCGAGAGCGTGGTGCCCTCGATCTTCTCGTAGTGCTCCAGCTCGGTCTGGAAGAGCTTGACCAGCTCGATCGCGAGCCCCGCCGAGCCGGCGATGCCGACCGCGGAGTATTCGTCGGACGGGAACACCTTGCGCATGTCGCGCTCGGCGATTAGGTTGCCCTGGGTCGCTCGCCGGTCACCGGCGATGATCACGCCACCGGGGAAGGTGGCCGCGACGATCGTGGTGCCGTGCGGGGCGATGTCGCCCAGGTTGCCCGGGACGGGGTGGTGCCCCGGGAGCAGCTCTGGGGACTGGGCGGTCAAGAAATCGGCAAAGGACGAGGTGCCCGGCGTCATGTAGGCCGCCGGGATGCGGGACTCCGACATCTGCTACTGCCCGCCCTTCTGGATGAAGGACTTCACGAAGTCCTCGGCGTTGGTCTCCAGGACGTCGTCGATCTCGTCCAGGATGTCGTCGACGTCGGAGTCAAGCGCTTCCTTGCGCTCGTTCACATCGGTCTCTGGCGCGGTCTCGACGGACTCCTCCGTCTCGGAGGACTTCTTCGGCTGCTTCTGCTCCTGTGCCATGTCTTCAACCTATCCACTTGCACCGACAAACCTGAGGAAACAATGCCCGATTTCGCTACGGGAGGAAGCAGAAGTCGAACGTTGGACCGAGATGTGGCACGAGTCGCGATCGACGCTCAGGAACCGGTCAGCCGGTTGAACAGGTCGACGGCGGTGTCGGAGGAGTCGAGCAGGCCACCGACGTGCTTCTTCGTGCCGCGCAGCGGGTCGATGGTCGGCACCCGCTGCAACGACTCGCGCCCGGGCAGGTCGAAGATGACCGAGTCCCAGCTCGCGGCGGCGACGTTCTCGGAGTACTTCTCCAGGCAGCGGCCGCGGAAGTAGGCCCGGGTGTCGGTCGGCGGCTCGTGCATCGCCTTCTCGACCAGGTCGTCGGTCAGCAGCCGCTCGATCCGACCGGCACGCACCAGACGGTGGTAGAGGCCCTTCTCGGGACGGATGTCGGCGTACTGCAGGTCGATGAGGTGAAGCTTGGGGTCGTCCCACTCCAGACCGTCACGGTCGCGGTAGCCGAGCAGGAGCTTGTACTTGGCCACCCAGTCGAGCTCGGTGGCGCACTCCATCGGGTCACGCTCGAGCCGGTCGAGCACCGACTCCCAGCGCTCCAGGACGTCCTTGGTCTGGTAGTCGGCGTCGGAGCCGTAGCGCTCCTGAACGAACTTCTTGGCCAGGTCCAGATACTCCATCTGGAGCTGGACACCGGTCAGCTTGCGACCGTCCTTGAGCGTGATCAGGGTCTTCAGCGACGGGTCGTGGGAGACCGCGCGCAACGCCGAGACCGGGCCGTCGACGCTGAGATCACGGGTGATGTAGCCGTCCTCGATCATGGCGAGCACCAGCGACGTACTCCCGACCTTGAGGTAGGTCGAGATCTCGGCGAGGTTGGCGTCGCCGAGGATCACGTGGAGGCGGCGGTACTTCTCCGGGTCGGCATGGGGCTCGTCGCGGGTGTTGATGATCGGGCGCTTGAGCGTGGTCTCCAGCCCGACCTCGACCTCGAAGAAGTCGGCGCGCTGGGAGATCTGGAAGCCGTGCTTGGGCCGCTCCTGGCCGATCCCGACCCGCCCGGCGCCGGCGAAGACCTGCCGGGAGACGAAGAACGGGGTCAGGTGCTTGACGATGTCGGCGAACGCGGTCGAGCGGCGCATGAGGAAGTTCTCGTGCGCCCCGTAGGAGACACCCTTGTTGTCGGTGTTGTTCTTGTAGAGGTGGATCTGCGGGTTGCCCGGCAGCCGCGCGGCCGCGCGGGAGGCGTCGAGCATCACCTGCTCGCCGGCCTTGTCCCAGCGCACCGCGTCCAGCGGGTTGGTCACCTCGGGGCAGGAGAACTCCGGATGGGCGTGGTCGACGTAGAGCCGGGCGCCGTTGGTGAGGATGACGTTGGCCAGCCCGAGATCCTCGTCGGTGAGCTGGCTGGGATCGGCCACCTGCCGCGACATGTCGAAGCCGCGCGCGTCGCGCAGCGGCGACTCCTCCTCGAAGTCCCAACGCGCTCTCCTCGCCTTCAGGGTCGAGGATGCGTACGCATTGACGACCTGACTCGAGGCCACCATCGGGTTGGCCTGGGGCTGTCCGGCCACGGAAATTCCGTATTCGACCTCCGTGCCCATCACCCGTCGTACGCTCATGCCTGCAAGGCTACCGGCCACGTGCACGAAGGCACGTGAGCATCCACCCGCCACGCTGAGGTTGGCGGCAGTTGTTCGGCTGGACGGAACCAGGAGGATTCCCGCACGTGAGACGCTATGCCTGCTCGGCCTCCTCCCGTGGTGGTGGAGGCGGCGCAGACGGCGGATACGGGTCATGGTGAGGTTGGACCATGGGCACTCCTGAGATCCGGCGGGCCACCGCCGACGACCTCGACGACATCTTCTCGATCTGCCTGCTCACCGGCGCATCGGGCGAGGACGCCACCGAGTTCTACGACGACCCGCGGCTGCCGGGGAACATCTACGCCGCTCCCTACATCGTGCTGCGTCTCGGGCTCGGGTTCGTGGCCGTCGACTCCGAGGGCGTGGTGGGCTACGTCGTCGGCACCCCGTTCACCCGCGCCTTCGAGAAGGAGTGCGAGGAGGACTGGTGGCCCGCGCTGCGCGTGGTCAACCCGGATCCCGGCCCCGACCACGACCGCACCGACTGGAACGCCCGCCTGCGCTCGCTGATCCATCGGCCGGTGCGTACGCCCGGCGAGCTGTTGAGCGAGTTCCCGGCACACCTGCACATCAACCTGCTCCCCCGCGCACAGGGCCAAGGAGTCGGCAAGGAGCTCATCGGGATGATGCTCGGCGCCTTCCACGTAGCCGGCGTACGTGGCGCGCACCTCGGCGTCAGCACGGCCAACACCCGAGCCGTCGGGTTCTACCGGCGCGTGGGGTTCACGACGATCGCCGAGTCCGAGGACACCCTCCTCCTCGGGGTCCAGTGGACCGGCGAGATGGAGGAGTGAGCGTTCATGGGGCTCTGGGAGGCGCGGGTGGTGCCACGCATCGTGGACCGCGCCTGCGGCATCCCGCAGCTCGAGCCGCTGCGCGAGCGGGCCTGTGACGGTCTCCGCGGTCAGGTCGTCGAGATCGGCTTCGGCAGTGGCAGCAACATCGGCCTCTATCCGCCCGAGGTCACCGAGATCGTCGCCGTCGAGCCCTCCGACGTGGCCTGGGAGCTCTCCTCCTCGCGACGCTCGGGGTCATCGGTCCCGGTGAGCCGCGTCGGTCTCGACGGTGCCCGGCTCCCGCTCGCCGACGCATCGGTCGACACGGGGCTGGTCACCTTCTCGCTGTGCACCATCCCCGACGTCGCGGGCGCGCTGGCCGAACTGCGCCGCGTACTGCGCCCCGGCGGCATCATCGGCTTCGCCGAGCACGGCCTCTCCCCCGACCCCGGTGTCGCCCGCTGGCAGCACCGCCTCGACGGCCTCCAGCAGCGCCTCTTCGGCGGCTGCCACCTCACTCGCGACATCCCGGAACTCCTGGCCGACCAGGGATTTCAGGTCGAGCTCCTCCAGCAGGACTACCTCCCCGGCCCGGCCCCCTCCAAGCCGTGGGGATACGTGTCCGCAGGGCGCGCATCGGCGTGACGCGGCTCCCACCACGGCGCCCTGAGGGTCGCTCGGTCGGGCCGTCTGTTCGTCAAGGTATACAGACGAACTGGCACTTCCCTAGCGGAGTCCCGCACGGGAAGTGCCATGTTTCCTGCATACCTCGACGAACAGACCCCCACCTCAGCGCTTGCGCGTACGCAGCGCGTGGGCGACGTTGACGCCGACGAGGCCGACCCAGGAGATCACCAGGGCGCCGAGGTTGTCGGTGACACCGAGGGTGATGCTGATCGGGATGCCGGCCACGGCCGAGCCGGCGCCGAGCACGAACTGGAAGACCGAGGCGCGCGACTCGTTGCGCTCGGCGAGGGTGCGGGCGGCGGCGGTGGCGCCGACCCGGTCCTGAACGGTCTTCTCGATCCGGTCGGCGAAGCCGGCGACCATCTCTGCGTCGAACGCATCACCCAGCTCATGGCGGGTCTCCAAGCCCGCCTCGATGTCCTTGCGACCCATCTCATCTGCCACGTCTGCGACGATACCGCCGCACGGCATGCCCGCGACGCCGAATATCGGAGCCCCCACCGGGACCTCGGTCACGATCTGCGCCGCTGGGAGCTGTCGGCCGGGGCAGGGGGACGGTAGCCCCGGTCCGCCTCGTCGACCGTGGTTCCGGGCGGCACGATCTCATCGATGCGGTCCAGGATGTCGGGGCTCAGCGTCACCTTCCCCACATCGAGCTGCGACTGCAGCTGCTCCAGGGTGCGCGGGCCGATGATCACCGAGGAGATGACGGGGTGCTGGAGCACGAAGGCCAGCGCCAGGTGGATCAGGGAGATCCCGGCCTCGTCGGCGAGCTCCTGCAGCTGCAGGACCTTCTGCAGCTTGAGCGCGTTCTCGGGGAGCGTCGGATCATGACGAGCGGGCTGACGCCGTGCTCGGCTGGACACGACCGGAGCGTCCCCGCCGTGCCGACCCGAGAGCCAGCCGCCGGCCAGAGGGCTCCACGGCAGCTGGCCGAGGCCGTAGCGCTCCAGGGTCGGGAACAGGTCCCGCTCGTTGTGGCGCACCAGCAGCGAGTACGGAGACTGGTCGCTCACCGGCCGCTCCCGGTTGCGCCTCTCGGCGGTCCACTGCGCCTCCACGATCTGGGACGGCAGGAAGGTGGTCGTACCGAAGTAGCGGATCTTTCCCTGGTGCACCAGGTCGGAGAGTGCCGAGAGGGTCTCGTCGATGTCAGTCTCGGGACGCGGTCGATGGATCTGGTAGAGGTCGATGTGATCGGTCCGGAGCCGGCGCAGCGAGCTCTCGACCTCGCGGATGATCCAGCGGCGCGAGTTGCCCTGCTGGTTGGGGTCGGTGTCCGACATCGGCCCGTGGAACTTGGTGGCCAGGAAGACGTCGTCGCGGCGCCCGGCGAGGGCCTTGCCGACGATCTCCTCCGACTCGCCCCGCGAGTAGACGTCTGCGGTGTCGACGATGTTGATGCCGGCGTCCAGGGCCGTGTGGATGACCCAGATCGAGTCGTCGTGGTCGGGGTTCCCGTTGGTCCCGAACATCATGGTCCCCAAGGTGAGCGGGCTGACCCTGACGCCGGTACGTCCCAGCAGACGGTAGCTGGAGGTCTCGATGGTCATGTGTTCTCCTCGTTCCTGCGACAGCGGGAGCCGGCGCGCCCGCCTCAACATGATTCAATGCACTGAATTACTCGACAACTATGCGGAGCGTTGAAGTAACCGACGAACTGGTGACTCCCGTCACACCCGAGGCCCCGCCAGCGGCGCGGCGTACACTCGCGCGGCCACGCGGCCCTCGTCTCGGTCCAGTCGCTCTGAGGGACGTGCGGGAGACCTGGCCCTGACATGCTGAACGCATGGAGAACACCTCGCTCGCTCCCGTCGGCACCCTCTTCGGCGTTCCCGCCCGCCCGGCGGACGCAACCAGCTCGGTCGCCGTCATGGGCGTGCCCTTCGACATGGGCTACCACCCCACCCGGGTCGGCGCACGCTCAGGCCCGGCCCACGTGCGCACCCACTCCGCACTCGTCGCCGAGCACCTGGACGGCTTCGACGTCGACTTGCTGGGCGAGCTCGGCGTCGTCGACACGGGCGACGCGAAGGTGCTGCCGGGCAACGTCGAGCAGAGCTTCGACGCGATCGAGGCCGGAGTCGCCGCGATCCTCGCCGCCGGCGCGACCCCGCTGACTTTCGGCGGCGACGGCGCCGTGACCCTGCCGCAGCTGCGCGCGCTCAAGAAGGCGCTCGGACGCGAGTTCGCTGTGCTGCACCTCGACGCCCACACCGACGCCTACGAGGGCATCTACCCCTACGAATACAACAACGCCAACACGTTCGTGCACGCGGTCCGCGAGGGGCTCATCGATCCGGCAGGATCTCTGCACGTCGGGATGCGCGACAGCGCCTACGACGGACGGCCCGGCATCGTCGGCGTGGCGACCGGTCTCGGCTACGAGGTGATCACGATGGACCGGATCGTCGCGATGGGCATTCCCGCGCTCGTCGCTCACCTCCGGGAGCGGCTTATCGGCGTGCCGATCTACCTCTGCTGGGACATGGACGTCTTCGATCCCTCGGTCTCCCCGGGCGTCGTCACGCCGTCCTGGGGCGGCATCACAGTGCGCGAGGGTCTGGCGATCCTGCGCGGTCTGCGCGGGCTCGAGTTCGCGGCCTTCGACATCAACACGGTCAGCCCGCCCCACGACCACCTGGGCATCACAGCGAGCCTCGCCGCGCAGGTGGCGATGGAGTGCCTCTTCCTCCGCCACACCGCCGGCGCGGCGGAACGCTAGCGTCTCGTCAGGTTGATCCGTCGAAGGGGTCTGCCCGATTTTTGAATGAACGGCCACAGGGCCCGCTGCCAGGAAGGCAGCGGGCCCTGCGTACGTGCTCTGCTACAGGTATTGACCCGTGTTGGAGACCTGCTCGATCGAACGGCCGGGCTCGGTGCCCTGCTTGCCGGTGATGAGCGTGCGGATGAAGACGGTCTGCACCAGGGCGATTCTCGGGCCCCGCCAAGCGTGGGGACACCCTGGGACGTGGCCGGATATCCGGCCTGATGTGGACACTGTCCACAACCATCCCACCGCTTATCGATAGACCACCCCGGCTATCCGGCACTCCTGTGCGAGCAGATCGGTCGGCGGGCGTAGGCACCTATGACCCCCTCACCGACCGCAGCCCAGAATCCTCGCGACTCGGGCATGTGCCCGCCGAGCGTGTGCCACTCCAATCCCGGGCTCTCGGCACGCAGCGCGGAGAGCCCTGCCGCTGCCAGACCACTGCGCCGATGCACCTCATGCGTCCACGGCTGCTCCACCCAGCCAAGCCGGCACCGAGGGCAGACCTGGTAGTCCACCGCGAACACTTCATCGCCAGCGATCCACGCCGTTCGCTCGCGCCATGTGGATCGCTCCCTCGACCACGTATCTGTCCACGGCGCGACATCTCCCATCTGGTCGCTCTGCCGAGGCGACCAGAACAGTCGCATGAGTCGTCGAGAGCGCCTAAGGCGCTTGCCGGTCAACGGCACGACCGCACGTACGACCCACCTGTTTGGCGTCCAGTCAACGTGCTCTCTGGCTATGCCGGCGAGCGCGCGCCCGGCGTGACATGCGTCCTCAGGCGCCACGTCGCGTCATATCTTGTCGAGCACGGCAGCGCCAAACCGCGGAACGAACTGCCCAGAGGCGAACGCCTGGGCAAGCGCTGCTGGCGACCGCGGCGCCCGGACGTGCCGACCTGCCATCGCGACCAATGCGGAGATCACCGTGTATTCGTCCCTGGCGAGCTGGTCCAACAGAAAGCGATCTGGATGCTGAACCTCAATCCCAGATGGCAGCGACCGGTCAGGGAAGTCTCGCAGGTTCAGCGTCACCAGGCGAGATGCACCCGATCCGACGGCGGCGGCCAGGACGTGGCGATCCTTGGTGGCGTTCGTCATCTGCCCGACCAGCGGGACCCACACCTCCGTCGTCAACCGGGCGTCCGGAAACGCCCGATTCATCTGTTCACGGGCATGCTCGGCGGCCACATGGCACGCGTCCTTGTCCCGTCCCTTTTCGACGTCGAGCCGGACCTGGTTACGGATCATCTCGTCCTCGATCTCGTGCTCCCACACCGGACGGAACACACCCGTGTCCGCGCACGAGAGCAGCAGATCCCGCAGCGCTCGGGGAACGAGGACGCAGGCGTCGAGCACCGCCGTTGGGCGGGCCGATGCCATCAGAAGTCGTCCTCGTCATACCCCTCGGCCGGCACCATCGCAGCCAGCGCATCCGCACGGGTCTGGCGAACTTCGTCCTCGTACGTCAAGACATCGGCGAGCCGGAAGCGATGCCGGTTGCCCACCATGCGATGTGGCAGGCGCCCACTCTTGGCCAGCTGCACAACGTGCGGCCTGGAGACGTTGAGCAGATCAGCGGCCTGCTGACTGGTGAGCTCGCGGTCCTCGGCCACGCGCACCGGGTCCACCACCGCAGCGGTATGACCGGCGTCGACGGCCAGGACGATCGCACGGACCGCATCCAGGAACTCGCCCTCGATAACGATCGACGACTCCCCCGCTGAGAGTTGCACCGGCCCCTCGCCGTGAATCAACGCGTTGCGAAGCGCAGCGAACTGTGGCGCGGAGATCTGGTTGACCAGCACCACCGCACCCTGAAAAGCCGACGACGGCCCCTCGCCTCGGCCCGCGCCAGCGATGAGCCTGAGCATCGCCTCCGACGCATGGACATCCCGCCCACCGTCATTCGCCTCCACTGCAGCTGTGTTCGACATACCGCCTCCTTCCAGCCCCACCAGTCTAACCGAAACAACCGAAAGACACATGGGGCTGCGGCAGGCTCGCGCATTCATGTGGTGCCGCGTTCGGCAAGCGCCAGGGTCACAGTTCGCTGACCTGCGCACCTACCCAAGCCCAGTCGACCCGCTCTTGCTCGAGCCGTACGTTGGTCCCGAACCGGTCTTCGACGAGGTCCTGATAGAGATGCCGTTCATCAGTGGTAAGTCTGGTCAAGGCCGCGCGGGTGGGTCGGTCCTCGACAACCCACCTGTCCCGATGAGCCATCAGGGTCTCGCGGTCCATCAGGACCGAGCGCGTCTGGGGAAGCCAGGCACGCAACCGATCGAGGATGGCGAAGCCGTGGGTGTCGAGATCGCCCCAGTAGTCGACGGTGACGTCGGCGAGCCAGGGCAGCCTGCCCACCTTGTCGACGTCGAACCCCTTGCCCCACAGCACGACTCCGCGGTGATGAACATCGACGGAGAGGTACGTGATCTCGTTCTCGATGACCAGAGCCGATCGGGGCGCGAGGCTCAGGTCGGCCAGTTCGTCGGCACGGACCGCCAGCTCGCTCATCGACGAGGGCAGGCCCAGGCCCGGCGAGACCCGTAACCGCACCAGTTCCGGCTTGGCGCGCAATCCCAGCCCCTTCAGGAATCCTGGGGCGGTCGAGGAGACACCGAGCATTCCCGCGAGAACGCTTCGGTGTCGTTCGGCGAACTTCGTGTCGACGCCGGGAGCAGTGATCTCGCGCAGATAGCGGCCCGACCCGCGGTGCGAGTCGAGCCAGTTGTACGCCGCCAGCAGGCGCTCCCACTCTGCGGCCAGATCGATGGCTCGGTGAGGGTGAGCGAGCGTCCAAGCACGGACCGCCTCGATGTCGCCGGTGAGCGCCAGCATGTCCGCGAACCGGGCGACCTCCGCTCGGACGCCCAGCAAAGACCATGCCTGCTCATAGGTCGCAACCACAGCCCGGTCGGGGACCTGGTTTCGGCCGAAATGCCGACCACCGATGCTCGTCCAGATCAGCTCATACCGGCTACCGCCTCGACGGCCGCCATCGAGCTTCGCCACCCAGGAGCGTACGGCTTCCAGGTCGTCTCCGATCTCAGCAGCTTTGGGACCACGAAGGGAAACATCCACGACCGGGAACGACTGCCCATCAGCAAACGCGCGGAGCAGCGATCCGTCGCTCCAGCGCCGCCGGACCTTCGCGGTCACGTCTTCCGGTGTTGACCAGGTCACCTGGCGCGTCCATCCCGTCGCTCGCGGTACTCCTCGATCGTCATCGTCTGCAGCCTCGATGCGGTGCCGGTCGGGTTGTCGACGAAGCCAATGGCGGAGACGTACGGCTCGATCACGTGCACCTTCTGCAGAGGGGTCACGATCAGCAACTGGAGACCGAGCTTGGCGAACAGGGAGAGTGCGTAGCGGGTGGAGACGTCGGATCCGCGCCCAAAGGCCTCGTCGATCACGGCGAAGCGGAAGTCGCGTGACTTCTCCACGCCCCACTCCAGACCGAACTGGTAGGCCAACGAGGCAGCCAGGATCGTATACGCGAGCTTCTCCTTCTGGCCGCCCGACTTCCCGTCCGAGTCGGAGTAGTGCTCCCACTCCTCGTCCGTCTCAGCGTCGCGTTCGGAGGCGGAGAAGACGAACCAATTGCGTACGTCCGTGACCCGCCGCGTCCACGCCTTGTCGGAGTCGGCGTAGCCCTCCCTGCCGCGGAAGCGCTCGATGATCCGTTTCACGTCAAGGAATCGCTGCTCGGAGTAGTGGTCGTCGGCACCGGAGATTGCGTCGTCGGTGGCGCTGCGCAGGTCAGATCGGAATACAGCCACGTCCTGGTTGACCGTCGGCTGCTTCTCCAGTCTGATGTAGCGACCCGGGTTGTACGGGATCGCGCTGAGCGCCTCGTTGATTCGCGCCACCCGGTCGTCGATCTCCTCGGCCTGGCGCCGCAGCCAGGAGTTGAACTGGGCGAGTTCCCGGATGGTGTTGGTGTTCAACTGGCGCTTGAACTCGTCCTCGAACCGCGGCAGGTCGTCGCCCGCAACCCGCTCATGGAACGCAACGAAGTCGCCGCGGGCATCAACCACGGCGTCCATGTCGGCACGCAGCTCAGGCCATCGGCGCAGCACCTCGCTCATGTATTGCCCCAGGCTCTGGGCGAACCCACCCAGCTCGCGGTTGAGCCGGTCGATCCGCTTGGTGAGGTCCTCCGAGAGCCCCTCCCCCGCTCGGCCGCAATCGCTCGACCGGGTCGGCACCTCCCTGCCCAAGCGGACCGTCAAGGCGTCGTACGCCTCGCGCGCCCCCGCCAGGTCAGCGGCCGGTTGCCCGCTGACGAACTCGTCGTCCTTCGCCTGGTCGCGGCTGGCGCGATCCTTCTCGCCCTGGAGCCGCGCGAGCCGGCCGGTCAGGTTCTCGATCGTCTCGGCGACCTCATTGGCGCGGTCGGCGTTGCGGTCGAGAGCGTCCTTGATCTCCTGGAGCCTCTCGGAGCCGGCCTCCAGTCGGCCCCGCTCGGCATCCGCGTCCTCGGCACGCTGCTCGGCGTCGGCGACATCGATGTCCGACCAGGTCGGATATCCCTCGAGGCGGGCAAACGCCGCCACGCGGGACTGGTGGGCATCCCGCTCGCGGGTTGCCGTCTCGAGCTGCTCCCTCGCTCGGGAAAGGACGCTGTCGATGTCGGCCAGCTCACCGCGCAGCGCTGCGATCTTGCGCTCGTTGGCCCAGCCGAGGACCCAACGGCGCGGGTCGTCGACCCGGTGCCGGTCATCCTTCTCGTGCCGATCGCCCGAGCGCACCTGACCCTCACGGGTGACCGCGCGGCGCTCCGTACGGAACTCATCGAGAGTCAAGGCGCAGCGGTAGTCGGCGCGCTTGGTGAGCTCGTCGAGCACATAGTCGCGGAACGGGCCGTCCTTGACCTCCATGCAGTCGGCGAGCCACATCGCGTCGGTGCTGTGCCGCTGCAGCGGCACCCGGCGCGAGGAGACCCGCTCAAAGACGAGTTTGGCGCCGATCGCGGCTCCGCCACGTCCGGTGAAGGTGAGGCGCCGCCCGTTGACCCACCGGGTCACCTCGTCGTAATGCTCCTGGGGCACCAGCAACGAGAGCGCGAACCCGCGCAGGACCCGCTCGGCGGCACCTCGCCATTCCGCGTGCTTCTCATGTACGTCGAGCAGTTCACCGGCGTAGGGCAGGTCCTGCGGGGACAGGCCGAGATCGGCGCAGAGCTGGCCGCGAAGCTCGATCTGTTGGCCGGGCAGGTTGCTCGTGCGGCTGGTAAGGCTGGTGATCTCGTCATCGACATCGGTTCGTTTCGTCTCGATCCCGCTGACCTCGGTGATGAGGGCCGCGAATGTCGCATCGAGCTCGCGCTTGCGTGCCGCCATCCCTGCCTTCTCAGCGGTGACCTGAGCATTCAGGTCGGCAAAGCCCGCAGCGTCCGAGACTCGCACAAGCCCAGCGGCCGTGACCGCCTCATCGAACCGGCTGCGGCGTTCAGACCGCTTGGCGGCCTCGGAGCGAGCCTCCCTGGCCACCCGCTCCAGGTCCGCGATGCGATTGCCACCGGCACGCTCGCGCTCGCCGATCAGGTCCTCCCGCTCGCCGGCGAGCTCGGCAGCGACCCCTTTGGCCACCTCCTGCGCCTCGGACAGCTGCTCGGCGTGGCGATCCAACGTCTCGATCTCGCTGGCCAGAAGCCCCGAGCGGAGCTCGGCGATGAACGATCGAACGGCATCGCGCTGCGCCTCCAGGCCGGCCCGCTCAGCAAGCGCTGCATCGTACTTCGCTGTGGTCGTGACGATCGGTTCCAGCGCTTCGAGCTGCTCGCGGGCGCGCTTGACCGCATCGTGGGCCTTGGTCAGGTCGTCGAAATGACCGATGATCTCGCGCACCCGCCCGCTGGCGTCGCTCGGCTCAAGCATATGGTCGCGAACGAACTCGTTGAGGTTGCCGACCGACTTCATCGACACCGTCTGGTGAAACAGTTCCAGGGCCTGCTCGGAACGGATCCCGAGGTGGCGACGGAACGCGGTGGAATACTTCGGGAACTCGTCGACCACCTCGGCTCCCGCGGCGCGCAGCCGTTTGCGCAGATCCTTGAGGTCGTTGCCGAAGTCGTCGAAGTCGCCCTTGATCGACAAGGCCTTGGTCGCGGTTACATAGAACCGGTATGGCTGTCCGGTCTGCTCCCGCTGCTGGAAGACCTGTGCGAGGGTGACAGTCTCGTCGAATCCCTCGTTGGTGAACACCCCCAGCACCACCGAGTAGGTCTTCGAGCCCGTGCGCAGCCCGATCGCACGCGAGCGCCCCGAGGCCTCGACGCGTTCGGACTTGTAGTGGCCCTCGACGTAGGAGCGCAGCGTACGTTCCTTCGCCTCGGCCCCGGCCGCCTTGTTGTAGGAGATCCGGTGGGCCGGCATCAGCAGCGTCGTCAGCGCGTCCACGATCGTCGACTTGCCCGATCCGATGTCGCCGGTCAGCAGCGATGTCTCCGCCCCCGGCGTGAGCCGCCACACCTGTCGGTCAAACGTGCCCCAGTTGAAGACCTCGATGTGGTCGAGCCGATAGCCGGCGCGGCCACCGCCCGCCTCGCTCAGCTCGACAGTCGAGAACAGTCCCTCACTCATCATCGCCTCCCGTTCCCGACTTCGCCCCGGCGTACTGCTTCAGCTTGCCGGCAAAGTCCGAGAGCGTCTGAGCATCGACGTACGCCTTCAGGATCCGGCGCACCTCCCAATGGTCGCGCTGCCCGCGCAACGGGCGTAGGAACCCGAGCTCCACCGCCTTCGTGATCGTGCGCTCTGCCTGATCGACCGTGCGAGCCTCGTTGGAGGAGTCCGCCAGGAACACCCGGAGCATCTCCACGATCTGCTCGCGGGTCAGCACCAGCCGACCTTCGCTCCCCGAGGTCTCGAACTCCAGTAGCCGCTTGCGCAGCAGCACCAGCAGCAGCGAGAGGTTGTAGGTCAGCGCCCGGCGACGCACCAGCCGCGGCAACGCCTCCTCACCCTCGACCTCCGGTCTGGTACGCAGGTAGGCATAGCCCTCGGTGTCGTCGATGACGACCTCAACCCCGACTGTGGCGAAGTGGTCGCGTACGCCACCACCCGACCGCTCCAGAGTCAGCCAGGTGTCCTCGTCCGACTCCCGGTAGACCACGCCTTGCATCAGCCGAATGATCGCTGCCCCGATCGCGTGCTCGTCGCTCATGCCCGCCTCACCGTCACCTTCGGCAGGCGTAGGCGCTTGGTGCGTTCGGGGTCGTCGGGATCGGCATAGGTCACCACGGTCTGGTCACTCTCGTCCATCTCGATGGTCAGGTCGTCGTCGGAGAGAGCGAGATAGCCGACGATCTCGGCCGCGCCCTGGTCGATGGGATACATCTCGATGATGTCCTCCAGCAACGCGGAGGCTCGCGCCGGCAGCACTGCGCGAATGTTCCCCGCCAGCCGTGCGGTATCGATGTAGGTCTGGGTGAAGAGCAGGTCGGCATCGAGGTCCTCGTCGGTGGCAGGTGGGATCAGGCTCTCCACCTCCGCGGCCGCCGGCGGCTCGTAGAGCGGGCGCTCGAACGGCAGCGCGAACTCGATCCCCGGCTCGTCCACCTCCATCCCGAACGACGGTGGCAGCGCGCGCACCTCGAGCGCTGTCGCCTCCACCGCCCGCACCAGATCGAGCACCCGTCGGTTCTCCAGCCAGACCTGATCATCGAGAAAGCGTCGCAGCTGCTCAGAGATCTGCCGCACCGTACGCTGCGCCCGTTCCGCCGCCTCCGACCAGTCGTGATGGATCGAGCGCACTCGCCGATCGGCCTCGACCGCGTCGAGCCGGCTCACGGTCGCGAGCAGCCCGGACAGCTCCTCCTGCCGTGATTCGGAGAGCAGGAAGTCGTAGAACGCCTGGAAGCTGCGCCCCTGGTCGGATCCGGCAATGTCGGCGCGCGATCCGACCAGGTCGGCGAGCAGCTCGCCCTTCGAGCCGTCCCAGGCCGCGATTTTCTCCCGCGCGGCACGGTCGAGGCCTCGGAAGTTGTCCTCCACCTCACGAAAGTCGCTGAGCAGCTCCCGCGCGGTCGCGGCGAACTGCTGATAACGATCCCGCACGCTGGTCTCGTCCATGATCACGACCTCGCCCGCCTCGACGGCGGCGATCTCGGCATCGATCTGATCGCGCTGCCGGCGCAGGTCCGCCAAGCGTACGTCCGGGTCGGTCTCGGAGCCATGCACGATCTGTCGCAACAGCTCTACTACCGTGTGCAGCCGGGACTCGGTGCCGACAAAGGCGCGCGCCTGCAGCGAATCGACCCAGGCGTACGCCTTCTCGAAGGCCGGGGTGACCTCGTAGTGGACTTCGTCGACGCCCGTCGGGTAGAACCGTCGGAGGAAGCCAACCTCGGTTGCGGCCCAATCCTCCAAGTAGGCACGCGCGGCCTTGGGAAATCGGGGCTGATCCAGGCCGGCATTGATGGCATAGAGATCGTCATCAAGCGCTCCTGCCGCCTCGGCGGCACCGGTCGCACCCCGATTACCCTCGACGAAGAACTTGCCCAGGAACGAGAGCACGAGGGTCGCATTCGCCGCCCGCAACAGACGCCATGCGGGGTGGCGCTCCCGCAGGGTCTCGAGTCGCTCGAATTCCATGCGCTCCCTTCGGTCATCAACACTCTAGGGGCCGCCACCGACAGATTTCCCGACATCCAGGAACCACTCACACCCTCGCGCCAGATTCCTCGACAGGTAGCCAGGCCGCGCGCAACGACGGCGCCTTCTCCGCAGAGAAGGTACGGCGGATGGGCCGTCCGCACGCTTATGTGTGGACGCCGTCCGCACGCTTATGTGTGGACGCCGTCCGCACGCTTATGTGTGGACGCCGTCCACACATAAGCGCAGAGCACTGTGCTCGAATATCGGGCGCTATCGCCCGCAAGACGCGCGCACGCCACCGATCAACAAGCATCCGCCCGTGACCAACATCGCAGGTCACGGGCGGATTATCAGGAGATCTACCTACAGGTACTGGCCCGTGTTCGACACCTGCTCGATCGAACGGCCGGGCTCGGTGCCCTGCTTGCCGGTGATGAGCGTGCGGATGAAGACGATCCGCTCGCCCTTCTTGCCGGAGATGCGGGCCCAGTCGTCGGGGTTGGTGGTGTTGGGGAGGTCCTCGTTCTCCTTGAACTCGTCCACGCAGGCCTGGAGCAGGTGCTGCACCCGCAGGCCCTTCTGGCCGGAGTCCTCACCGGAGTCCAGGAAGGACTTGATGGCCATCTTCTTGGCCCGGTCGACGATGTTCTGGATCATCGCGCCGGAGTTGAAGTCCTTGAAGTAGAGGATCTCCTTGTCACCGTTGGCGTAGGTGACCTCCAGGAAGCGGTTCTCCTCGGACTCCGTGTACATCCGCTCGACGACCGTGCGGATCAGCTCGTCGACGGTGGCCTGCTTGTCGCCGTTGAACTCGCCCACATCGGTCGGGTGCAGCGGCAGATCGGGGACCAGGTACTTCGAGAAGATGTCTCGAGCACCCTCGGCGTCGGGACGCTCGATCTTGATCTTCACGTCCAGACGGCCCGGACGCAGGATCGCCGGGTCGATCATGTCCTCACGGTTGGAGGCACCGATCACCAGCACGTTCTCCAGAGCCTCGACACCGTCGATCTCGGAGAGGAGCTGCGGGACGATGGTGTTCTCCACGTCGGAGGAGACACCGGTGCCACGCGTACGGAACAGCGAGTCCATCTCGTCGAAGAAGACGATCACCGGGGTGCCGGCCGCGGCCTTCTCACGAGCCCGCTGGAAGACCAGGCGGATGTGGCGCTCGGTCTCACCGACGTACTTGTTGAGGAGCTCGGGGCCCTTGATGTTGAGGAAGTAGGACTTGCCGTCCGCTCCCGTCTTCGCGGCGACCTTCTTCGCGAGGCTGTTGGCGACAGCCTTCGCGATCAGCGTCTTGCCACAGCCCGGAGGACCGTAGAGCAGCACACCCTTGGGGGGCTTGAGCTGGTGCTCGATGAAGAGGTCGGGGTAGAGGTAGGGCAGCTCGACCGCGTCCTGGATCTGCTCGATCTGGCCGGCAAGGCCACCGATCGACTCATACGAGATGTCGGGCACCTCCTCCAGGACGAGCTCCTCGACCTCGGACTTCGGCACCTTCTCGTAGACATATCCCGAACGTGGTTCGAGCAGCAACGAGTCACCCGCGCGGATGGCGTCCTGCAGGAGCGGCTCGGCCAGACGTACGACCCGTTCCTCGTCGGCGTTGGCGATCACCAGGGCGCGCTCACCGTCGGCGAGCAGCTCCTTGAACATCACCACCTCGCCGACCTTCTCGAACTCCATCGCGGCGACGACGTTGAGCGCCTCGTTGAGCATGACCTCCTGGCCATAGCGCAGCTCGTCCAGGTCGACGTTGGGTGATGCGGTCACCCGGAGCTTGCGCCCACCGGTGAAGACATCGATCGAGTCGTCCTCGTTGCGCTCGATGAAGGTGCCGAAGCCTGCTGGCGGCTGTGCCAGCCGGTCGACCTCCTCCTTGAGCTTGATGATCTGGTCTCGGGCATCCCGAAGCGTCACGGTGAGTCGCTCGTTCTGCGACGTCACGGCGGCCAGGGAGCGCTGCGCGTCAGCGAGCCGCGCCTCCAGGCCACGCGAAGATCCGGGCATCTCGGTCAGTCTGTGCCGCAGGTCGGTCACCTCAGCTTCGAGGAAACGGACATGACTCTCGAGCTCCTCGGGGCTGCGCCCCTCGGAATGGAATCCATCGGATGTCGACATCAGCACACCTCCTCTACTCCCATGACCCTACAAGGGTGAGGGGCAGGAGCGGAGAAGGATTTACCGGTGTTGGACACTATTCGTCGACAACGGCCGAGTTCGTGTCAACCCGTGGCACGCCGGAAACACGGAGTGCTGCGGAGCGGGCTCAGTCCAGCTCGGCGGCGTCCTCCGGCGCGGCGCCGGGAACGACCTCGGCGACGGGCTCGGGGGCAGGCATGTCGGCCGGCCGCGGACCCGTGTAGTCAGGTCCGTACGCCCCGGGAGCAGGTCGACGTGTCTTGCGCGGCGCGCGCTCGCCCGGGGCCAGCCTTCGCGCCGTCACCAGGAAGGCGGTGTGGCCGATCATCTTGTGACCCGGCCGGACCGCGAGACCCTCGACGTGCCAGTCGCGCACCAGCGACTCCCATGCCTGCGGCTCGGTGAACCCGCCGTGGGCGCGGACCGTCTCGACGAAGCGGGACAGCTGGGTGGTGGTCGCGACGTAGGCGCAGACCATGCCGCCCGGGTAGAGCGCCTCGGCCGCCGCGTCGACGCACTCCCACGGAGCGAGCATGTCGAGGATCAGCCGGTCGCAGCGGATCTGCTGGCGCGGCAGCTCCTCCTGGAGGTCTCCCAGGTTGAGCGACCAGCTCGGGTGGGACTCCCCTGCCGGGGTGCCGAAGAACTGGTCGACGTTCTTGCGGGCGACCTCGGCGAACTCCTCGCGGCGCTCGAAGGAGGTGACCTTGCCGAACGGCCCGACCGCACGCAGGAGCGAGCAGGTCAGGGCGCCCGAGCCAACCCCGGCCTCCACCACGGAGGCACCTGGGAAGATGTCGGCCATGGCGACGATCTGGGCGGCGTCCTTGGGGTAGACCACCGCCGCGCCGCGGGGCATCGAGACCACGAACTCCGACAGGAGCGGGCGGAAGACCAGGTACTCGCCGCCCGTCGAGGCGGTGACCGTGAAGCCCTCCTCGCGGCCGATGAGCTCGTCGTGGTCGATGTGGCCCTTGTTGGAGAAGAAGCGCTTGCCGGCGACGAGCTCGAAGTTGTGGCGGCGACCCTTGGTGTCGGTCAGCCGCACCCACTCGCCCTCGCGAAGCGGCCCGCGGTGAACGCCCGCCCGGGCCTCGGCCGGAATGTCTGGAATATCAGCGCTTGACACCCGCCGAGGCTACCCGTTCTCCGGGCCAACCCGGCAAACCGCGATCTCCTATGCTCCCGCGCGGAAGGCCGCGTCGACGTCGGAGGTGACCAGGACGCCGTAGATCGAGCCGTCGGGCTCGACCAGGAGGTATTCGGGCGCCGGGGTCTTCGAGATCGCCTGGATCAGGGTCTCCCCGTCGATGTCGGCCGGCAGGGTCAGGCCGTCCTCGAGCCGACGGGTGACCGTCGAGGTGGCCATCCACGGTCGACGGTCCTCCGGGGTCGCCAGCAGCGCGCCCTCGTGGACGAGACCGATCGGCTCACCGCCGCTGGTCACGGTGACGATGCTGCCGGCCTCGGCCTCCTGGGCGCGGCGTACGGCCTCGGCCAGAGGGAGGTCCGCGGGCACGGCCAGGGTGCGGCGGGCCAGGTCGCGGGCGACCAGGAGCGGGAGCCGCATGCGCGCCCTCGCCGACATGATCGCCGCGGACGCACCGCTCCAGAGGAAGACGCCGAGGATGACCGCGACGATGTAGCTCGTGAGGCGGGGCTCGACACCGAGGATCTGGCCCTGGATGAAGGGCCACAGCAGCACGACGACCGCGAGCACCCGGCCGGCCCAGCCGGCGACGATGCTGCCGCGGTTGATGTTGCCGGTCGCGCCCCACACGCCCGCTTTCAGGAGCCGGCCGCCGTCGAGGGGCAGGCCGGGGACCAGGTTGAGCACGCCCACGAAGAAGTTGGTGATCCACAGCCCGGTGACGAACAGCCCGATCAGGCCGCCGGGGGTGAAGAAAGAGACACCGAAGGCGACCGCGGCGACGGCGAGCGAGGCCAGCGGCCCGACGACGGCGATCCAGAACTCGTGAGCGGGCTTCTTCGCCTCGCTCTCCACCGCGGTCGCGCCCCCCAGGAAGTGGAGCATGATCACGCCCACGGGGTAGCCCAGGCGCTTGGCGACCACCGCGTGGGCGGCCTCGTGCAGCAGCACCGCACCGTAGAGGACGATCGCGAACGCGAAGCCCGCGACGTACGCCAACCAGCCCAGGCCCGGCTCCGTGGCCTCGATCTCGGGCCCCATCCACCAGGCGATCAACGCCGCGATGAGGAACCACGACGGCGTCACCAGGACGTCGCTGCCGGCTACGGAGCCGACCTTGATCGTGCCCGGGACCCGGGAGGTGGGCGCCGGCTCTTCGACCGGCTTGTCGCCGCCGGGGCGTGGGTCAGGGTCAGCCACATCCCGAGCGTACTTGAGCGGCGGTTGTCAGGTGGTGCCGACCCGGATTGTCGGTGCTTGCGAATAGTGTCGAGGTCATGAGCACCTCACCTGCCGAATCGCTGTCGACCCCGGTCGACGGCGTCAACGTGTTGGGGTCGCTCTCACCGAGCCGGGCGAGCGACTTCACCTCGTGCCCGCTGCTCTACCGGTTCCGCACGATCGACCAGTTGCCCGAGCCGCCCTCGGAGGCCGCCGCCCGCGGCACCGTGGTGCACAAGGTGCTCGAGGACCTCTTCGACCTGCCCCCGCCCGAGCGCACGCCCCGGCAGGCGAGATCGATGGTGGAGCAGGCGTGGGAGGACGTACGCAGGCTCGACCCGGCCCTGGCGACGCTGTTCACCTCCGAGGTCGAAGGGGCCGAGGCGGCTGAGGAGGGCTGGCTGGAATCGTGCCGGCAGGTGCTGCGGCGCTACTTCGACCTGGAGGACCCGCGCCGGCTGGAGCCCGCCGAACGCGAGCACTACGTCGAGGCCCTGCTCGACTCCAAGCTGCTGCTGCGGGGCTTCATCGACCGGGTCGATGTCGCCGCCGACGGCCGGATCCGCGTGGTCGACTACAAAAGCGGCCGCGTGCCCAGCGAGGCGTACGAGGCGAAGGCGCTGTTCCAGCTCAAGTTCTACGCCCTGGTGATCTGGCGGACCCGCGGCGTGGTGCCGGCGATGCTGCAGCTGATCTACCTCGGCTCGGGCGACATCCTGCGCTACGTGCCCGACGAGGCCGACCTGCTGGCGACCGAGCGCAAGGCCGAGGCGATCTGGCGGGCCATCCGCACCGCCCAGGAGACCGGGGAGTGGCAGCCGAGCCCGGGGAAGCTCTGCGGCTGGTGTGCTCACAAGTCACTGTGCCCCGCCTTCGGCGGCACTCCTCCCCCGCTTCCGCCGACCGAGGGCCCCGTCGCTGCGGGCGACGACCTCGATCTCGACTAGGAACCTAGGCGCGTCTACCAGGATCGGCCGGTTGCGGGAGTTATCGTCGCGACGAATGTGACCGATGCGCTCGGCTGAGGAGGTGCGGCTGCTCGTGGGCTCGACGGACTCGACGACCGGGAGCGCGACCCCGACTCGGCACCGTCCCGACATCCAGGGTCTGCGCGCGATCGCGGTGCTCGCAGTCGTCGCGCTGCACGTCGGCTTCGGGTCGCTGACCGGTGGGTTCGTCGGTGTCGACGTCTTCTTCGCAATCTCGGGCTTCCTGATCACCCAGCAGCTGATGCGCCAGGTACGCACCGAGGGCCGGGTCAGCCTGCTCGGCTTCTACGCGCGCCGGGCCCGCCGGATCCTGCCGGCGGCGACCCTGGTGCTGCTCGCGACCGTCGTCTACGCGGCCTTGTTCCTCGGCTTCGTACGCACCCGGGAGATCGCCCTCGACGCGCTGTGGTCGGCGGCCTTCGCCGCCAACTTCCGGTTCGCGTCGCTGGAGACCGACTACTTCTCGGCCGCGCTGCCGCCCTCGCCGCTGCAGCACTTCTGGTCGCTCGCGGTCGAGGAGCAGTTCTACCTGGTGTGGCCGCTGATGATCCTGGGCTGCCTGTGGGCGATGAGGTGGCGCGGCCGGAGTGCCGCGACGGATGCCCCCGCGAAGCCAGACGTCCGCGGACGCCGGCGGGTGCTGGTCATCGCGCTCGGCGTCGTCATCGTGGCCTCGCTGCTGGCCTCGGCGGTGCTGACCCGGACCAGCCCGGAGGCGGCGTACTTCTCCCCGTTCACCCGTGCCTGGGAGCTCGGTCTGGGCGCGATCGCGGCGATCGCGTTCCGTGACGACGGGCCGCAGGACGTCACCGCGCGGTGGCGGGCGCAGGTGCTCTCCGCGTTCGGGATGTTCTTCATCATCTGCGCCTGCCTGCAGTTCAACGACGCGACCCCGTTCCCGGGCACCCCGGCGCTCGTGCCGGTCCTCGGCAGCGTCTTCATCATCGTGGCCGGCACGCTGTGGCACGGCCCGACCGTGGTCGGCCGGCTGCTGTCGGTGCCGCCGCTGCAGGTCATCGGCAACTGGTCCTACTCGCTCTACCTGTGGCACTTCCCGGTGCTGGTCCTGGCCGAGCTGCAGCTGGGCCGCGAGCTGCGCTGGTGGGAGCAGGTGCTCCTCGTGGCGCTGGCATTCGTGCTGGCCGGACTCTCCTACCACTACGTCGAGGAGCCGTTCCGGCGCGGCATCCTCTGGCGCCGGCCGGCGTTCGGCCGGGCCGCCACGCTGGGTCCGGTGGCGCTCTACCCGCTGAGCATCACGCTGGTCGCGGTGACCTGCTTCGGCGCCAACACGTACGCCACCGGGACCGCCCGCGACGGCTACCAGCCCGCGATCACGCTGGCCGAGGCCGATTCCTCCGGGTCCTCCGGATCGTCCGGGCCGTCTCAGGCACCCGACCGGCCGGCGTCGAGTGCGGCACCGCCCGCCGCCAAGGCACAGGAGCCCGACCCGCTCCCGGCGCTGCTGAAGGCCTCGGTGCTCGCGGCCCGCAAGAACCAGGCGATCCCCACCAATCTGAAGCCGGGCCTCACCAATCTCTCCGACGACGTGGAGTCGGTGGGCGAGTGCAACTACTACTCGACGAACGTGCGCAAGCTGTGCCCGCGCGGTGACGCAGACGCCGAGAAGACGATCGTGGTCATCGGCGACTCCCACGCCCGCCACTGGACGCCCGCGGTCGAGGAGATCGCCGAGCGCTCCGGCTACCGCGCCTACATGCTGGCGATGCCGCAGTGCACCGTCTCGCTGGTCACGCCCGACAAGATCGACAGCACCGAACCGATGACGTCGTGCGACGACTTCCACGACTTCATGCTCTCCTCGGTCAAGAAGCTCCGCCCCGACCTGCTGCTGATCTCCTCGCGCCCGATCAGCGCCGCCTACCACGACTCCTCAGGCCGGCACACCGACCGCCAGGACGTACGCCGCGCCGTCTACCGCGGCTACCAGCGCCTGCTGTCCCAGGTGAAGCCCGCCGCCAAGCGCACGGTGTGGCTGCGCGACGTACCGGCGCTCGAGTTCGACCCGGCCACGTGCCTGAGCAGCAACAAGACGCTCTCGCCCTGCACCTACAAGCCGCTCGAGAGTCAGCAGGACGGCGCCGACCTGCAGATGCAGGCGGCCAAGGCGGCTCGCGTCGAGACCGTCGACCTCGACGACCTCTTCTGTGACAGTGTCGGCATCTGCACCACCGTCGTCGGCGACACGATCACCCACCGCGACGGCCACCACCTCACCGCGACCTACTCCAAGGAGCTCGGTCGCACCCTGGGCGAGCGCCTCGAGGTCTGGTGAGACTCACCCGGCGTCGGGCTCGGATGGCTCCGGTGGGGTTTCCGCGCCGTCGCGCTCGTCCCGGTCGGCCCACTCGAGCAGCGGCTCGATCGAGAACGGATGATCGTCGATGTCGGCGTGCAGGTCACCGATCTCCGCGAACCGGGCCGGCACCGTACGCATCGTGAACTCACGCGGGTCGACGTCCTTGGTCTCCTCCCAGGTGATCGGGGTGGAGACCCGGCCGTCGGCGACGCCGCGGATCGAGTAGGCACACGCGATCGTGTGGTCCCTGGTGTTCTGGTTGAAGTCGACGAAAAGCTGCGCCGGGTCGCGGTCCTTGCGCCACCAGGCCGTGGTGACCAGCTTCGGTGCCCGGCGCTCGACCTCGCGGGCGAACGCGTGCGCGGCGCGGCGTACGTCACCGAAGCCGTGCTCGGCCGGGATCCGCACGTACACGTGCATCCCCGAGCCACCGCTCGTCTTCGGGTAGCCGACCGCACCCAGCTCGTCGAGGAGCTCGCGGACGACGCCCGCCACCGTCTGCACGGTCGAGAACGGGCACTCGGGACCGGGATCGAGGTCGATGCGCCACTCATCGGGCTTCTCGGTGTCCTCGCGGCGACTGTTCCAGGGGTGGAACTCGACCGTCGACATCTGCACGGCCCAGATCACCGCGCCGAGCTCGGTCACGCAGAGCTCGTCGGCGGTGCGGCCCCAGCGCGGGAAGTAGAGGCGTACGGTCTCGACCCAGTCAGGAGCGCCCTGCGGAAGCCGCTTCTGGTGCACCTTCGGCCCGGCCAGTCCCTTGGGGAACCGGTGCAGCATGCACGGACGCTCCCACAGCACGTTGACGATGCCGGGGCCGACGGCGAGGTAGTACTGCGCCACGTCGAGCTTGGTCGCACCCGTCTCCGGAAAGTAGACCCGGTCGGGGTTGGAGATCCTGACGACGCGGTTGTCAACCTCGATCTCCACCGACGGCGATGCCTTGGCCATGCCCGCCAGCGTAGGCGCTGAGAGGATGAGGTGAGCAGAAACTCGCTCATCGAAATCCGCATTGGGGTGTCACGTGAGTCTCGCGCCGAGACGTCGAAGGGATGTGAGCACATCGACCGCGAGGACCCCCGCCGAGGAGTTCGCCGACTTCGTCCATGCGACAGGCGGCGCGCTCTACCGCACCGCGCTGCTGCTGACAGGTGACCACCACCTGGCCGAGGACCTGACCCAGACGACGTACGCCCGGGTCTTCGCGTCCTGGCGGCGGGTCAGCAGGGCGGACAACCCGGTGGCCTACGCACGACGTGTGCTCCTCAACGGATTCATCTCCCACCGACGGCTCCGGCGCAACGCCGACCTCGACGCTGCCGGACGATCCGGGCAGCGATGCCGACCCCAGCGCCCGGATCGATCTGCTTGCCGCCCTCCAGCGGCTGTCGCCGACCGACCGGGCTGCCTGGCGATCCGCCCGGCGAAGGACTACCAGGAGTGGAGCACGAACCCCGAGAAGGCAGGCCCCGGCTCCGGGGCCTACCTCACCGAGGTCCACGGCGACATCTTCATCACCGTGCAGAGCGGAAAGGGTACGACCGACGCCGAGCTCCAGGCGCTCGCCGGATCGCTCCGCTGGGTCGGCTGACCCCTTACGCAGTACGTCGCAGCAGCGCCAGGAACATCGCGTCGGTGCCGTGACGGTGCGGCCACAGCTGAACGGTACCGTCGATCGGCCCGGCGCTGTCGGGCACGTTGCCGACCGTGGCCAGGATGGGCTCGAGGGTGACGTCGGACCGGCCCTCGAGCACGTCCTGCACCACGCCGTTCGTCTCGGCGAGCACCGGTGAGCAGGTCGCGTAGAGCACCACCCCTCCCGGCCGAGTCAGGTCGATCGCCCGGTCGAGGAGGGAGCGCTGGAGGCCGACGAGCACGTCGAGGTCGGCGCTCGCGCGCCGCCAACGTGCCTCCGGCCGGCGGCGCAGCGCGCCCAGGCCGGTGCACGGAGCGTCGACGAGGACCCGGTCGAACGTCCCGTCCTTGAACGGCGGCCTGGTGCCGTCACCCGCCACGACTCCTGCGGACCCGTCCACCTGCGAGCCCGAAGTCCGGTCGGTCAGGTTGGCGAGGACGAGCCCGGCGCGGTGCGGCTGGCGCTCGTTGGCGACCAGCGCGGCGCCCTGCTGTGCGGCGAGAGCGGCCAACAGGGCCGACTTCCCACCCGGGCCGGCACACAGGTCCAGCCACGACTCCGCCCGGGCCTCGTCGTGGTCGAGTCCCGCCTCTGCCAGCGCGATGGCGACCAGCTGCGATCCCTCGTCCTGCACCCCGGCGCGTCCCTCGGCGACGGCGGTGATCGCGGCCGGTGAGCCGGCGTCGAGCGTGGCCCCGAAGCGTGAGAACGGCGTGGGCACGCCACCGAGCTCGTCGACCGTCGCCCGCCCCGGACGGGCGACCAGCGTGACCAACGGCGGCACGTTGTCGGCCGCGAGCAGCGCGTCGACCTGGTCGCGGCCGACGGCCTCGGCGAGCCGCTCGACGACCCAGCGTGGATGGCTGAAGGCGACCGCGGCCCAGCCGTCGTGGTCCTTCTCGCGCGCGGGGGCCACCTCGGCGACCCACTCCTCGAGCGACTTGCGGGTGACCTTGCGCAGGACCGCGTTCACGAACCCCGCCGGCCCCTGCCCGGCCTTGGAGCGGGTCAGGTCGACGCTGGTCGAGATCGCGGCATGGTCGGGCACTCGCATGGAGAGGACCTGGTGGGCCCCCAGCCGGAGCACGTCGAGCACCTTCGCCTCGACCTTCGCCAGCGGTCGGTCGATGCAGGCCGCCAGCACCGCGTCGTAGGTCCCCTGCTGCCGCAGCGTCCCCGAGGCCAGCTCGGTGGCGAAGGCCGCATCGCGACCTTCCAGCCCGAGGCGACCGAGGACGTGGGGCAGCACCAGGTTGGCGTACGCCTCATCGACCCGCACGGCCTTGAGCACCTCGAACGCGGCGAGCCGAGCCGGATCGACGGGCTTGGTGGCGCCCCGCGGCTTCCCCTGCGGTCGCCGGCCGGCCCCGGGACGCCTTCCCTGCTGTGCCCTATTCGAAGGTGACACCGGACTCCAGACGTACGCCGCGGGCCCAGTCTGCGGCCGGCATCTCCTTCTTGCCGAAGGCCTTCACCCGGCCGAGCCGGATCGCCGTGGTGCCGGTGCCGACCAGGATCGCGTTCTTGCGGACGACCAGCTCGCCGGGAGCCGCCACCTCCTCGGTCACCGTGACCGGGCCGACCTTGAACCGCTCTCCGTCGAGCAGGGTCCAGGCGCCCGGCGCCGGGGTGCAGGCGCGGATCTGCCGGTCGATGGCCACGGCGTTCTGCGTCCAGTCGATCCGGGCGTCCTCGACGGTGATCTTGTCGGCGTAGGAGACCCCGTCGGTGGGCTGCTCGCGCGCCTCCAGGGAGCCGTCCTCGATCCCGTCGAGCGTGGACACCAGCAGCGCGGCGCCGCCGACGGTGAGCTTCTCGAAGAGCGAGCCGGCGGTCTCGTCCGGAGCCAGCGCCTGGGTCATGGTGCCGAAGACCGGACCGGCGTCCATCGCCTTCACGATCCGGAACGTGGTCGCCCCGGAGATCTCCTCGCCGGCCCAGACCGCACGCTGCACCGGGGCGGCGCCGCGGTAGGCGGGCAGGAGCGAGAAGTGCAGGTTGACCCAGCCGTGGGTCGGGATGTCCAGCGCCGACTGCGGCAGCATCGCGCCGTAGGCGACCACCGGGCAGCACTCGGGCTCCAGCGCCTTCAGCGCGGCCTGGAACTCGGGCTCGCGGGGGTGCTCCGGCTTGAGCACCGGCACCCCCAGCTCCTCGGCCCGCTGGGCCACCGGCGAGGGCACCAGCCGCTTGCTGCGCCCCTGCGCGGCATCGGGGCGGGTGACGACACCGACCAGCTCATGACGGGACGCGGCGATCGCGTCCAGGGAGGGGACGGCGACCTCGGGCGTACCGGCGAAGACGACCCTCATCAGAACCCGAACCCGTTCGTCGCGTGCGGCGAGATCTTCACGGTCGGCTTCTCCAGGCCGAACCACTCCGACTCCCGGATCTCCTTCATCGCCGCCTTGCGCGCGGCCTCGTCGAGCCGGTCGATGAAGAGGATGCCGTCGAGGTGGTCGGTCTCGTGCTGGATGGCCCGGGCGAGCAGCTCGGAGCCCTCGATCGTGACCGGCTCACCGTGCATGTTGAAGCCCCTGGCCACCACCGAGAGCGCGCGGCGGCAGTCGAAGGTGATGTCGGGCAGCGACAGACAGCCCTCTCCCCCGTCCTGCGTCTCCTCCGAGAGGGTCAGGTCGGGGTTGATCAGGTGACCCACCTGGCCGTCGACGTACCAGGTGAAGACCCGCAGGCTCACTCCGATCTGGGGAGCGGCCAGCCCGGCGCCGGGCGCCTCCAGCATGGTGTCGGTCAGGTCGGCAACGAGCTTGTGCAGCTCCTTGTCGAAGTCGACGACCTCGATCGCTGGCTTGCGCAGCACGGGGTCGCCGAAGAGTCGGATGGGCTGGACTGCCACTGTTCTCCTAGGTGGTCGAGCTTGTCGGGACCACAATACGTGGGCTGAGCCCGGGTCAGAGCGTCGGCGGATCCACCTGGACCCGCACCGGGTCGAGCTTGCGCGCCGACCGCACCCGCTGCAGCTCGCCGAGCGCCTCGGTGAGCTTGGTGCCGAGGGATCTCGGCACGCGTACGACCGCGCGCAGCCGCGGCTCCCCGGTCGAGGTGGGTTCGGCCGGGACCGGGCCCAGCACCTCCGCTCCCGGCGGCAGCGCCAGCAGCGTCAGTGCGTCATCGAGGGCTCCGGGAGTGCCGGTGATGGTGGCCAGCCGGGAGGCCGGCGGAAGGTGAGCCTCCTGTCGCGCGGCCGCCTCACGCTGGGCGAACCCGGGCTGGTCCCAGCGCACCAGCGCCTGCAGCACCGACAACGCCGGGTCGCCGACGACCAGCACCCGCCCACCCGGTCGCACCAGTCCGGCGGCGTTGCTCCAGCGGCGCAGCGCCTCCTCGTCCGTACGCAGATCCGGCCGCCCCAGGAGCAGCCAGGTGTCGAGCAGCAGCACCGCGGCGTAGCCGCCCTCGGCGACCGGCTCGGCGCCGATGGTCGCGGCCACGATCGCCGGTGTGCCCGGCACCGTCTGCCTGACCGCACCCGCCGAGGAGGTCACCACCCGCACCCCGGCGAAGGAGCGCCCCATCTCCTCCGCCGTTCGCGCCTCGCCGATGATCGGCGCCCGCAGCCCGAACCCGCCGCACGATCCGCACGACCACGCCGTCTCGACGTGTCCGCACCAGCCGCACGTCGGTGGCGCGGCCGGCCCGCCGAGCTGCAGCGGCCCCTGGCAGGCCGAGCACCTGGCCGGCGTACGGCATCGGTCGCAGGCCAACGAGGCCGCATATCCGCGCCGTGGCGTCTGCAGCAGGACGGGTCCGGTGGCGAGCGCACCCCGGATGATCTCGTGGGCCTCGCGAGGCACCCGCGAGGCGCGGGTGAGCGGGTCCTTCTCGAGGTCGAAGTCGGTGTCGCCGGTGATCTCGATGCTCACCCGCTCACGGGCCAGGGCCCGGGTCGGCCGGATCTCCTGCGCCCAGCCGGTCTCGGCGAGGAACCCGGCCTCCACGGTCCGCGCGAAGCCACCCACGAGCGCGGCCGCCTGCTCCTGCTCGGCCCGCAGCAGGAGTACGTCACGGGCATGGGGATAGGGCGAGCGCTGCTCGGCGAGCAAGTCGTCGCCGTCGTCCCAGATCACCACGAGCCCCAGGTCGTGCACCGGCGCGAACGCCGCCGCCCGGGTGCCGATCGCCACCTTCACCGCGCCCCGAGCCACCCGCAGGAACTCCCGGTAGCGCGCGGCGGGCCCGGCGTCGGCGGCCAGCACGGCATGCTGCCCCTCCCCCAGCACCTTCGTCATCGCGGTGTCGAGACGGGCGAGGTCCTTCCAGTCGGGCACCACGACCAGCGCGCCGCGCCCGGAGGCCAGCGTCGCCGCGGTGGCGTGAGCGATCAGGTCGGCGTGGTCGGTGCCGGCCGCGGCGTGCCAGACCGCGCGCGGCCCGCCGCCGGAGGCGAGGTGTCGTAGGAACGCGGCCGCCGGCTCATGACCGGCCCAGGCCGCCGACGCGGCAGCAGCGTCGAACGGCCGCCCCGCCGGGGAGGGTGCCGAGGGCTCCTTCTCGGTCGATGCGTGCCGGGGCGGGATCGCCAGCCGCAGCACATCGGCGCGGGCTCCCGCATAGCGACGGGCGACGGACTCGCTCAGCGCGGCCACCTGCGGGGTCAGCACCGCCTCGGGGCTGACGACCCGCTTGAGCGGCTGCAGGTTCGCGTGCTCGGAGGCCTCCGCACGCGCCACGACGAAGCCGTCGACGTCCTTGGGACCGAACCGCACCTTCACCCGGACCCCGGGCTGCGCCTCCTCGGCCATCGAGGCCGGGACCGCATAGTCGAAGGCCCGGTCCAGGTGGGCCATCGGCAGGTCGACCAAGACCTTGGCGACAGGGTCGACCTCGGCGATCGACGCCTCCGCGGCCTTCCGCGCCCGCGTGGCCGCGGCCTTCGCCCGGCCTTCCTTCACCCGGTCGCGAACCAGCCCGGGCAGCTCCAGCTCGGCTGCCCCGGCTGCCTCCTGCGGTCCCCGTCTCACAACCGATATTCCTACCAGCCCGCGCCCACATCCGAGCCTTGCCCCGGCGCTTGCGCCGGGCGAACGCGAGGAGATCGAGCGAGCGCAGCGGGTGAGCTTGCGAACCCGCGAAGCGGGTCGAGATCGACATGGACGCCGGCTCGTCCTGACCACAAACCGCGCCGAGTCGGCGCGTTTTAACGCGCCGACTCGGGAAGAAGGGGGCGGCTCAGGCGCCGGCGGCAGCCATGAGCGCGTCCGCGCGGTCGGTGCGCTCCCAG
>NZ_JBEYUV010000020.1:0-99120 GCF_040643685.1 Nocardioides sp. NPDC047086
CGTCCGCCCGGGGCGGGGCCGGGGGCGCGCCGGTCTTTCGCTCCCGGTGTCCTGTGGCGGCGGTGGCGGGGGTGGGTCTTGTGTTTTTTGCCGGCTCCCCTCCCCCGCCCCCCCCCCCCCACAACTGCATTCTCGCCGCGCCAGAACTGAGGACTCGGCGGGGCTACTTGGCGGTGAGCGCCAGGGCGGAGGTGACGAGGAAGTCGCGGACCTGGTCGGGTGAGACGGAGCCGACGGTGGGTACGCCGGGGGCGGACTCCGAGACCAGGATGCCGACGCGGGCGAGCTGGAGGGCGCCGAGGCCGGAGGCGTAGAGCGTGTTGGCGAGCAGGTTGGCGTCCTTGACGTGGAGCTCGCCGGAGGCGGCGCCGTCCTCGAAGACCGTCGTGAGGATGGTGAGGCAGCCGTTCATCGCGCGGCCCAGGCGGAACAGGGCGCTCTCGGAGAGCTCGTCGAGCAGGTCGGAGCCGCTGCGGCGCATCAGCGTCTGGGCGCAGTCGACGAAGGCGGGATGCTCGATCCCGTAGTCGACGAAGGTGCCGACGACGTCGCGGACCACGTCGGTGGGTGCGCTGTCGCCCTCGGTCGCGGTGAGCATCCGCTCGCGGAGCTCGTCGAGGTAACCGACCAGGGTCAGCGCGAAGATCTCGTCCTTGCCGGTGAAGTGGCGGTAGACGATCGCGCGGTTGATGCCGACCGCCTTGGCGATGTCCTCGATCTGGGCGTCGCTCACGCCGCGCTCGTCGAAGATCCTGCGGGTGGCGGCGACGATGTCTGCCTCGCGGGCACGGCGTCGGGCAGCGGCAGCCGAGCGGCGGCCGTCAGGCTCGGAGCCGTGGGCCGAAGCGGAGCCCGAGGTGGAGTGGGAGGTGCTTGGTCGGGTGCTCACAAGCACACTGTACGCGGCGTGCAACTCGGAGTTGCACTATGAGTGTCCGTCCTCACATCGGCCTAGCGGAGCAGCGCGCTCCGTGCGCCGGCGACGTCATCGGTCGTGACGAAGTCGACCCCCGAGACGGCGGCGCGGAGCACGGACGCGGTGCCGACGGCCGGCCAGGTCCCGACCTTGGCGCCCTGGCGGTGCACCGCACTGCGGAACGCGTCCAGGGTGTTCTCCGGGTAGTTGAGGGAGTCGCCGCGCCAGGCCATCACACCGACCGGCCTGTCCCCGATGGCGTAGACCGCCGCCGCAGTTCCCGCGACCGCCGGGGCGCCGTGATGCGCGCGGGCGACCGCCCGGAACCGGGTCTTCGCCACGCCCCGGGTCCGGAAGGCGTACGTCGCATGGCCGGTCGCGTCGGTGGTGAGGTCGGTGACCTTCTGCCAGCCCTGGCCGCTGTCGCGCTGGAGGGCGAGCACCCTGCCGGGGCGCGCCGGCGCGGCGAAGAGGGTGAGCCTCAGGGCGCTGCCGGCGCGTACGGACCGCGCCACGCTGGTCGTGACCGTCTGTGGCTGTCCGAAGAGCGTACGCGGCGCCGTGACCCGCTCCCGCCAGCCGCGCCCCTCGCGCTTGATGCCGTAGGCGAGGACCCGCCACCGCGTCCGCACCGAGGACGGCTGGGTCACCTCGAAGGAGTAGTCACCCGACCTCGCGACGCTCTGCTTCTGCACGACCCGCCACTCGCCCTCGTCGTAGGTCTGCGGCCGCACCACACGCGGCACGCTCGGGCCCAGCGAACCGCTCAGCGTGAAGGTCTCGTGCGGGATCGGCCGGGCGACGCTCGAGCTCGGGGCTGCCACCGCAACGGTCCCCGCGGGGGCGGGGGAGTCAGGGGCTGGGGTGGAGGCGGCCAGGCCGAGAACCATCACCAGCGCTGCGAGCAGCGTGGCGAACCGGGCATGTGGGGGCATACGCAGTGAGATTAGGGGATGGGTGGAGGGAGTCTTTAACCGGTATCCCTATAGTGTTAATCGAGAAAGCCTCGCACGGTCTCGATCGTGTCCGCCTCCGCCGCGGTCTTGTCGTCGCGGTAGCGCACCACCCGGGCGAACCGGAGCGCGACACCGCCCGGATAGCGGGTCGAGCGCTGCACCCCGTCGAAGGCGATCTCGACCACCTGCTCGGGCCTGACCTCGACCGCCCAGTCGCTGTGCGGGTCGCTCAGGGCGAGCTCGGTGAACCGCTCGGTCTGCCAGGCCAGCATCTGATCGGTCATGCCCTTGAACGTCTTGCCGATCATCACGAAACCGTCCGGTCCGCGCGCGCCCAGGTGGATGTTGGAGAGCCAGCCCTTGCGCCGTCCCGAGCCCCACTCGATGCCGAGGACGACCAGATCGAGGGTGTGGACGGGCTTGACCTTGATCCAGCCGGAGCCACGCCGCCCCGCCTCCCAGGGCAGACCGACCCCCTTGACGACGACGCCCTCGTGGCCGGCGGCGAGCACGTCGGTGGCGAACCGCTCCGCCTCCTCGGCGTCCACGGTGACCAGCCGTGGTGAGCGGTGCTGCTCGGGGACGACCCGGTCGAGCTCGGTGAGGCGCTGGTCGAGCGCCAGGTCGATGAGGTCGCGGCCGTCGACGTGGAGGATGTCGAAGAAGTACGGCGCGACGACCGTGCCGGGAGCCGACCGGGTCGCGGTGCGCGAGGCGGTCTCCTGGAACGGCCGAGGCCGCCCGTCGGGGCTGAGAGTCATCGCCTCGCCGTCCAGCACGAGCGTCTCGGCGGGGAAGGCGGCGACGATCTCCGCCACCTCGGGCAGCCGCTCGGTGATGTCCTCGAGGGTGCGGGTCGCGATGCGTACCTTCGTGCCCGACTTGTGGGCCTGGATCCTGATGCCGTCGAGCTTGGTGTCGACCACGACCGGCTCGCCGAGCTTCGCCATGGCCTCCTCGACCGAGCCCGCGGACGACGCGAGCATCGGCAGCGCGGGCCGTCCCACGACCAGGCCGACGTCGGTGAGCGCCTCCTCGCCGTCGAAGGCGAGACCGGCGACCACCACGGTCGAGCCGGCCAGCATCGCGGCGCGGCGTACGGCGGGCAACGGCACCCCGGCGGCCACCGCGAGCGCTTCCTGCACCAGCGAGTCGAGCGCCCCTTGGCGTACCTCGCCGGTCACCACGCCTCGCAGCCAGGCCTGCTCCGCGGCGGTCGCGGCGCCGAAGAGCGTCTCGGCCTCGGCCGCCCGGGCCACCTGCGAGCCCGGGCCCGCGAGCAGCGACATCCGCTCGAACGCCTCGTGCACGTCGCTGACCGTCAGTGATGCCTCGGCCGCGGGTGGGGGCAGCGTGGTGAGGGAGCGCCACCCCAGCCCCGTACGCCGCTGCAGCAGCGTGCCGGCGAGATAGGCGGTCACCACCGCCAGTTCGTTGCGCGTGGCCGCGCCGAGACATTCTGCCAACGCGGCGACCTTCGCCTTCCGCGACCGGGTCGCGGCGACGGCGTTCGAGGTGGAGACGATGTCGGCGAGCAGCATGTGTCCAGTGAACATCACGCCACCGACAGTCGTCGTCCGGCTTCCTCCGTCCCGCCCGACGCGCGAGGTGATGCCCCGCCTATCCTCGCCCCATGTCGCTTGCTGTCGCCCGCTCCTGGATCGAGTCCGAGCTGCCCACCCTGCTGGCCCGTCACCGCGTGCCGGCGGCGGCTGTCGGGGTGCTCCAGGACGGGCAGGTCATCGACCACGCCGGCGGCATCCTCAACCTCGAGACGGGAGTGGAGGCGACGACCGACTCGCTGTTCCAGGTCGGCTCGATCACCAAGCTGTGGACCACCGACCTGGTGATGCAGCTCGTCGGCGAGGGCCGGGTCGGCCTCGATGACGAGATCAGGCGTCACCTGCCGGGGTTCGCGGTCGCCGACGAGGAGGCGGCCGCGGCGATCACCGTCCGTCAGCTCCTCTCCCACACCGCCGGCTTCGAGGGCGACGTCTTCACCGACCACGGGCCGGGCGACGACGCGGTCGAGCGCTTCGTCGCCTCGATGGGCGACCTGCCGCAGATCTTCGCCCCGGGGGAGCGGTTCTCCTACTCCAACGCGGGCTTCGCGGTGCTCGGCCGCCTCGTCGAGGTCCTCCGCGGCACCACCTGGGACCGTGCCCTCCACGAGCACCTCGCCGCTCCGCTCGGCCTCACCCACGTCGCCACCACGCCCTACGACGCGATCAGGTTCCGCACCGCGATGGGCCACATCGACCCGGGCCCCGAGCATGTCCTCCGCCCGGGTCCGTCCTGGGGGATGGCCCGGGCCAGCGGCCCGGTCGGCGCGATGCTGTCGATGCGCGTACGCGACCTGCTCGGCTTCGCCGCCATGCATCTGGCCGCCGGGACGGCTCCTGACGGCACGCGGGTGGTCTCGGCCGCCTCCTGTGCGGAGATGCTCACCCGGCAGGTCGACCATCCCGCATCGACCCGCTCCGACGCCCGCGGTCTCGGCTGGTCCCTCGACGACACCAGCCAGGGGCTGGTGGGCCACGACGGCCAGACGATCGGGCAGTCGGCGTTCTTCCGGATGGTGCCCGAGCACGGCCTGGCGGTCGCGCTGCTCACCAACGGCGGTGATACCCACGGGCTCTACCACGACGTCGTGGGCCACCTTCTCGACGATCTCGCGGGCGTCAGGATCGCGCCCGACCCGGTCGCGCCGGACCGGACGCCCGCCGGCTTCGACGCCGACCGGATCGTCGGCACCTACCGCGCCCGCATCGTCGACTGGACACTGCGCCGGCACCCCGACGGCCGGCTGTGGGTCGAGGAGGTCCCCGGCCCCGAGGCGGCCGCCGTCGGCGACGAGCCGCAGAGCTACGAGGTCCTCCCGTACGCCACCGACCAGGTCGTCACGGCCGAGGCCCTCCACGGCGCGCACCACGTCTTCGGGTTCACCGGCAGCGACCCCGCCGGCCGCGCGACCCATCTGACCACCAGCCGGGTCTTCCCGCGGGCTAACCTCGAGGCATGAGTGCGCAGCGGACGGTCCGTCCCGGCTATGCCGTGGGCCTGGCCTCGATGCTGCGGCCGCTTCGTCGCGGGCTGGGCGACCCGACGTACAAGGTCCTCGGCGATGACCACTGGCGAGCCATCCGTACGCCGCAGGGTCCGGCCACTCTCAGGCTGCGCCAGCGCGACACCGAGGTGGAGTCCGAGGCGTGGGGCGAGGGCGCCGAATGGGCGCTCGAGCACGTGCCTGCCCTGCTCGGCGCAGAAGACCGACCCGAGGAGTTCCGCACCGAGGACCCGCTGCTCGCGACGCTGCTGGAGCGCTTCGAGGTGCCGCGCTTCGGGCGTACCGGGCTGGTGATGGAGGCGCTGGTGCCCTCGATCATCGAGCAGAAGGTGACCAACCACGAGGCGTTCTGCGGCTTCGGCAACCTGGCCAGGCGCTTCGGCGACGTGGCCCCCGGCGCCGGTGCCGATCATGGTCTGCGGCTGCAGCCGACACCCGAGGCGCTCCGGACGATCCCCAGCTGGGACTGGCTGCGCCTACCGGTCGACCCGGCCCGCTCCAAGGCGGTTCTGCACGCGGCCAGGGTCGCGCCCGCGGTCGAGCGGACCGTCGGCCTCCCCGGCGAGGAGGTGGAGCGACGTCTGACGTCCATCCCCGGCATCGGCGAGTGGACCGTCGCCGAGGTTCGCCAGCGCGCGCTCGGTGACCCCGACGCGGTCAGCTTCGGCGACTACCACCTCGCCAAGGACGTCGGCTGGGCGCTGACCAACGCGCCCTGGGACGACGACCGACTGCGCGACTACCTGGAGAGCTTCCGTCCGCACCGTGCCCGCGTCGTTGCGCTGATCTACCGCGGTGCCGGGAAGCGGCCTCGGCGGGGGCCGAAGATGTCGCCTCGGACGCACTTGCCTTCTTGAGCTTCTGGTCTTACTGCCGAGTCGGCCTCAGAGCAGGGGGCGCAAGGGGGTCAGGACGAGCTCGGTGAACTTGCGGTGGATCTCGCGCGAGGCCCACTCCTCGGCGGTCAGCTCGATCGCATTGGACTCGTCGAGCGCGAAGATCTCCTCCATCTGCTTGGCGACGTCGCGGTCGAAGATCTCCAGGTTGATCTCGTAGTTGCCGGTCAGCGAGAGCCGGTCGATGTTGGCGGTGCCGACGGTCGACCAGAAGCCGTCGACGGTGGCGGTCTTGGCGTGGATCATCGCGTCCTTGAACCGCAGGATCCGCACCCCCGAGCCGAGGAGCTGGGAGAAGTAGCCGCGCGAGATCCAGTCGACGACGATGTGGTTCGACTTCAGCGGCAGCAGGATGCGTACGTCGACCCCGCGCTGCGCCGCGGCCTTGAGCGCATCCACGAAGTCCTCGTCGGGGACGAAGTAGGCGGTGGTCAGGTAGATGTTGCGGGAGGCCCGGTTGATCGCCTCCAGGTACATCGACCGGATCGGGAACATCCACAGCCGAGGCACGTTGCGGTGGAACCGGAGATCGGGTTCCCACGACGGCGCAGTCTCGATGAGCAGCGGTCCCTCCGCGCCGTTGTGGTGGTTCAGCGGGTGTGGCCGCCGCCGGTTGAGGTTCCAGAAGTCGGCGAACGCGCGCCGCAGGTCCCAGACCCCGGGGCCGGTGATGCGAACGTGCGTGTCGCGCCACTCGGTGGCGTACGCGGTCCCGATGTTGTAGCCGCCGACGAAGCCGACGGTGTCGTCGACGACCAGGATCTTGCGGTGGTCGCGGCCGTAGCGCGAGAGGTCGAAGAAGCGCCAGCCCGCCGCATACGTGGGGTAGCGCAGGACGTGCATCCCCTCCGGGAAGCGCTTGAAGCGGGAGGGCACCACGAGGTTGGCGAGCTCGTCGTAGATGCAGTAGACGTCGACCCCGCGCTCGGTCGCCGAGGCGAGCGCCTGCTTGAACCGCTGCCCGACCTCGTCACCCTTCCAGATGTAGGTCTCGAGGAAGATCTGCTTCTTGGCGCCCTCGATGGCGGCGATCATGTCCTCGTAGAGGTCGGTGCCGAAGGTGTAGGTGGTGACGGTGCCGTCGCCGACGCTGTTGGTCAGCGGTGGCGTCACCGGGAACGGCTTGCCTCTTCTGCCGCGTTGGCCGCGGCTGCGGTAGCCGTCGACCAGGCTCATCGCGACGGCGAGTGCGACCGGTACGCCGAAGACGACGAGGAGCAGGCGGCGTAGGAACCTCATGACGCCCCCCGGCGACAGTCTCATCACAGCCACCAATCTAACTGGCTCCGCGTGGTGAGACACACCGGTGCGGACTTCTGGCGCGTGAGCACACGCCCCGGCGCGTGCGATCACGCTCGGACCAGTCTGCGACATCGCCCTTTCTCCGACCGCGGCGCGCTGGTGGAGGATCCTGTGATCCCCGTCACCTACCGACGGGTAAGTCGTTGGACCGAGATACCTCCCACCCTGTTCCCGGGCATGTCGCGGCGGGTCGTTGCCCTCAGAACTGAAACATGTTCTACTACAGGCTTGAAACGTGAGCCGAGTCACAAGACCACGCGAAAGGTGAAGGATGGCAGTGCAGTTCGCCTCCCTGGTCCGAGGTGTCGGCGGGATGGGTCTGATGACCGGCGAGGTCGTCAAGGGGACGTTCACGACCAAGTTCCAGCTCCGGGAGTTCCTCGAGCAGGCCTGGTTCATCACCAGCGTCACGCTGCTGCCCGCGGTGCTGGTCGCGATCCCGTTCGGGGCGGTCATCTCGCTGCAGGTCGGCAACCTCGCCGGCCAGCTCGGGGCGCAGTCGTTCGCCGGAGCGACGGCGGTGCTCGCCGTGGTCAGGGAGGCGGCGCCGATGGCGGCCGCGCTGATCATCGCCGGTGCCGCCGGGTCGGCGATCTGCTCCGACATGGGATCGCGCAAGATCCGTGAGGAGATCGACGCGATGGAGGTGCTGGGCATCGACCCGGTGATCCGGCTGGTGATCCCGCGGGTCCTGGCGTGCCTGTTCGTCTCGGTGATGATCAACGGGATCGTGATCGCGACCGGGATCGGTGGCGGCTACTTCTTCACCGTGATCGTCCAGGGTGGCTCGGCCGGTGCGTTCCTGTCGAGCTTCACCGCCCTGGCGAGCCTTCCCGACCTCTACATCTCGATGGTCAAGTCGGCCCTGTTCGGGTTCCTGGCGGCGATCATCGGCGCCTACAACGGTCTCAACGCCCAAGGTGGTCCCAGTGGCGTCGGCCGAGCGGTCAACGAGGCCGTGATCATCGCGTTCATGATGCTGTTCGTCCTCAACTCCATCATGACCGCGGTCTACTTCCAGATCGTTCCTCAGGACGGGTTGTGATCCCCCGGTGTCCAACACGCTCGCCCAGGTGGGCAACCAGATCGTCAAGGAGCAGCGCCAGGCCGTCGAGGGCTATGGCGACCAGCTGCTCTTCTATGTCAAGGCCCTGGCCTGGGCGCCCCGCACCATCCGCCGCTACAAGCGGGAGGTGCTCAACATCCTGGCCGAGGTCGCCTTCGGTGCCGGCGGCCTGACGATGATCGCCGGCACCGTCGGCGTGATCGCCTTCATGGCCTTCTTCGCCGGCTCCGAGGTCGGCATCCAGGGCTACGCCAGCCTGAGCCAGATCGGTGTCGCGAAGTTCTCCGCGTTCATCTCGGCCTTCTTCAACACCCGCGAGGTGGCCCCGCTGATCTCCTCGATCGCGCTGGCCGCGACCGTCGGCTGCGGCTACACCGCACGCCTGGGCGCGATGCGCATCAGCGAGGAGATCGACGCGCTCGAGGCGATGGGCGTGCCGAGCCTTCCCTACCTCGTCACGACCCGGATGATCGCCGGGTTCCTGGCCGTCATCCCGCTCTACATCGTCGCCCTGTGCGCCTCCTACCTCAGCCCGCGGTTGATCACGACGCTGATGTACGGACAGTCGGGCGGGACGTACGACCACTACTTCCTGGCATTCCTGCCGCCGATCGACATCCTCTACAGCTTCCTCAAGCTGATCATCCTCGCGGTCGCGATCATCCTGATCCACTGTTACTACGGCTACACCGCCTCCGGCGGCCCGGCCGGGGTCGGCATCGCGGTCGGCAAGGCGATCCGTACGTCCATCGTCACCGTCGTCGTCGCGGACTTCTTCCTGAGCTTCGCGATCTGGGGCTCGACCACCACCGTCCGGATCACGGGGTAGCCGGATGTTGATGGGAATCCAGCGCGACACCCGCGCCGAGCACACCAAGCTCTTCGTCTCCGGGATCGCCTTCACGGTGACCCTCGCCCTGCTGATCGCGCTCTGCGTGGCGATCTACCAGAAGGCGTTCGTTCAGTTCACCACGGTGAGCGTCGAGGCCGACCGGGCCGGCCTGCAGCTGCCGCGCTACGGCGACGTACGCATGCACGGCGTCATCGTCGGCCAGATCCGCGAGGTCCACCAGGACGGCAAGAAGGCCGTCATCCGCCTCGGCCTGGAGCCTGATCAGGCCGAGCAGATCCCCGCCAACGTCAGCGTCGCGATCAAGCCGACGACGCTGTTCGGGCAGAAGTACGTCGAGTTCATCGACCCCGAGGGGAAGCGCACCGGCGCGCTGAGCGACGGCACCGTGATCCCCGCCGACCGGGTTCGAACCAGCGTCGAGCTCGACGTGATCCTGGCCCGGCTCTTCCCGCTGCTGAAGTCGATCCGTCCCCAAGACCTCAACAGCACCCTGCACGCCCTCGCCACCGCACTTTCCGGCAACGGGGAGAAGCTCGGCGAGACCATGGTCCAGCTCAACGACTACCTCGAAGAGATGAACGTCCACCTCCCCACACTCGAACGCGATCTCGAGGACATGGCAGACGTCGCCGAGACCTACTCCATGGCCGCACCCGACCTGGTCAAGGTCCTCGAGAACACCACGACCACCGCCAACACCATCACCGACCAGCGAGCCCGGCTCGGCGGCCTGCTCACCTCGGTGACCGGAGTCGCCGACACCTCCAAGAACCTGCTCGCCGAGAACGAGAAGGCGATCAGGTACGAGACCGAGCTGGCGGTCCCGCTGCTCAAGCTCCTCGCCGACTACTCACCGGAGTACACCTGCCTGCTGCGCGGCCTCGACGACTACACCGAGCTGCTGGCGACCGTCTTCCAGCAGAACCGCGTGCGCCAGACGATGGTCCTCGACGGCACCCAGAAGCCGGCGTACGGCCGTGACGACCGTCCCGAGTGGGGCGAGATCGGCCACGGGCCGTGGTGCGACGGGCTGCCGAACCCGAAGGTGCCGGCCGGCCCGAACGAGCTGAAGAACGGCACCGAGGACATCCCGTGGGCGCCCGGGAACGGGGGCCTGCAGTGAACAAGCGCGATCTGAAGACCGCGGTCGCCGGGACCAAGGTGGTCCTCTTCACCGTCCTCTCGATCCTCGTCACCGGCACGCTCGCCTCGATCATGGGCAACGTGGGCTTCGGCGACCGGGTGCCCTACCGCGCCGAGTTCACCACCGCCTCGGGCCTGAGCGAGGGGGACGACGTACGCGTCGCCGGCATCACCGTGGGCGAGGTGCTCGCCGTCGAGATCGAGGGCGGTGACCACGCGATGGTCACCTTCCGGGTCGACAAGACGGTGCCGCTCACGAACGCCAGCGGCGCCCAGGTGCGCTACCTGAACCTGGTCGGCGACCGCTACCTGGCCCTGACCCAGGACGCCGGCTCCCAGGACCCCGAGGCCGACGCCACCCCGTTGCGCGAGGGGCAGGCGATCGCGGTGGCCAACACCACGCCGGCGCTCGATCTCACCGAGCTCTTCAACGGCTTCCAGCCGCTCTTCCAGGCGCTGCAGCCGAAGGACGTCAACAAGCTCTCGCTCAACCTGATCCGGGTGCTGCAGGGGGAGGGCGGCACGGTCGCGAGCCTCCTCTCGGAGACGGCCGACCTGACCAGTGCCCTGGCCGAGCGCGACCAGCTGATCGGGGACGTGATCACCAACCTGTCCAAGACGCTGAACACCGTCAACGAGCACCACACCGAGCTGGCCGACCTCATCCAGCAGCTCAGCGGCTGGATGAAGGACCTGGCGCGCGACAAGGAGGCGATCGGCGACTCGATCTCCTCGATCGGCGACCTGACCGACGAGCTGGCCGGGCTGCTCACCGACGTACGCCCGTTCCTCAAGGAGGACATCAAGCAGCTCAAGCGCGTGGTGGACATCCTCAACAAACCGGGCAACCAGAAGCTGCTCGACAAGACCCTCGAGCGGCTCCCGGAGACCCTCGAGTCGCAGGCGCGGATCGGCAGCTACGGCTCCTGGTACAACTACTACCTCTGCGACCTCGACTTCTCGATCAAGCTGCCCTCGCTCGGTGAGCTGCTCGACAACTCACCGGCCGTCAAGGCGATCCAGAAGCAGCTTGACAACTTGGCCTTCTACAGCCGGGCGGAGAGGTGCAAGCTATGAGTCACCACTCCGACACCCAGCTCAAGCGCACCGGCGTGATCACCATCGTCGCGATCGCGCTGGCCCTGACCGCGGCGTTCAACCTGCGCAAGCTGCCGTGGTTCGCCGGCACGACCTACCAGGCCGAGTTCTCCGACACCAGCGGCCTGCACGTGGGCAACCGGGTGGAGATCGCCGGGATCCGGGTCGGCCGGGTCAGCGACATCGAGATCGAGGGCGCCAAGGTGGTCGTCTCCTTCTCGGTCGACGGCACCGAGATCGGCCACCGCAGCGAGGCGAAGATCGGGGTGCTCAACCTGCTGGGGGAGAAGTACCTCGACGTCACCCCGCAGGGCGGCCGGACGCTGGATGCGGGCTCGACGATCCCGCTGGCGCGAACCAGCGCCGGCAGCGACATCGTCGGCACCTTCGGCGACCTCGCCGAGACGACGGAGGCCATCGACACCCAGCAGCTGGCCAAGGCGCTGACCACGATGTCGGGCACGCTCGACAAGGCCGGGCCCGAGGTGCAGGGCGCCTTCCAGGGCATCGCCGCGCTCTCCCAGACGATCGCCGCCCGCGGCGACGAGCTGGAGTCGCTCCTGCAGGACGCCGAGCAGGTCGTCCAGCTCGTCAACGAGCGCAAGCAGGACATCGTCAGCGTCATGGAGAACGGCGACCAGGTCTTCGCCGAGCTCATCTCGCGCCGCCAGGCCATCCACCAGCTGCTGGTCAACGCCACCGCGCTGGCCGAGCAGCTGCAGGCCCTGGTGAAGGAGAACGAGAAGCAGATCGGGCCCGCGCTGGACGCGCTCGAGACGGCGCTGAAGTTCCTCAACGCGCGCGATCAGGACCTGACCAAGACCATCCAGAACTACGGGCCGTACGCGTCGATCCTGATCAACATCATCGGCACCGGCCCCTGGTTCGACGCCTACCTCGCCAACCTGACCGGCATCGTGAGCGGCGAGTTCGTGCCCGGACGACGACCAGGGATCGTGGAATGACAAAGAACTTCTGGGGCCGAAAGTGGGCCGCGCTGCCCATCGCGCTGGTGCTGATGTGCGGGCTGCTGCTCGTCTCCGAGGTGGCCGCGCCCGACACCAAGATGGTGACCGCCAGCTTCCCGCAGGCGGTGAGCATCTACGAGGGCTCCGACGTGGTCATCATGGGCGTCAAGGTCGGCAAGGTCGCCTCGCTGGAGCCGAAGGGTGACCACGTGGACGCGGTGATCGAGTACCAGAGCGACTACAAGCTCCCCAAGGACGTGAAGGCGGCGATCGTCACCCCGACGCTGGTCGCCGACCGGTTCGTGCAGCTGACCCCGGCCTACACGGGTGGGCCGGCCATGGCCGACGGCGGAGAGATCCCGATCGAGCGCACGGCGGTCCCGGTCGAGCTCGACCGCATCTACGCCAGCCTCTCCGAGCTGACCACGGCGCTGGGGCCCAACGGGGCCGACAAGAACGGCGCGCTGAGCGACGTCCTGCGTGAGGGCGCCGACGCCCTGGAGGGCAACGGCAAGATCGGCAACCAGGCGATCGCCGACATGTCCGAGGCCGCCCAGGTGCTCGGCGGCAACTCCGAGCAGCTCTTCAGCACGCTCTCCCAGCTCTCCGAGGTCACCAGGACGCTGGCGAAGAACGACGACACCACCGAGAAGTTCCTGACCGACCTCTCCACCGTCTCCGGTCAGCTGGCCGGGGAGAGCGACGAGCTCGACCAGGCGCTCGTCGCGATCGCGCAGGCGGTCAAGGTGACCAAGTCCTTCGTGGAGAACAACTCCGACGCCCTGGTCGGCGACGTCAAGCAGCTCAACAAGACGCTCAACATCCTGGCCAAGGAGAAGGAGACCCTCGGCACCGTCATTGACCTGGCGCCGCTCGGTATCGGCAACCTGGCCGAGTCCTTCGACCCGGCCTCCGGCTCGGTCGGCTTCCGGCTGCAGGTCGGGCCGATCGGCTCCGACCTGTCCAACATCCTCTGCATGGTCGTGGAGAACGACCAGATCCCGGGGGCCAAGGAGATCTGCGCACTGTTCAAGGCGCTGCTGCCGACCGGGTCGACCGCGCCGGCGGGCAAGGCGCTGACCGACGCCGCGGCGCCGACCGGTCGTGACACCGCCACCGGGCTGCCGATCGGGCCGACGAACGGCACCAAGGCCAAACAGCCCGAGGTCGAGCCCGAGGTGGTCACCGAGGGCGGGATCGGTGCGCTGAGCGGGTCGCTGCAGGACCTGATGTCAGGAGGCAAGAAGTGAGGATCAGAGCCATCCTGGCCATGCTCGGCGTCCTCGCCGTGGCGAGCGGGTGCGGCGTACAGGCCTATGACCTGCCGCTGCCCGGCAAGGAGGTCGGCGAGGGCGACGGCTACGTCGTCATCGCGGAGTTCAACGACGTCGTCGACGTGGTGCCGCGCACCAAGGTGATGGCCAACGACGTGCCGGTCGGCCAGGTCGACAAGGTCGAGCGGGAGGGCTGGCACGCGAAGGTCACCATGACCCTGCGCAAGAACATCGAGCTCCCGGCCGACGCGCTGGCCAACGTACGCCAGACCAGCCTGCTGGGGGAGAAGTACATCGCCCTGGTGGCACCCGAGGGGTCCACCATCGCGAGCGCCGGCAAGCTGGGCGACGGCGCCACCATCGGGCTCGACCGCACCGACCGCAACCCCGAGGTCGAGGAGGTGCTCGGTGCGCTCTCCTTCCTGCTGGCGGGTGGCGGCGTCGGGCAGCTGAAGACGATCAGCGACGAGCTCAACACCATGATGGACGGGCGCACCGGCGACATGCGGGCGCTGCTGGGCAACCTGGAGACCACGGTCGCCTCGCTCAACCAGCAGAAGGGCTCGATCATCAAGGCGATGGAGCAGGTCGACAGGCTGACCCGCACCCTCAACAAGGAGTCAGCGAAGATCGAGGCCGCCATCGACTCCTTCGGGCCAGCGCTCGAGGTGCTTCAGCAACAGCACGCCGACCTGATGAAGATGATGAAGGCGCTCGACCGGCTCGGGGTCGTCGCGACCCGGGTGATCAACCAGAGCGGCGACAACCTGACCACGGCGCTGGACGAGCTGGCACCGACGCTGCGTGAGCTCGCCGACGCCGGTGACTCGCTGCCGCGCGGCTTGATGATGGCGGCCAGCTTCCCGTTCCCAGAGAACGCCTCCGGGCTGGCGATGGGTGACTACTCCAACGCGCTGTTCCACATGGATCTCGACCTCAACAAGCTGGTCGGCAGCCTCACCAACGGCAAGTCGACCGGCATCCTGCCGCAGGTCATCCAGATCTGCCTCTCCTACTCCAAGGGGTGCGCAGCGGTCCAGCCCCTGGCCAAGGCGCTCTGCGACCTGACCAACCTGAACCTGGTCTGCTCGGTGGTCGGCAAGGAGGACACCCCGCTCAAGAAGGGCGAGAAGATGCCGAAGATCCCAGACGTCTCCGACCTGATGCCCAAGAGCTCGACCTCGACCAAGACACCCGGGCTCGACGACCTGGTCCCGGAGATCGCCGAGGGCCTCTCGAGCCCGACGGAGACCGAGTCGCCTACGGCCGAGCCGACGACCGGAGGCCTGGCCGGCCTCCTCGGACTGCTGGGAGGCGGTAGCTGATGACACGGAGCGTCCGGAACAAGCTGGTCATCTTCCTGATCCTCGCCGCGGTCGGCATCTTCTACGTCTCGGCCGCCTACCTCGGCGTCGTCGACCGGGTCCTGGGCCGCCACGTGGACGTCTCGGTCGACCTGCCGGCCTCCGGTGGTCTGTACGAGGGCAGCGAGGTCAACTACCGCGGCATCAGCATCGGCCGCGTCGCCTCGATGATCGTCACCGAGGAGGGCGTACGGGCCGAGCTGGAGCTCGACCCCGGCACCGAGGTGCCGCGGGATGCCGAGGTGGAGGTCCACAACCTCTCGGCGGTCGGGGAGCAGTACATCAACTTCATCCCCGACTCGGCTGCCGGGCCCTACCTCGCCGAAGGTGACGTCGTGACCGCCGGACCCGAGTCGATGCCCGGCACCACCGACGAGCTGCTCACCGAGCTCAACAGCTTCACCACCTCGATCAACGGCGAGGACCTGAGCACCGTCGTCGCCGAGCTCGGCACGCTGTTCCGCGGCAACGCCGAGAACCTGCGTACGTTGCTCGACTCGGGCTCCACACTGGTCGACCAGGCCTCCGCCCACCAGAAGGAGACCATCCGGCTTCTCGACACCAGCCAGACCGTGCTCCAGACGCAGAAGGAGCACAGTGGCGACATCCGCGAGTTCGCCAAGGGGCTCGAGGAGGTCACTGCGACGCTGGACAAGCGTGACCCGGAGCTGCGCGAGATCCTCCAGGGCGGCGAGGCGACCGCGGTCCAGGTGCAGTCGCTGATCGACGGGCTGCAGCCGCTCCTGCCGATCTTCCTGGCCAACTTGAGCACCGTCAACGAGGTGCTCACCGCCCGGCTGCCCGCGATCGAGCAGACCCTGGTGACCTTCCCGCGCGTCGTGGCGACCGGCTGGACCGGCTCGCCCGGTGACGGCTACGGTCACCTGTCGATGGGCTTCGTCTACACCACACCGCCGTGCCAGGAGGGCTACAAGCCCGCCGACCAGTGGATCCCCGGCACCGTGATGGAGGACCAGCCGCTCTATCCGGCCAAGTGCACCGATGAGCGCGCCCAGCCCGGCTACGAGGGCGACAACCCGATCATGCAGCGCGGCGTCAACATGGTCCCCGAGCCCGAGGGCGTGGGGAAGTACGTCACGACCTACGACCCGAAGACCGGGCGCACCAAGCTTCCCGATGGAAAGACGGTCACGATGTCCACCCCGAACGATGACGGAGGCCTCGTCTCCGCCTTGTCCGACGACTCCTGGCGATCGATGATCATGGGAGAGGAGTGAGTCCGGTGCCCGAATCCGCCGATCCTGCCAGGAACGCTCTCGAGGTCAAGCTCTCCCTCGCCAGACTGGGGCGGGTCAACACCGTGCTCGCGACGGTGGTCGTGATCCTGGTCGTGCTGGCGGCGGCCGTCTTCATCGGCGGCGCCCGGGTGCTTCCCTGGACCACGCCCGCCGAGGCGGCGGCCGCCGACTACGACGAGGTGGCGGCGGTCGCCGAGGACGGCGTGATCGCCTTCCTCGACGTCGACTACCGCGACATGGATCCGAGGATCCAGGCCGTCAAGGAGATCTCGACCGGCACCTTCGGCAGGGAGTACACCGCCATCGCCGAGCAGATCCGGCAGGCTGCGATCCCCGCCCAGACCATCTCCAAGGGCAAGGTCAGGCAGGTCGGCATCCGCGCGGTCGGGTCGAAGAAGGCGGTCGTGCTGGTCGCCGTCGATTCGGTTGTCACCAGCAGCCAGACCGCAGAGCTGAAGAAGAGCGACACCTGTCCCTATGAGGGTGCGCGGTGCTCGAAGTACCGCTTCAAGGTGTCGCTGGACAAGACGAAGGACGGCTGGCGCATGTCCGACCTGGCAGGAGTCAACTGATGACGGGCGTACGAGCGAACGGATCGGTCTCCGCCGGCCAGAAGGAGTGCCCCTTCTGCGCGGAGACGATCAAGGCCGCCGCGATCAAGTGCCGTTACTGCGGCTCCGACCTGCTTCCTCCGGCCGAGGAGCCGGACGAGGACGTACGCGAGGAGGTCGAGGCTCCGCAGGAGAGCGCTGCTGGTTCGGCTGAGCCCGAGGAGGCTGAGACGGCGGCCGCCGAGCCTCAAGCTGAAGATGAGGGTGAGGGTGAGGACGAGGCGCGCGCCGGGCTCGCCGAGCGGTGGCTGGGCGACGGCAGCCGGGTGTTGACGGCCGTTCTCGGCGTACTCGTCCTGGTGGCCGGCGGCCTGCTCTGGCTGGCGGTCGACATGGCGTCGAAGGACGACGTGGCACCGGGTGGCGAGCTGACCGCGGCCGGCTCCCGGGCGGCGATCATGGAGCACTCGGTCGGACTCGCGCAGACGGTGATGTCCTACCAGGCCGCGAGTGCGGAGAAGGACATCGCGGCGGCGAAGAAGCTGATGACGCCGGCGATGCAGAAGGACTACGAAAAGACGCTGCCCGGCGCGGACAAGCGCAAGGAGCAGGCCGACCTCGGCATCAAGGTCGACGCCGAGGTGGCGCCGCTCTCCGTGGAGGGCGCGAAGGCCGCCGAGGAGGGCAAGGCCTGCGTCGACGACGACTGTGCCGCCTCGATCATCTCCGCGACGGAGGAGTCGGCCGAGGTGCTGCTCTTCGTCAACCAGAGCGCGACCGCGCCGAAGACGAAGAACACCGTGGTCAGCCCGACCTGGGAGGTGCTGACGCTGGTGAAGGACGGCGGTGGTTGGCTGATCTCTGAGATGAAGGCTGCGTCGTAGGTCGAAGCGGAGCCCGAGACGTGGGCCTAGTCTCACCATGAGGTCCTGTCGAGGGGCCGCTCCATCCCTGATATAGTAGAACGTGTTCTACTTTTACTGCTCGAGGAGGGCACATGGCCGGCTCACGCCAGTCCGTACAGCTGACCGATACCGAGATCGAGGACTTCCTCGGATCGCAGATGAAGGTGCAGGTCGCGACCGTCGGTCCCGACGGCGCCCCGCACCTGACCACGCTGTTCTACGTGCTCGACGAGGGCAAGATCGTCTTTTGGACCTACGGGTCCTCGCAGAAGGTCCGCAACCTGCGGCGTGACCCGCGGGTCACCTGCCTGGTCGAGGACGGCGTGGACTACTTCGAGCTGCGCGGGGTGAGTATCACCGGGCGGGCGCGGCTCGTCGAGGACTACGACGAGATCAAGGGCATCGGGTCGCGGGTGATGACCCGGATGGCCGGCGGAGCAGATCTGGGTGAGCTCGGTGAGGACCTGGTCTCGAAGCAGGCGCACAAGCGCGTGGGCATCGTCATCGAGCCCGACAAGGTTGCAAGCTGGGACCACCGCAAGCTGGGCGCGCTGCCCGGCCAAGGCTGACGTCGACGACGACGAGGACAAGGAGACGGACATGGCAAAGGTGATCGCGGACTTCGACCTGTGCGAGTCCCACGGCATGTGCGAGTCGTTCGCGCCTGACGTGTTCGAGATCGATGACGACGACTACCTGCAGATCGCGGACCCGACGGTGAACGAGGAGAACCGCGACCGCATCGAGCAGGCCGTGGCCGGCTGTCCCAAGGCCGCCCTGAGGATCGAGGAGTAGCCCCACGTGAGCGTAGATCTGGACGGCAAGGTCGCGATCGTCACCGGATCCGGAGCGGGTCTGGGGCGCGCGGAGGCGGTCGCGCTGGCCCGGGCGGGCGCGCGGGTGGTGCTCAACGATCTCCCCGGCGCTGCCGAAGAGGCGGCCGAGGAGATCCGCGGGTTCGGTGGCGAGGCGGTGATCGCGGCCGGCGACGTGAGCGAGCGTGCCACCGCCGACGCGATGATGGCCGCGGCCGTCGACGGCTTCGGCGGGCTCGACATCGTGGTCAACAACGCGGGCATCACCCGCGACAAGATGCTCTTCAACATGTCCGACGAGGAGTTCGACCTTGTCGTACGCGTCCATCTGCGCGGTCATTTCCTACTGACCCGCAACGCCTCGGCCCACTGGCGCTCGGTCGCGAAGTCGATGGGCGCACCGGTCGACGCCGCAGTGGTGAACACCTCCTCGGAGGCGTTCCTGGCCGGGCCTCCCGGACAGGCCAACTACGGCGCCGCGAAGGCCGGGATCACCGCGCTGACGATGTCGACGGCCCGCTCGATGGGCCGTTCCGGCGTACGCGCCAACGCGATCTGCCCGCGGGCCGCGACCGCGATGACCGAGGGCGTGCTCACGGGCGACTCCTACGGGGCCGAGCACGTGGTGCCGCTGGTCACCTATCTCGCCTCGCCGGCCGCCGCCGCGGTCACCGGGCAGGTCTTCGTCGTCTACGGCGGGATGATCGCCGTCCTCGCGCCGCCCACGGTGGCTGAGCGCTTCGACAACGCCGCCTGGGACCTCGACTCGCTCGACAAGCAGGTCGGCGGCTGGTTCGCCGACCGCGACCCCGCGGCCGGGTTCTCGGCCGACTCGATCATGCAGCTCAAGCTGAGAGACCAAGAGGAGCAGTGATGGCACGTCTGCAGGGCAAGACAGCGATCGTCACCGGTGGCGCGCAGGGGCAGGGAGCCGCCATCGCGCGCGCCTTCGTCTCCGAGGGCGCCAAGGTGGTCATCGCCGACGTGGCCGACGAACCCGGCAAGCTGCTCGCCGAGGAGCTGGGGGAGTCGGCGCTCTTCGTCCACCACGACGTGAGCTCGGAGGAGTCCTGGACGTCGCTGGTGGCCGAGACCGCCGAGGCGTACGGCCCGGTCAACGTTCTCGCAAATAACGCCGGCATCCTGCGCTTCGGCGAGATCCTGACCCAGCCGGTCGAGGAGTTCGAGCTGCTGTGGCGGGTCAACACCCTCGGCTGCTTCCTCGGGATGCGCTCGGTGATCTCCACGATGAAGGAGAACGGCGGCGGCTCGATCATCAACGCCTCCTCGATCGAAGGCCTGGCCGGGATGGCGTTCGTGGCCGGCTACACCTCGACCAAGTTCGCCATCCGCGGCATGACCAAGGCCGCCGCCCTCGAGCTCGGCCCCAGCGGCATCCGGGTCAACTCCGTCCACCCCGGCATGATCGACACGCCCATGACCCGCGGCGTCGGCGCCGACGATGCCGCCATGGAGTTCGGCGCCGCCAAGGTCGCCCTCAAGCGCGTCGGCCACCCCGAGGACATCGCCCCGCTCTACGTCTACCTCGCCTCCGACGAGTCCGGCTTCGTCACCGGCGCCGAGATCGCCATCGACGGCGGCGCCACCGCCACCCACGCCTACGGCGGCTGACCCCGTCAGTCGAGGCGTCACCCCGGTCGGCCGAGGCGTCGCGTACGTCGGCCGAGGCGTCACCGTGGTGCCAGCTCGGCCGACGGGGCTGACGCCTCGGCATGGGTGAGTCGGCCACGCACGGGGTCGGTCTCCGGCATACTTCGCCGGGCAGGTTTCAGTCACCGGGGGGCTAACCGAAGGCCATCAGAACATGTCGCGACGACGTAGTGCGTTCACCACCGTCGTGGTGCTCGGTGTCTTCGCCTTCCTCTACAGCCTGACCCTCGCGATCCCGGTCTACGTCGGCGACATCTCGGCGCTCTGGAGCACGCGCGGGCACGCCTGGTTCGGCGACGTGCTGGGCCGGCTGGTGGACGCATTCTCATTCCTGTGGGGATCGGCCGTCATGGATGACGGGTACCCCGTCGCGCCTGCCTCCGCCTGGCCGACGGTGGTGTTCGTCGTGCTGCTCGTCGTCCTGGTCTATGCGAGTGTGCGGACCGCCTCGGACGGCGCCTACGCGGTTGCCGGACGGGTGCTGTGTGCGAGCGTCCTCGCGGGCGGCCTGACGAATCTCTTCGTGGTCCTCCAGACCGTCCTGGAGGTGCGCGGCGGGCTGGCCTCCTTGCCGACGGTCATCTGGGCGTTACCCGACGATGGGATCTGGCTCGGTCTGGTCGTGGGCGTGTTCGGTGGCTACGCCGCCTATGCAGCGGCGGCGTTCGCCAAGATCGCCGCGCTTGTCCTCCGCGATGCTGGGACAGAAGACTCCGTCGAAGGCGACGCCTCGGAAGACGTCTACGGAAGAGCCCGGGCGGCGCGGATCGCCACCTGGAGCGTGTTGCCGATCCTCGTGCTGGCCCTCGTCGGCGGGTTCGTCTGGGACTACGGTCCGGACGCGGATCCGTACGGGGTGGCCGTCGACTCGCGACAGGCGTGGGTTCGCCTGGTCTGGTTCGCTCACGCGAGCCTGTCGCCGCCGCACAACCCGCATGCGCTCACCGGCAGCTTCGAGACCTCGGTGTGGTTGCCGCGTACGTTGAGCTCGATCGCTCTGGTGCTGCTGGTGTGGCTGGCGATGCTGCTGATCGTGGCGCGCTGGCCTCGCAGGGGAGGGCCGGGCGTGTTGTCCATCCTCGTCCAGTGCTGGGGTGTGGTGGCTGTGCTGGCGGCGGTCGTCGGTCTGCTCGAGGGCGCCCTGGTGCAGCAGGAGGAGTTCGCTGGATCGGCGCTCTACTGGGGGTTCGAGATAGCCGCCGACGGGGTGAGGTTCGCTGCCTGCTTCGGCTGGACGACCGGGGTCGCCGTAGCGATCTCCCATCGACTCTCGAGAGGGGCGCGCACTGATGTCGAAACAAGGGCCTGACGGGGGCGACGTGCGTCCGCGCGATGGGCGCGGACGGGTGGCGTCGCTGCTGACGAAGCCCGCTACGTGGGTCGTCGGCGTTATCCTGGTCGCCCTGGGGGCGACCTTCAGCTCGGGTCTGCAGAGCCTGTTCGCCGGTCTGCTGCCCGACGGATGGAGCGAGCCGGGCGACGGCATCAAGGTCGTGGACGTACGCCGTCAGCCGCTGAGCGGTCGCGTACTGATCCCGGACCCCGAATCGGCGCAGTTCGATGACCGGGCCGATGCGACGAGTTCCGTCAACGACCCCGAGTGGGAGGCTGAGCACGAGTGGTACGCCGCCGGCTACATCACCTGGGAGGTGACTCTCGTCGGGCGCCACAGCGACCCGGTGGTGATCACCGACCTGCGTCCGGAGAGGACCGGACCCTGCACGGAGCGGCTCGAGGCCGGAACGATCGTGGAGGACGTCCCGCAGGGTGAAGGCACGAAGATCGAGCTGAAGGCGGCTATCGACGCGAAGGTCCCGCAGCTGATCTCGGCAGATGACGGCACGGCGTACTTCGACGACGGCACGGTCACGCTGGCCAAGGGCGAGACGGTGGTGATCTCGATCGAGGCGACCAGTCAGGGACCGACCTGTGAGTGGATGCTCGAGGCCGACTATGTCGATCACGGCAAGCGCGAGACGATGACGATCAAGGCCCCTGGCGATCGTCCCTTCGCGATCACGGGTCTCATCGATGACCGCCCTTACGGCGCCACCTGGAGCGTTGCCTGTAAGCGCGCGATGACGCCCGAGGAAGTGGACGCGATCGGGATACCGGCCGACTGCTGATCGACCGAGTGGTCACAACGCAAGCCGAGGCGTCACGTACGTCGCTCGAGACGTCACCGTGATGCCGACTCGACCGACCTTAGTGACGCCTCGGCCGACGGGGGTGACGTCTCGGCGGGTCAGCGGAGCAGGAGGCGTACGGCGACGTCGATCGACTTCTCGACGTCCTCGGCGTCCATGCGGCCGGTGACCCAGGAGATGAGCGCGGAGAGCCATACATCGGAGATGATCCGGATGATGGCGGCCTCCTCCTCGGTGACCTCTCCGTGATCGGGGGTGCCGTGCATGGCGCGGGAGATGACGGTGGTCAGGCTGGTGCCGACCTCGTGGATCTCGCCGGTCACCGACTGGTCGGCGAACATGAAGGCGCGGACCAGGGCCTCGGTGAGCTTGGGCTGCTTCTGCAGGGCGCGGGTGCGGCGGTTGAGGACGTACATGATCCGCTCGTGGGCGGTGTCGCCCGGCGTCGCGCGGATGGCGGAGCGGTCGACGTCCTTGGTGAACTCGCGCGCCAGCGCTGAGACCAGCAGATGGATCTTGGAGGGGAAGTAGCGGTAGAGGGTGCCGAGCGCGACCTCGGCCTGCTCCGCGACGGCGCGCATCTGCACGGCGTCGAAGCCACCCTCGGCGGCGAGCGTGATCGTGGCGTCGAGGATGCGCCGGCGGCGCTCTCGCTGGGCCGCGGAGCCGCCGGTGGGTGCGGTGGCCGGCGTCGGGCCGTCGGTTTCTCGTGGCTCCGTGCTGACGGACGTCACTGGTTGTCCCCCCTAGGACTATGACCGGATCTCGATCTGTGGATCTCAGGCTAACCGCATCGGCGCCCGAGAGTGAAACACGTTCCTCCGTGAGTCTAGACTTGTAACACGTTCTACATCAGTCTCTATTCCAGAAGGCCACGGAAATAGTAGGAGGTTCCTGTGCCGATCGGCATCACCGACGACCATCAAGCCCTGAGCGAGAGCCTGCGCGACTGGGCCAAGGGGCTGGGTGGCATCGCGCTCGCCCGTGCTGCCGAGGGCTCCGCCGACGCGGACTTCGGCGAGGTGTGGCGAGGCGTCGAGGAGTACGGTGTCGCCGCCATCGCGGCGCCCGAGCCGAACGGTGGCGGCGGGACCCTGCTGGACGCGGCCGTCGCGCTCGAGGCATGCGCCCATGAGCTGCTTCCTGGCCCGCTGCTCGGCAGCGCGGTGGCCGCCTTCCATGCGGGGGCCGCCGGGCTCGACGACGTGATCGGCGCCGTCGCCGCCGGCGGCTGCGGGATCGCGCTCGACCCGGTCCTCGAGCTCGGCGAGCGGCTCCAGGGGACGATCCCGGTCGTCTACGACGGTGGGGGAGCGGACCATCTCCTGCTCGGTGCCCGTGGCGCCGACGGCGAGGAGCATTGGTTCTTCGTGGCGGCCGAGCGGGCGGACGTACGCCCTCACGCGGGTCCCGATCTGACCAAGCGGGCCGCCGAGGTGCACGTCGACATCGACGCCGGCGAGGCCGTCGAGGTCCCGGGTCTGCGCGGCGAGGCGGTGCGGCGTACGGCACTCACGCTCGCTGCTGCCGAGGCCTCCGGGCTCGCGCAGTGGTGCCTGACGACGGCTGTGGAGTACGCGAAGGTGCGCGAGCAGTTCGGGGCGCCGATCGGGTCGTTCCAGGCGATCAAGCACCTGTGCGCGCAGATGCTGGAGACCGCCGAGGCGGTGGCCGCCACCGCCTGGGACGCGGCCGCCGCGGCCGAGGACGGTGCCGTCGACCAGTGGACCTTCGCGGCCGAGGTCGCCGGCGTCACCGCCCTCGACGGAGCGGTCCGGGCGGCGCAGGACTGCATCCAGGTCCTCGGCGGCATCGGCTTCACCTTCGAGCACGACGCCCACCTCTACCTGCGCCGCGCGGTCGCCCTGCGCAGCCTCCTCGGTGGCGGCGACGCCCATGCGGTCGAGCTGGCGAGGCACGCCGTGGCCGGGACCCGCCGCTCGGTGCGGGTCGACCTGGACGGCAAGGACGAGGACACGCGTCCACGGGTGCAGGAGAGGGTCGCCGCGATCGCCGCGCTCCCCGAGGCGGAGCGCCGTGATGCGCTCGTCGACGCGGCCCTGCTCGCGCCGCACTGGCCCGCTCCGTACGGTCTCGGTGCCGGCCCTGTCGAGCAGCTCGTCATCGACGAGGAGCTGGCGGCCGCAGGCGTGTCTCGTCCCGACATCAAGATCGCCGGCTGGGCCGTGCCGACCATCCTGAAGCACGGCACCGACGCCCAGCGCGAGCGGTTCGTCGAGGCCTCGCTGCGCGGCGGCATCATCTGGTGCCAGCTCTTCAGCGAGCCCGGCGCAGGCTCCGACCTGGGCTCTCTGGCCACCCGTGCCGAGCGCGTCGAGGGCGGCTGGCGGCTGACGGGCCAGAAGGTGTGGACATCGCTCGCGGCCGAGGCCGACTGGGCGATCTGCCTGGCGCGCACGAACCCCGACGTCCCCAAGCACAAGGGCATCACCTACTTCCTGGTGGACATGCGCAGCGAGGGGATCGACGTGCGCCCGCTGCGCGAGCTGACCGGGGACGCCCTCTTCAACGAGGTCTTCCTGGACGGCGTCTTCGTGCCTGACGAGCTCGTCGTCGGCGAGGTCGACGGCGGCTGGCGCCTGGCGCGTACGACGCTGGCCAACGAGCGGGTCGCGATGGCCTCGACCAACCTCGGCGGCAGCGTCGAGCGCGCCGTCGCGCTCGCGACCGGGCGAGGCGAGGCCGACCTGGCTCGGGTCGGTCACGCCGTTGCCCTCTCCACGGTCTGCGCGCTGCTCGGGTTCCGCTCCACGCTCAAGGCGCTCGCCGGCCGCGGGCCCGGTGCGGAGTCGTCGGTGGCCAAGCTCCTGACCGTACGCAACCGCCAGGACGCCTCCGAGCTCGTGGTCGACCTGCTCGGCCCGCTGGCGCTCACCGACGACCCGCAGGTGCGTGAGGATCTGCACGAGTCCCAGCTCACCCGCTGCCTCTCGATCGCGGGCGGCACCACCCAGGTGCTCCGCAACGTCGCCGCCGAGCAGATCCTCGGCCTGCCCAGATAGTCCGCGGCGGCACAGCCGCGAGCCGCTAGGCTGCTCGGGTCGAACCTTGTACCCAGGGAGGCGGCGCTTGTCGGTGAGGACGATGCGCGTGACGGGCAGGGCGCGACGTGGCCATGCCACCATCGGGGCGGCGCTCGCCGAGGCTGCCGGCTCGCTCAGGGAGACCAGGATCCTGATCGAGCCGGGGACCTACGACGAGCAGCTGGTCGTGCGTGGAAATGTGTCGCTGATCGCCCGGGATCCCGGATCGGTGACGATCCGCTCGACCGCGGGCCAGGTTCTCGACAGCGACGGCATGGGGCGACTGGCTGGGCTGCGGTTCCAAGCCGATGCCGGGGAGGCGGTCGTCTGTCGGGGTGGGTCGCTCGAAGCACACCACATCGACGTCGAGACCCGCGGCCACATCGCTCTGTGGGCAGCACCGGGCACCCGGGTCGAGGCGCGCGACTCCACCTTCCGCGGTGGACGCGTCCTCTTCGCCGGAGCCGTGGGGACCGTCGGGAGCTGTGAGCTGTTCGACTGTCCGGACAACGCGATCGCGGTGATCGAGGGCGCGCGCCTCGATGTTCGCGACTGCCGCATCGAGCGTCCTCGTCACAGCGCGGTGTGTGTCGAGGCAGGCTCGTCGGCGACGATCCACTCGGGGCGCTTCGTCTCCTGCTACGACACGATGGTTGCGGTCATCGGCGCCGCCGCGCGGGCCGAGATCGACGGCACGATCATCGAGGACACCGGCACCGCGATCGGCTTCGCCGAGGTCGCGGCCGGAAGCGTACGCAACGTGACGGTGCGCCAGGCCAGGCACGCGTTCTCGTCGCGCTCGGGCGCGAACCCGACCGTGAACGACTGCGAGTTCCTGGACTGTGTGGAGACCGGCGTCAACATCTCCGAGCGGGGCGCTGGAACCTTCAGCGACTGCGTCATCCGGGACCCGGGACGATCGGGGTGTTCATCAAGGGTGACGGCGCTGAGGTGGGTCATTGGGGCACGGTCGACGTCAGTCGCTGCACGCTCGAGGGCGCCTCGGTGGGGATCGTCGTCGAAGGGGCGGAGGGCCGTTTCCGGGACTGTCGGCTGAACCGGCTCAGCTTCGCCGGTGTCCGGCTCCTGGGGGCTTCGTCGGCGACCTTCGACGAGCTGATCGTGACCGACACCCCGGTCGGGCTGGACGCCCGCGGGACCTCGGTGGGGAGGTTCGATCGGGCGATGCTCAGCGAGTGCCGCCCGCTCGCCGTCTCGGTGGTGGACGAGGCCCGGTTGACGATCTCGGAGAGCGTCGTGGCGGATTCCGGGGCCGGGGCCGGCGTCCAGGGCTCGGCGAGCCTGGTGGTGAAGAGCTCCGAGCTGCGCGACCTGGAGTCGTTCGGGATGATCGCGATGGCCACCAGCACACTGGTGCTCGACGGCAGCCGGCTCCTGAGACCCGGCGCGATCGGCGTCATCGGGCTCCATGACGCCTTCGTCGACGTCAGAGACACCACGGTGAAGGACGCGGCGGACATCGGCTTCCGTCTGCTCGACAAGTGCAGTGGTCAGATCGCCGGGTGCACCGACGGCGGCCGCCGGGCTCGCGGTGACCAAGAACGACTACGTACGTGTCGTCGGACTGACCTCCTCGCTTCGGACGATCACGACCAGCGCCGCGAGCGCGAAGGACCAGATCGTCGCGCAGGTGACGAACATCTACAACACCCCGATCTTCTTCAAGGAGTTCAGCGGGCAGATCGCCACGGGCAACGAGTCCGTGGAGCAGATCCAGAGACGTGAGGGAGAAGGTCGATGAGCGGCAGCGGTGAGGGCGGGAACATCTACAACGAGCCGATGTTCTTCGGGGACTTCAACGGGCAGATGGCGATGGGCAACCACAAGAGCGTCCAGCGTCAGTCCATCTCGGTGGGTGCGGGGGAGGACATCGCGACGGTCGTCGCTCAGGTGCTGAAGCAGCTCGGCGCCCTCGGGCTCCCCGAGGACGATCTGAACGACGCGGTCGTCCAAGGCCGGGTGGTTCTGGCGGAGGTCGCCAAGGAGGAGCCTGATCGCACCGTCGTACGCCGGGGCATCAACTACCTCAAGGGCGTGGTCGCGGGGATCGCGACCGGTGCCGTCGTAGGTGCGAACCAGGGCGCAGCCGAGATCGGTCAGCAGATCGTCCGTGATCTGGGCAACCTGATCCTCTGAATCTGTAGGCCGACCCTCGCGCCTCGAAGTAGAACACGTTACAGTTTCGGCATGGGAGACGAGACGCTCGATGCCGTACGCAGCGTGGTGGCCGAGGTCCTTGCCCGCGAGTCCGACCGGGGTGACTGGTCGGCCTGGGCGAGCGCCGGCCTGACCGCACTGCCCGTGCCGGAGGCCCAGGGTGGTGAGGGGTTCGGCCTCACCGAGATCGCTGTGCTGCTGCGGGAGGCGGGTCGCCATGCGGTCCGCGTGCCGGTCTGGGAGACGCTCGCCGTCGGCGCGCTGACGCTCGCGGGCCACGGTACGCCGGCGCAGCAGGCCGCGATCCTGCCCGGGGTGGCCGGCGGCGAGACCCTGCTCACCCCGGCATGGCTCGAGCCGGGACGGCCCCAGACCCCGTCGGCGACCTATCGGGACGGCACGGTGAGTGGGCGCCGGACCGAGGTGACGTACGCCGCCGAGAGCTCGCACCTCCTGGTCACCGCGACCTCCGCCGACACCGGTGAGGCGGTGGTGGTGCTCGTCGACCCGAGCGGGCCGGGTGTCACGCTGGCGCCCGCGAGCGTGTCGGGCGAGGTGCCGCAGCACACTGTCGTGCTCGAGGACGCTCCGGCCGACCCTTTGGGCGAGGGTGCCTTCGAGGCCCTGACCGCTCTCGCGACCGCCGGCCTGGCGGTGAGCGCCGCAGGCGTGCTCGCCGGTGCGCGCGATCTCACCGCCGCCTACGTGAAGGACCGGCAGCAGTTCGGCCGAGCCCTCGCGCAGTTCCAGGCGGTCGCGCTGCAGATGGCCGACGTCTACGTCACCTCCCGCACGCTCGACCTCGCCGCCGACAACGCGGTCGCCGCCATCGCGGACCAGCGAGCCGCCACGGTCGACCTGAAGGTCGCCGCCTACTGGGCCAGCCAGGTCGCGCCGTACGCCTTCCGCACCTGCCACCACCTCCACGGCGGCATGGGGGTCGACGTGACCTACCCGCTGCTCGGGTTCACCACCTGGGGCACCGACATCGCCCACCTGCTCGACACGCCGGCTTCGTCGGTCCCCGTCGAGACCGCCGAAGCCAAGAACCTCGAGCTGACCGAGGCGCAGCGGTCGCTGAAGGCCGAGGTCAGGACCTACTTCGCCGGGCTCTCGCATGAGGGCGAGCCGGGTGACCCCGGACCCGAGGGCTCCTGGGACCGGCACGGCCCGACGTACCAGAAGCTCATCAAGCAGCTCGGCGACGACGGCTGGATGGGGGTCGGCTGGCCCAAGGAGTACGGCGGCCACGGCCTCGGCGAGGTCGAGCAGACGATCTTCGCCAATGAGGCGCAGTACGCCGATGTGCACCTGCCGGCGGTGACCCTGCAGACCGTCGGCCCGACGCTGATCCGCTACGGCACTTCGATGCAGAAGGAGACGTTCCTCAACCGGATCCTCGCCGGTGAGGTGCACTTCGCGATCGGCTACTCCGAGGCCGAGGCCGGCACCGACCTGGCCTCCCTGCGCACCACCGCACGCCGCGATGGCGACCACTACGTCGTCAACGGTCAGAAGCTGTGGACGACCGGCGGTCACGCCGCCGACTACATCTGGCTGGCCGTACGCACCGACCCGGACGCCCCGAAGCACAAGGGCATCTCGATCCTGATCGTCGACACCACCGACCCCGGCTTCTCCTGGACCCCGATCATCACCGCCGACGGCTCCCACCACGTCAACGCGACCTACTTCAACGACGTCCGGGTCCCCGCCGACATGCTGGTGGGGGAGGAGAACAAGGGCTGGAAGCTGATCACGACCCAGCTCAACCACGAGCGCGTCATGCTCGGCCCGGCTGGGCGGATCGAGGGTCTGCGCGACCGGGTCCTGCGCTGGGCCACGGCCCAGGGTGTCACCGACAGTCCGGACGTACGCGCGCTGATCGGGAAGACCACCGCCGTCTTCCGGGTCAACGAGCTGCTCAACTGGGAGGTGGCCCGAGCGGCCGAGGCGGGCGAGATCGAGGTCGCGGACGCGTCCTCCTCGAAGGTCTTCGCCGCCGACCAGGTTCAGCACCTGCTCGCCGACCTGATCGCGCTGGTCCATCGACACGGCGATCCAGGCGACCCGGTCACGAAGAGTCTGCTCGACTACCTCGACGCCCAAGCGAAGCGGAACCTCGTGCTCACCTTCGGTGGCGGCGTCCAGGAGGTCCAGCGCGAGCTGATCGCGATGTTCGGTCTCGGGATGCCGAGGGTGCCGCGATGAGCGCGCCGGAGCAGTCGCTGGTGGACGACGCGATCCACGAGAAGATCATGGCCGCCGCCGAGGAGGTCAAGGCGTGGGGCGAGGCCGCCGAGCGCGAGGCTCGTGACCTGGTCAACCAGCCCACGATCAACAACTGGCTCGAGGCCATGGGTCTGGAGTCCGAGCGCTTCCATCAGGGCGAGGCGCCGCCGTCGATGGCGCAGGTGTGGACGATGTACGGCCAGGGCGGTCGTCATCCCGACCGCGATCCGCTCCACGCGATGATGAACGTGCTCACCGACGCCGGCTTCAACGGCGTCCTCGGCACCAACTCCGAGCAGAGCTACGACCGCTACCTCCGCGTCGGCGAGCAGGTCCGCGTCACCACCGCGCTCGACTCCGTCGTCGGCCCGAAGAGCACCGGCATGGGCGTCGGCTACTTCGTGACCTCGAGAAGCACCTGGTACGTCGGTGAGGAGCGGGTCGCGACGATGCTGTTCCGCGTCCTCAAGTTCATCTCGACAAGCTCGATACGGCGCATCCCCAAGGCCAAGGGCGGTGCGGCATGAGCGGCCCGGTGCGGCCGGTGATCGGCCGGGACAACGCGTACTTCTTCGATGGCGCCGCCAAGCAGGAGCTGCGGATCCAGAGCTGCAACGCCTGCGGCACCCTGCGACACCCGCCGGGGCCCGCGTGCCTGAGCTGCGAGGCCTACGACCGCGGCCATGTCGTCGCGAGCGGCGAGGGCACGGTCTACTCGTTCACCGTCATCCACGCCCCGAAGCTCCCCGGCAAGGAGCTTCCGCTGGTGGTGGCGCTTCTCGACCTGCCCGAGGGCGTACGCATGGTGGCGGAGGTGACCGGCGTGCCGCCCGAGGGCCAGGACGCCCTGCGGATCGGCGAACGGCTCGTCGTCGACTGGAACGTCATTGACGAGGAGCTGACGCTCCCGATCTGGAGGAGGCCATGATGAAGGTCGGCACAGTGAAGGTCGGCGACGAGATCCCGCTCTGGGAGCTCCCGATCACCCCGACGCTGGTCGTCTCGACCGCGCTCTCGACGCGCGACTTCCAAGACGTGCACCACGACCGCGACCGGGCCCAGGCAGCCGGCTCGAAGGACATCTTCATGAACATCCTCACCTCGACGGCGCTGTGCGAGCGCTACGTCACCGACTGGGCGGGGACCGACGTGCAGATCAAGGGGATCTCGATCCGCCTCGGTGCCCCGGCCTACCCCTACGACACGCTGTCGTTCTCCGGCGAGGTCACCGACGTCAGCGACGGGATCGCCACGATCACCGTCACCGGCGCGGTCTCCCTCGGTGCGCACGTGACCGGAACCGTGAGGGTCGCCGCGTGAGTCTGAGCAAGAAGGCCGCGATCGTCGGTATCGGTGCGACCGAGTTCTCCAAGGAGTCCGGCCGCTCCGAGCTCCAGCTGAGCGTCGAGGCGACCAGAGCCGCCCTGAAGGACGCCGGCCTCGAGCCGGCAGACGTCGACGGGCTGACCACGTTCACCATGGACACCAGCTCCGAGATCGCCCTCGCGCGCGAGCTGGGTCTCGGTGACCTGAGGTTCTTCTCCCGGATCAACTACGGCGGCGGCGCGGCCTGCGCGACGGTCCAGCAGGCCGCGATGGCGGTGGCGACCGGGGTCGCGGACGTCGTCGTCGCCTACCGCGGCTTCAACGAGCGCTCGGGCCAGCGCTTCGGCCAGGTGCAGCCCTGGGCCGCGCAGCAGGTCAACACCAACGGCATCGACAACTCCTGGACCTACCCGCTCGGCCTCAGCACGCCCGCGGCGACGGTCGCCATGCAGGCGCGCCGCTACATGCACGACTTCGGCGTGACCAGCGCCGACTTCGGAGCGGTCGCCGTCGCCGACCGGCGCCACGCCGCGACCAACCCGAACGCGTTCTTCTACCAGAAGCCGATCACGCTCGAGGACCACCAGGCCTCCCGGTTGATCGCCGACCCGCTGCACCTGCTCGACTGCTGCCAGGAGTCCGACGGCGCGGTCGCGATCGTCGTCACCAGCCCCGAGCGCGCCCGCGACCTGCCCCACCCGCCGGTCACGATCGCCGCGGCCGCCCAGGGCAGCGCCGCCGACCAGTACGTGATGACCTCCTACTACCGCGACGAGATCGGCATCCCGGAGATGGGCGTGGTCGCCAAGGACCTCTGGCGCCAGTCCGGCCTCACCCCGGCCGACATCGACACCGCCGTCCTCTACGACCACTTCACCCCCTACGTACTCATGCAGCTCGAGGAGCTCGGCTTCTGCGCCAGGGGAGAGGCGAAGGACTTCGTACGCGACGGAGCCATCGAGCTCGGCGGCCGCCTCCCGATCAACACCCACGGCGGCCAGCTCGGCGAGGCCTACCTGCACGGCATGAACGGCATCGCCGAGGGCGTACGTCAGGTGCGCGGCACCTCCGTGAACCAGGTCGCCGGCGCCGCCCATGTGCTCGTCACCGCGGGCACCGGCGTACCCACGAGCGGGTTGGTGCTGACCTCCTCCTGACCTCGCGCTGAAAGATTGCGCAAACACTTGCACCGTCAGATCTCGTTCTGACGGTGCAAGTTCTCTCTGTGCACTCCTGAGGGTTGACGTGTGATGGTGATCACTCTACGGTCTCTCTGCAAGATCTTGCAGCAAGATTCAGCCTTCGACGCAGGAGGAACCATGGCCAGACAGTTCATCGGGAGAAGGGCCATGGCCGCCGCACTTGCCCTCTCGGCGGGAGCCGCTGCCGCGCTCACCATCCCGTTCTCCACCCCCGCACAGGCCGCGCCACCGGGAACCAAGGACGTCACCGCGGTGATGTTCGAATGGAACTTCGCATCGGTGGCCAAAGAATGCACCACGACCCTGGGCCCGGCCGGCTACGGCTACGTCCAGGTGTCCCCGCCGCAGGAGCACATCCAGGGCGCCCAGTGGTGGACGTCCTACCAGCCCGTCAGCTACAGGATCGCGGGCCGGCTGGGCGACCGCACCGCCTTCAAGAACATGGTCGACACCTGCCACGCCGCCGGTGTGAAGGTCGTCGCCGACGCCGTCATCAACCACATGTCCGCGGGCTCCGGGACCGGCACCGGCGGCTCGTCGTACAGCAAGTACGACTACCCCGGCCTCTACTCGAGCTACGACCTGGACAACTGCACGGCCACGATCAGCAACTACCAGGACCGCACCAACGTCCAGGAGTGCGAGCTGGTCGGTCTCGCCGACCTCGACACCGGCGAGGACTACGTCCGCGGCAAGATCGCGGGCTATCTCAACGACCTCCTCTCGCTCGGCGTCGACGGCTTCCGGATCGACGCCGCCAAGCACATGGCCGCCTCCGACCTGGCCAACATCAAGTCGCGGCTGAGCAACCCCAACGTCTACTGGAAGCAGGAGGCCATCTTCGGCGCGGGGGAGGCGGTCTCGCCCAGCGAGTACCTCGGCAACGGCGACGTCCAGGAGTTCCGCTACGCCCGCGACCTGAAGCGCGTCTTCAACAACGAGAACCTCGCCTACCTGAAGAACTACGGCGAGGGCTGGGGCTACATGGCCTCGGGCAGCTCCGCGGTCTTCGTCGACAACCACGACACCGAGCGCGGCGGCGACACCCTCAACTACAAGGACGGCGCCAACTACACCCTGGCCAACGTCTTCATGCTGGCCTGGCCCTACGGCTCGCCCGACATCAACTCCGGCTACGAGTGGAGCGACAAGGACGCCGGCCCGCCCAACGCCGGCGCGGTCACAGCCTGCTGGCAGAACGGCTGGAAGTGCCAGCACGCCTGGCCGGAGATCAAGAAGATGGTCGCCTTCCGCAACACCGCCCGCGGCCAGTCCGTCACGAACTGGTGGGACAACGGTGGCGACCAGATCGCTTTCGGTCGCGGCAGCAAGGCGTACGTCGCGATCAACCACGAGTCCTCCTCGCTGACCCGCACCTTCCAGACGTCGCTGGCAGCGGGCACCTACTGCGACGTACAGACCGGCAACAACGTCACCGTGAACGGCTCCGGTCAGTTCACCGCCACCCTCGGGTCCAACACGGCCCTCGCGCTGCACGTCGGCGCGATGACCTGCAGCTGACCCCTTGCGCCGACCGTCCGGCACCCGAACGCAGGGGTGCCGGACGGTCGGCCACCTGACCCCGCCCAACCCAGAGAGGCCCCACCGGTGAATCGAAGAAGTGGCGCACACGGCGCGCCCCGGATGGTCGCGACCGCGCTCGCGACCGCACTGCTCGCCACGGCGTTGCAGACGGCGACATCGGCCCCGGCGACCGCCGCCGCGCCGAAGCCACCCTCGGACGCGAAGCTGGCCGCCGAGCCGGCCCGTCACGACGCGACGAAGGAGCAGTTCTACTTCGTGCTGCCCGACCGGTTCGCCAACGGCGAGACCGGCAATGACAAGGGCGGCCTGACCGGCACCCGGATGTCGACCGGGTTCGACCCGGCCGACAAGGGGTTCTACCAGGGCGGCGACCTGCAGGGTCTGACCGAGCGGCTCGACTACATCAAGGGCCTCGGCACCACCGCGATCTGGATGGCGCCGATCTTCGAGAACAAGCCCGTCCAGGGCGAGGGCGCGAACGCCTCGGCCGGCTACCACGGCTACTGGATCACCGACTTCACCCAGGTCGACCCGCACTTCGGCACCAACGAGGACCTCGAGACCCTCATCGACGCGGCCCACGCCAAGGGCATGAAGGTCTTCTTCGACGTCATCACCAACCACACCGCCGACACCGTCGACTACGCCGAGAAGACGTACGGCTACCGCCCCAAGGGTGCCTTCCCCTACCTCGACTCCGAGGGCCGTCCATTCGACGACGCCGACCCGGCCTCCGACGGGGTGAAGGTCGACGAGGACTCGTTCCCCTACACCCCGGCGAGCACCGGCGAGATGGTGCCCTCCTGGCTCAACGACCCGACGCTCTACCACAACCGCGGCGACTCCACGTGGGAGGGCGAGTCGACCACCTACGGCGACTTCAGCGGCCTGGACGACCTGTGGACCGAGCGCCCCGAGGTCGTCGAGGGGATGACGAAGATCTACCAGCGGTGGGTCCGCGACTTCGACATCGACGGGTTCCGCATCGACACCGTCAAGCACGTCGACCTGGACTTCTGGACCGAGTGGGCGACCGCCCTGGACGCCTACGCCGCCAAGCAGGGTCGCGAGGACTTCTTCATGTTCGGCGAGGTCTACTCCGCCGACAGCGACGTCACCTCTCCGTACGTCACCCGTGGCCGTCTCGACGCCACCCTCGACTTCCCGCTCCAGGACGCGGCCCGCGCCTACGCCTCGCTGGGCGCTCCGGTCGACCGGCTCGCAGGAGTCTTCGCCGACGACTACAAGTACGCCACCGACAAGGCCAACGCCTACGAGCAGGTGACTTTCCTCGGCAACCACGACATGGGCCGGATCGGCACCTTCCTCGCGGCCGACCACCCCGACGCGACCGACGCCGAGCTGGTCCAGCGTGCCCGGCTCGCCAACGAGCTGATGTTCCTCTCCCGCGGCAACCCGGTCGTCTACTACGGCGACGAGCAGGGCTTCACCGGCGCCGGCGGTGACAAGGACGCCCGTCAGACCCTGTTCGCCTCGAAGGTCGCCGACTACCTCGACGACGACCAGCTCGGCACCGACCGCACCCATGCGGTGGATGCGTACGACACCAGCCACCCGATCTACACCGCGATCGCCGCGCTGGCGAAGCTCCGCAAGGACCACCCGGCGCTGACCGACGGGGTCCAGAAGGAGCTCTACGCCGCGGACTCCGTCTATGCCTTCTCGCGCACCGGCGAGGACCGTGAGTACGTCGTCGCGGTCAACAACGCGACAGAGGCGAAGACCGTCACGCTGCCGGTGGAGTCGGCCGCCTTCCAGGCGGTCTACGGCGGCGAGGCCACCCCGGAGGCGGTCGACGGGAAGCTCGAGGTCACCGTCCCCGCGCTCTCCTCGGTCGTGCTGCGCGCCGAGGACGAGCTCCCGAAGGCCGACGTGAGGCCCGCGCTCTCGCTGAACGCCCCGGAGGCCGGCGCCACCGGCATGGTCACCCTCACCGCCGACCCGGGAAAGACCGCCGGCGCCCGCGTCGTCTTCGCCGCCCAGATCGGCAACGGGAAGTGGCGCACCCTCGGCTCCGTCGACCACGCCCCCTACAAGATCACCCAGTACGTCCCTGCGGCCGTCGCCGAGGGCACCGCCCTGCGCTACAAGGCCGTGGTGGTCGACCGCGACGGGCGCACCGCGAGCGACCTCGCCGAGACGACGGCCGGAGCGGTCCCTGAGGCCGAGAATCCGAGCGCCGTCGACCGGGACTACGCCGTTGTGCACTACCGGCGCGCCGATGGCGACTACAGCGGCTGGACCCTGCGGGCCGGCGATCAGGGCGGCAGGTTCAGCGGCCGCGACGCCTACGGCACCTTCGCGTGGGTGAAGCTAGCCGACGGCGCGTCCTCGGTGACGTACACGCTCGAGAAGGACGGCACCGCCGACGGAGCCCAGCGGACGATCGACCTCGCCGAGACCGGCGAGGTCTGGGTCGAGGCCGGCAGGGACGGCCAGCAGACCACCAGGCCCGACGGGGTCTACCCGGCGCCCGACACGTCGAAGGCCGTCATCCACCTGCACCGCGCCGACGGCGACTACGCCGGCTGGGGCCTGCACACCTGGACCGGTGCGGCCACCCCGACCGAGTGGTCCAAGCCGCTGCAGCCCACCGGCGAGGACGCCTACGGTGTCACCTTCGAGGTGCCGCTGGTCGACGGCGCCACCTCGCTCAACTACATCGTCCACAAGGGCGACGAGAAGGACATCCCGAACGACCGCTCGCTCGACCTGACCACGTACGGCCACGAGGTCTGGCTCAACTCCGGTGACACCGGCTATCTGCTCCCCTCGGTCGGCTCGGCCCCCGAGCTCGACCTCGCCAAGGCGCACGCACAGTGGATCGACGAAACCACCGTCGTGCTGCCGAAGGAGAGGGCCAGCGGCTCGGCGCTGTCCACCCAGCTGGCCTACGACCGCGACGGCGGCATCAGCGTCGAGGAGGGTGCCCTCAGCAGCGAGGGCCGCTGGCTGCGGCTCCAGGCCGCGTCGCTGAGCGAGGCGCAGAAGGCGCGGTTCCCGCACCTGAAGGAGTACGCCGCCTTCACCGTGGATCCTCGCGACCGCGACCGGATCCGGGAGGCGCTCGCCGGCCAGGTCGTGCTCACCCAGCGTCTCGGCAACGGCGCCCTGGTCACGGGCACCGGCGTCCAGACGCAGGGCATCCTCGACGACCTCTACGCCGCGAAGGCGAAGAAGGCCTCGCTCGGGCCGGTGTTCAAGGGCGGCAGGGTCACGCTGTCCGTGTGGGCGCCGACGGCGCACACGGTGAAGCTCGAGGTCGGCGGGAAGACCGTGCCGATGCGTCGCGACGACGCCGGCGGCGTCTGGTCCGTGACCGGGTCCGCCTCGGCCTGGCGCGGCAAGGAGTACCGCTACCTCGTGACGGTGTGGGCACCGAGCGTGCAGAAGGTCGTCACCAACAAGGTCACCGACCCGTACTCGGTCGCGCTCACCGCCGACTCCGAACGCAGTCTCCTCGTCGATCTCGGCGACAGGGCGCTCGCCCCCAAGGGCTGGACCGGTCTGAAGAAGCCGAAGGCCGTGGCCATGAAGGACGCCCAGATCCAGGAGCTCCACATCCGCGACTTCTCCGTCGAGGACGAGACCAGCGACCACCCGAGCGGCTACCTCGCCTTCGCCGACAAGGACAGCGACGGCTCGAAGCACCTGCGCGAGCTGGCGGAGTCCGGTACGTCGTACGTCCACCTGCTGCCGGCCTTCGATATCGCCACCATCCCGGAGGAGAAGAGCGACCAGGCCACCCCGGACTGCGACCTCGAGTCGTACGCCCCGGACAGCGAGAAGCAGCAGGAGTGCGTCGCCGCGGCAGCCGCGGGGGATGCGTACAACTGGGGTTACGACCCCTACCACTACACGGTCCCGGAGGGCTCCTACGCCACCGACCCGGACGGCGCCGACCGCACCGTGGAGTTCCGCGAGATGGTGAAGGCGCTCAACGAGGACGGCCTGCGCGTCGTCATGGACGTGGTCTACAACCACACCACCAGCAGCGGCCAGGCGAAGACGTCCGTGCTCGACAAGATCGTGCCCGGCTACTACCAGCGGCTCCTCGCCGACGGCTCGGTGGCCAACTCCACCTGCTGCGCCAACACCGCTCCTGAGAACGCGATGATGGGCAAGCTCGTCGTCGACTCGATCGTGACCTGGGCCAAGGAGTACAAGGTCGACGGCTTCCGCTTCGACCTGATGGGCCACCACCCCAAGGCCAACATCCTGGCCGTCCGCGAGGCCCTCGACGCGCTCACCCTCGAGAAGGACGGGGTCGACGGCAAGAGCATCGTCCTCTACGGCGAGGGCTGGAACTTCGGTGAGATCGCCGACGACGCCCGCTTCGTCCAGGCCACCCAGAAGAACATGGCCGGCACCGGCATCGCGACCTTCAGCGACCGTGCCCGAGATGCCGTACGCGGCGGCGGCCCGTTCGACGCCGATCCGGGTGTCCAGGGGTTCGCGAGCGGCCTCTACACCGATCCCAACTCCTCGACCGCCAACGGCTCCGAGGCGGAGCAGCGGGCCCGGCTGATGCACTACCAGGACCTGATCAAGGTCGGGCTGTCCGGCAACCTCGCGGACTACACCTTCACCGACACCCACGGCCGCCAGGTGAAGGGGGCCGAGGTCGACTACAACGGCTCGCCGGCCGGGTACGCGGCCGCGCCGGGAGACGCGCTCGCCTACGCCGACGCCCACGACAACGAGTCGCTCTACGACGCGCTCACCTTCAAGCTGCCCGCCCTGACCAGCACCGCGGACCGCTCCCGGATGCAGGTGCTCGCCATGGCGACGGCCGCGCTCTCGCAGGGTCCGGCGCTCTCCCAGGCGGGCACCGACCTGCTGCGCTCGAAGTCGCTGGACCGCAACTCCTACGACTCCGGGGACTGGTTCAACGCCATCCACTGGGACTGCGAGGACGGCAACGGCTTCGGTCGCGGTCTGCCGCCGGCCACCGACAACCGCGACAAGTGGCCCTACGCGAAGCCGCTGCTCGCCTCGGCCGCCGGCCCCGACTGCGCGGACATCGAGGGTGCCTCGGCCGCCTATCAGGACCTGCTGAGGATCCGTACGACCGAGCCGGCCTTCCACCTGGCCACCACCGGCCAGGTCCAGGAGAAGCTCAGCTTCCCGCTCTCGGGCAAGGACGAGACGCCGGGTGTCATCACCATGCGTCTGGGTGACCTCGTCGTCGTCCTCAACGCGACCACGACGACGCAGCAGCAGCGGGTGAAGGAGGCCGCGGGCGCCGGCTACCGGCTGCACCCGACCCAGGCCGAGGGCACGGACGCGGTCGTGAGGTCGGCCTCGTTCGAGGCGGGCTCGGGCACCTTCACGGTGCCGGCCCGGACGGTGGCGGTCTTCACGCGCTGAGCCGGACGAACGAGACAGAACAGACGCGGCCCCGGCTCATCGAGCCGGGGCCAGCGGCTTCCTTGCCAGGAAGCTCAGGATCAGGAAGGGCTGTTGCCGGCGATAGCGCCGACCACCACAAGTGCGATGACGACCAGGGCGGCGATGACCATGAGGCCGGCCGGGCTCCGGAAGTCGAACATGGGGATTCCTTTCGGCTAGTTCGGCGACAGGCGTCGAGTGGGGAACGAGGGCCTGCGGACGCGTCGGGAGCGGCAGCACCGGCGATGCCCGCGGCGTCGCGTATACATAACCAGCCGAGCTCTCGATGCGCGTAGGGTCGAAGGTCCCAATTTTTACCGTGGCCATTCACGTCTGGGCAGATATGTGATATGGCAACAGTTCGCCTCGTGCGCGTCTGTCAAGGATAGTCGGGCGCCGGAGTCGGCCGACGGGTGGCCTCGCCGAACGCGCCGCGTCTGTGAGGCCCGTCACCTGGGCCCGTCGCCTGGGCCGGTCAGCCCAGTCCGGCAGCATGCCTCCCGGCCCGTCGTCCGAAGTAGGAGCCGTCGCCGAGCTGCATGCCGGAGGCGTAGCCCTTGGCGTCCTGGGCGAGGTTGGCCGCGCAGGCGCCGGCGGCGTAGAGGCCGGCGATCGCGGAGCCGTCCTCGCGGCGTACCTCTCCGTCGACGGTCGTCGCCAGACCGCCCATGGTGAACCCGGCGTACAGCGCCTTGCCGAGGGAGAGGTCGTAGGCGCCCCACGGACCGGTGTCCTGCGGCTCGGTCCACTCCGGTGCCTTGTGGAGCTCCGGGTCCTCGCCGTCGGCGGCGTGGGTGTTGTAGGAGGTCAGCGTCGCGTTCAGGGCGTCGAAGGGTACGCCCAGGCCGGCCGCCATCTCCTCGACCGTCTCCCAGCCGTCGATGAACGGGCACAGCGGCATCTTCGGGTGCTCGATGTGCGCGGAGTCGACGATCAGGAACGCGGCCGAGTCCGGCTGCTCCATGACGAAGGCGGCCGTACGGGCGTGGTAGGAGTCCTCCGGCACGAACCGCTTGCCGTGCTTGTTGACGATGATCCCGGTGAGCAGGATCGAGGGCGGGTAGAACGGCGCGGTCTGGAACGGCTCGTCCATGAACCGCCAGCGGCCGCCCGCCGAGGCGCCGAGGCGCAGCCCGAGACCGTCGTCGTAGGTGGAGGCCAGCGGGAAGAGCTTCTCGCCGAGCCGGGGCGTGTGCTCGGCGACCATGTCACCGTTGCCGACGAAGCCGCCGGCGGCGAGGACGACCGCCTTGGCCCGGATCGCGCCGCGCTGCTCGAACCGGCGCCAGGCCAGGCCGACGACCCGGCCGTCGTCGATCACCAGGTTGGTGGCCCCGGTCTCGTAGCGGATCTCCGCGCTGGTCTCGGCCAGGCGGTCGGCCATCCGGTCGACGACCAGCTTGGCGCCGCCGGTGTCGCCCGGAACCGGCACCTTGTGGCCGCGCGGTGCCGGGACGGCGAGGTCGCGGAAGGGGTGGACCTTCTCGTTGCCGGTGTACATCAGCCCCTCGGTGCCGGGCTGGATGACGGCCTTGCCGGGCCAGAAGGTGCGTTCGAACTCGAAGCCGAGCGCCTCGAGCCAGTCGAAGTGCTCGACCGAGTCGTCGCAGTAGGCCCGGATCTTGTCGTCCTCGGGCTCCTTGGAGACCGCGTGGATGTAGTTGAACATCTCCTCGGCCGAGTCCTCGATCCCGGTCGCCTTCTGCACCGCGGTGCCGCCACCGAGGTAGAAGTGGCCGCCCGCCATCGCCGAGGTGCCGCCGGGCTCGGCGGCGCGCTCGAGGAGGATCGTGCGGGCGCCGGCCCGGGCCGCCTCCAGCGCCGCGGCGCCGCCGGCCACGCCGAAGCCGACCACGATCACGTCGGTCTCCTCCGACCAGCCGCCGAAGCGCTCCTCGACGTCGGCGGGGGAGAGTACGTCAGGGAGCGCTGTGCCGCTCATGCTCATCGCACCCGCCTCCCGCTGGTTGAGCCGCCGGAGCCGTTAGGCGGAGGCGTGTCGAAACCAACACAGCCCTCACGGGACGCGGATCGACTGTGTTGGTCTCGACACGGATTCGCTCGTTCCTCACGAATCCGGCTCGACCGACGTACGCGGCTCATCGCACCTCCTCGCTTCGCTCGGTCGCTCCCTCGCTCGGCGCAAGCGGACGAGCAAGCTCGCCGCGCGACCTCGCTCCGGTCGCCTCCAGGTAGCAGTCGGCGAGGACGGGGGCGCCGTCGCGGGCCGGGTCCGTCGAGGAGATCGTGGCTCTGATCAGGATCTTCGGCTCTTCGTCCCAGGCTTCGATCGAGATCGTCTCGCCGGGGAAGACGATCCCGGCGAACCTCGCGCCGAACCCGGCCACGCGGGTCGCGTCGCCGTCCAGGAGCAGGCCGGTCGCCTCGCGCAGGACGATCCCGTAGGAGCACAGCCCGTGCAGGATCGGCTTCGGGAATCCGGCCTTCGCGGCGAAACCGGGGTCGGCGTGCAGCGGGTTGCGGTCGCCGCACAGCCGGTAGAGCAGCGCCTGCTGCTCCGTGACGTCGTACGCAGCCACCGCATCCGGCGCTCGGTCGGGAACCGGCAGCGAGGTCGAGGGCCCGCGCTCACCCCCGAAGCCGCCCTCCCCGCGTACGAAGATCGAGCTCCGGACCGTCCACAGCGGGTCGCTGGACGGAGTCGCGGCGACGCCCTCCTGGACGATGACGGCCGCCTTGCCCTTGTCCCAGACCTCGACGATCCGGGTCGAGACGACGGCCTCGCCGGAGGTGGGGATCGGGCCGTCGACCCTGATCTCCTGGGAGCCGTGGAGCACCGAGGCCAGGTCGATGTCGCAGCCCGGCAGGTCGAGCGAGGGCGGCTCGGTGACGTGGAAGGTGGGCGCCACGACCCCGAAGGACGGCAGCACGGTCAGGGCCTCGGAGTCCAGGGTATAGCGCAGCGCCGCCGGGTCGGTCGCGTCACCGGGACGCGAGCCGGCGCCGATGCCGAGGTGGTAGAGCAGCACGTCGGACGAGGTCCACGAGAACGACTGGGAGGGCAGCGAGGCGCCGATGGCCTTGGTGGGGTCGATGGGCATCAGTTGCCCTGCTCGGGTGAGACAGCCTTCAGAGCGCAGTCCTCGGCGGCCAGATAGCCGAAGACCAGGGCCGGTCCGATGGTGGCGCCGGGGCCGGCGTAGGTGCGGCCCATGACGGCGGAGGAGGCGTTGCCGGCGGCGTACAGGCCCTCGATGGCGGAGCCGTCGGGGCGGAGCACGCGGGCGCGTTCGTCGGTGACCAAACCGCCCTTGGTGCCGAGGTCGCCGGGGGCCATCTTGACGGCGTAGAACGGCGCCTGGTCGATGACGTTGAGCGAGCAGTTCGGCTTGACGGTGGGGTCGGAGTAGTACTTGTCGTAGGTCGACTCGCCGCGATGGAAGTCCTCGTCGACACCGGACTCGGCGAAGCCGTTGAAACGGGCCAGGGTCTCGCGCAGGCCGTCGGCGGGCACCTCGATCTTCTCGGCCAGTGCCACCACCGTGGAGGCCTTCACGACGACGCCGTCCTTGAGCCAGCGCCCCGGGAACGGCTGGCCCGGACCCAGCCCGGCGAAGATGTAGCGGTTGCGGTAGCGCTGATCGAAGACCAGCCAGGCGGGCACGTGCGAGATGCCACTCTCCTGGCCGCGATAGATCTCGTGCACGGCCTCGACGTAGGGAAGCGCCTCGTTCATGAACCGCCTGCCGGCACCGTTGACGATGATCGAGCCGGGCAGGTTGCGCTCGGCGAGCGCGAACCACGGCCGCCCCGGGAACGGGATCGTGGGGCCCCACCAGGACTCGTCCATCAGGTCGGTGTCGGCGCCGGCCGCGATCCCGGCCAGGATCCCGCCGCCGGTGTTGGAGAAGGCGCCGGTGGTCCACTCGACCGACGTCGGCGCGGGCAGGTACTTCTCCCGCATCTCCAGGTTGCGCTCGAAGCCACCGGAGCCGAGGATCACGCCGCGGCGCGCCCGGATGACGCTGGTCGGACCGGACTCACCCTTCCGCACCTCGACGCCGACGACGCGGCCGCCCTCGGTGACGAGGCCGACGAGCTCGGTCTCGTAGCGGATCGGGACACCCGCCTCGCTCAGCCCCTTGCGCAGCCCGATCGCGAGCGCCGCGCCCATGGCGTACATCTTCCTGCCGAGCAGGCCGGCGAGGATCCGGGCGACCGCGATCTTGACCATCGTGATCGGGCCCCTGATCGTGCGCATGCCGAGGCTGATCTTTCGGAAGTCGGCCTGGGTGACCACCATGTTGACCGGCGACTTCGTATAGGGCGGGTGCAGCCGGTCGAGCTCGGAGCCGATCACCCGGGCGTCGAGCGGGACCGGTTCGACGGAACGGCCGGCGCCGCGGCCGCCGGGGGCCTCGGGGTGGTAGTCGGCGTAGTCGGGGACCCACTTGAACCGCACCGGCGTCTTCTCGCACACGAAGGAGAGCACCTCCGGGCCACGGTCCAGGAACGTCTCGCGGCGCTCACTGGGCACGACGTCGCCGACGATCGACTCGAGGTAGAGGCTGGCGGCCTCGGGGGAGTCCTTCTGGTGGGCCGCCTCGAGGGCGTGGTTGCGCGGGATCCAGACCCCGCCGCCTGAGCGCGAAGTCGATCCACCGAAGTACGCACTCTTCTCGATGACGACGGTCTCGAGCCCGTGACGGCGGGCGGCCGCGAGCGCGGCGGTCATCCCGGCGCCTCCGGCGCCCACGACCACGACGTCGTAGGTCTCCTCGTCGGTTCGTCCCATGGTGCTCCCTCAACCTCGTGCGATCAGCCGGTGCTATCTAAGAACTGAAACACGTTCTACCATAGACGACAGTCGACGAAACACGCCCGGGGACTCGACAAAACTGGAACGTGTTCTAGGATTGATCCATCGGCAGCGCACGACCCGCGCCGCCCGAGGACATCTGGGACACCATGCAGGAAGGCAGAGCGGTGAGCGAACCGACACAGCGCCCCCACAAGGACGCACAGACCGTCAGGGACGGGGTGCAGGACCTGCTGCCCGCGATCAGGGAGCGTGCCGAGGAGACCGAGCGTCTCCGGGTCGTGCCCGAGGCGAGCGTCAAGGAGCTGGAGGAGGTCGGCTTCTTCAAGCTCCTCCAGCCGACCCGGTTCGGCGGTCTCGAGGCCGAGCCGGTCGACTTCTACACCTGCGTACGCGACATCGCCTCGGCGTGCGGCTCGACCGGTTGGGTCTCCAGCGTCCTGGGCGTGCACCCCTGGCAGATCGCGCTCTTCGACGACGAGGCCCAGCAGGCGGTCTGGGGCGAGGACCCCGACACCCGGGTCTCCTCCTCCTACGCGCCGATGGGGAAGGCCTCGCTGGTCGAGGGCGGATTCCAGCTCTCCGGACGCTGGTCGTTCTCCTCCGGCTGCGCGCACGCCACCTGGGTGCTGCTCGGCGGGCTCGTCTTCAACGACGAGGGCCATGTGGTCGACTTCCGTACGTTCCTGGTGCCGCGCGAGCGCTACGAGATCGTCGACGTCTGGAACGTCGTCGGTCTGGCCGGCACCGGCTCCAACGACATCGTGGTCGAGGACGTCTTCATCCCGGAGAGCTTCACGCTCTCGATGGCCGAGACCGGTCGGTGCAAGGGTCCCGGGCAGGCGGTCAACACCGGCGACCTCTACAAGCTGCAGTTCCACTCGCTGTTCACCACCACGATCACGACGCCGATCATCGGCATGGCCCGTGGCGCCTACGACGAGCACGTGACGATGCAGCAGAACCGGGTCCGCGCCTCCTACGGTGAGAAAGCGTCGCTGGACCCCTTCGCCGCGGTCCGCGTGGCGACCGCCTCCTCCGACATCGACGCCGCCTGGGCGCTGCTGATGGGCAACATCCGCGAGCAGCAGGCCCACGTCGCCCGCGGCGAAAAGATCCCGATCACCCAGCGGCTGCGGATCCGCCGCGACCAGGTCCTCGGCACCCAGCGGGCGATCGACGCGATCGACCTGCTCTTCGAGGCCTCCGGCGGCCGCGCGCTGGCCAACGGCACCCCGCTCCAGCGCGCCTGGCGCGATGCCCACGCGGGTCGTGTCCACGCCGCCAACGATCCCGAGCGGGCGCTGCAGATGTACGGCGCCTCCGAGTTCGGGCACAAGGTCGACCCGGGGATGTACTGACATGGCCTTGCTGAAGGAGGACGTCGCTCACGACGTCGCGATCAAGACCGAGGCGGCGGGGGAGATCTCGCTGCGCTACTACGACCTCGGTGCGTCTCAGGACGACAGACTGCCCTTGGTGATGCTTCACGGCGGGGGCCCCGGGGCCTCGTCGTGGTCCAACTTCGGCTCGGCGCTCGAGGGCTTCGCGGCCGACTTCCGCACGATCCTGGTCGACCAGCCGGGCTTCGGGGCCTCCGACAAGCCGGAGGTCGTGGGCAACTACTACCGCTTCGCCGGCGACGCGGTGATCGCCCTTCTCGACGAGCTGGGCCTGAAGAAGGTGCACCTGCTGGGCAACTCGCTCGGCGGTGGGACGGCGATGCGGATCGCTCTCACGTATCCGGAGAGAGTTGGCCGGCTGGTGCTGATGGGACCGGGCGGGCTCTCGCTCAACCTCTTCCATGCCGATCCGACCGAGGGCGTACAGCGCCTGATGGACTTCTCCGGCGACCCGACCCGCGAGGCGCTGAAGGCGTTCATCTCGACCATGGTCGTCAACCAGAAGCTGGTCACCGACGAGCTGGTCGAGGAGCGGTTCGCGGATGCGACCGCACCCGGCGCGCGCGAGGCGATGGCGTCGATGGGGTGGTCGTTCTACAACCCCGAGACCGCCGAGGACGGCATGCTGTGGCGCGAGGCGCACCAGCTCAAGCACCACACCCTGCTCACCTGGGGACGCGAGGACCGGGTCAACCCGCTCGACGGCGCGTTCCCCGCCCTGAAGCTGATTCCCAAGGCGCAGCTGCATGTCTTTCCGCGTTGTGGGCACTGGGCACAGATCGAGGCCGCCGACGAGTTCCGCGAGATCGCGGTCGCGTTTCTAAAACGGCACAGCTTGAAGAGGCACAAGGAGCGCGCATGATCGACATCAGGTCCATGGGCTACGTACGCGTCACCAGCGCCGACCCGGAGGAATGGCGTACGTTCGCGGAGAAGGTCCTCGGGCTGGTGACGGCCAAGGGTCCGAACCCGGAGCACCTGTACTACCGCATCGACGAGGTCTCGGCGCGGCTCGTGATCGAGCCCGGCGAGGTGGACCAGCTCAGCTGCGTCGGCTGGGAGGTTGCCGACCACACCGCGCTGGCACAGGCGCGCGAGCACCTGGAGAAGTCCGGTGTCGAGGTGGAGGAGGGCACTCCCGAGGAGCTCGCCGAGCGCCGGGTGCAGGAGATGCTGCGTTTCCGCGACCCCTTCGACAACGTCTTCGAGCTCTTCCACGGCATCACCTACGAGCGTCGCCCGGCGGTCTCGCCCTACGGCCACACCTTCGTCACCGGCGAGCAGGGGATGGGCCACGTGGTGATCCCGGTCTCCGACGACGTCGAGGCGCTGGAGTTCTACCGCGACACGCTCGGGTTCCGCCTGCGCGACTCGATGAGCATGCCCGGCGAGTTCGCCGGCAAGGAGCCGGGCACGAAGATCTGGCTGCGCTTCCTCGGGATCAACCCGCGCCACCACTCGCTGGCGTTCCTGCCGTTCCCCAACGACTCCAAGTGCGTCCACATCATGCTCGAGGTCGACAAGCTCGACGACGTCGGCAGGGCGCTGGAGCGGGTCAAGAAGTACGGCGCGAAGCTCTCGGCGACGCTCGGTCGGCACATGAACGACGAGATGGTCTCCTTCTACGTGAAGTCGCCGGGTGGCTTCGACATCGAGTTCGGCACCGAGGGACTGCAGGTCGACGACCAGAGATGGGTCGCCCGGGAGTCCACGGCCGTCTCGTACTGGGGCCACGACTTCGGCGTAGGCCAGTGATCGGGTATGCGTATAGAGGTGCCTGATGGGATGTCTCCCGATGCCGCCGAGAGCTGGCCGCATCCGGAGCTGATCGAGTCCTTCCACGGTCGCTTCGACTTCGAGGCGCCACCGTCGCCACCGGAGACCTCGGCCGACGCCGAGGCGGACGCCCTGTTCCGTACGGTGCTGGGCCGGTTCGCCTCCGGGGTCACCGTGATCGCGGCGCAGACCGCGGAGGGACCCGTCGGGATGACCTGCCAGTCGTTCTCCTCGGTCTCGCTGCGACCACCGTTGATCCTCTTCGCGCCGACCAAGTCCTCGCGCGCCTGGGCCCGGATCCGTCGCGCCGGGCACTTCTCGGTCAACATCCTCGCCGCCGGCCAGGAGGCCGTCTCGAACCAGTTCGCCTCACGTGCCGCGGACAAGTACGCCGACATCTCCTGGACCCCGTCGGCGCACCACGGCGACCCGCACCTCGACGGGGCGGTCGGCTATCTCGACTGCGCCGTCCACTCGGTCCACGAGGAGGGCGACCACTACCTCGTCGTCGGCCGCGTCCTGGACCTCGAGGAGGGCGCCGTGACCGAGCCGCTGCTGTTCTTCCGCAGCAACTACCGGGAGCTGGACTGACCGAGGTCGCCATGGTTCAGCTTTTGATGGATACATAGTTTGCTGTACTGTCGCGGCATGGTCACCGCCACCACCTCCTCGCTGGACGCCCTCGCCCGGTTCGGGCACGCCCTCTCCGATGCGACCCGGGCCCGCGTGCTGATGCAGCTGCGCGAGGGCCCGGCGTACCCGGCCGAGCTGTCCGACTCGCTGGGGGTGACCCGCCAGTCGATGTCGAACCATCTGGCCTGCCTGCGCGGCTGCGGGCTGGTGGTCGCCGTCCCCGAGGGCAGGCGCACGCGTTACGAGCTCGCTGACGGTCGCATCGCGCACGCGCTGGCCGACCTGCACGACCTGATCCTGGTCACCGACCCGGAGGCGTGCCACGACTCCGCCGAGCAGGGCTGCTGCTGATGGGCCACGGTCACGGACATGGACACGGCGCCGCTGTGGGCCACGCCGGCGGTAGGCACCGGTGGCGGCTGGCCGTCACCTTCGTCATGGTAGCGGCGTTCCTGGTGGTCGAGCTCGTCGCCGGGCTGTGGTCGGGGTCGCTGGCCCTGATCTCGGACGCCGGCCACATGACCGCGGACGTCGTCGCTCTGGGTGCGGCGCTGGTCGCGACCCGGATCGCCACTCGCGCCGACACCTCCGGTCGGCGCACCTACGGCTCCTACCGGGTGGAGGTGTTCGCCTCCGGGCTCACCGTCCTGGTGATGCTCGGGGTCGCTGCATACGTGGTGCTCGAGGCCATCGGTCGCGTCGGGGAGGGAGCCGAGGTCCAGACCGGGGCGATGCTCGTGGTCGGCGCGATCGGCCTGGCCGTCAACCTGGTCTCGATCCTGCTCCTGCGCGCGGGGGCGAGCGAGTCGCTCACCCTCAAGGGCGCCTACTTCGAGGTGGTCGCCGACGCGGCCGGAAGCGTCGGTGTGATCGCGGCAGGACTGCTGGTCGCCGCCACCGGGCAAGCGTGGTGGGACACGGCCGTCGCCGTCGCGATCGGGGTCTTCGTCGCCGTACGCGCCGTCGCTCTGGGACGGCAGGTGCTGGCGGTCCTCGGCCAGCACGTCCCCGACGGCATGGAGGTCGACGAGGTCGTCGCCGACCTTGAAGCGGTCCCGGGCGTGGACGGCGTCCACGACCTGCACCTGTGGACGCTGACCTCCGGGATGCACGTCGCCACCGCGCATCTCGTCCTGGGCGCCGGCACCGATGCCCAGGCCGTGCTGGCCGATGCGCAGACCGCGCTCGCTACCCGGCACCGCATCGAGCACGCCACCCTCCAGACCGAGACCGCCCCGACCCGGCAGTGTCATGAGGTGAACTGGTGACCCCGGACGTCGGCGCTGCCGCGCTCACAGCTCGTCGAGGCGGTTGATCGCGGCCTCTTCCTCGGGGTCGGGATCGGTCTCGTCGAGAAATGCGCGGGTGACCTCGACCGCGATGTCGGGAGCGAGTCGTTTGAGGCTCATCGCCAGGACGTTGGCGTCGTTCCACAGGCGCGCGCCGCGGGCGATCCAGGGCTCCCAGGCGAGGGCGGCGCGCACGCCGGCGACCTTGTTGGCGGCGATCGCCGTGCCGGTCCCGGTCCAGCACATCACCACGCCGACCTCGGCGCGGCCCTCGACGACCGCCCGGCCGATGCCGGCACCGAGGTCGGGCCAGGAGTCGGTCTCGATGACCTCGATTTCCCCGCGCTCGCGCAGCTCGGCGAGCACGGCTCGCGTCGTCTCGTTCTCGTCGTCGGCTCCGAACGCGATCCGCATGGCCCCAACCTATCGCCGGGGGTAGCGTCGGCGGCATGATCCTCGCCTGTCACACGCTGGTCTACTCCGACGATCCCGGTGCCACCCGGGCGTTCTTCCGTGACGTGCTCCAGCTCCCGCACATCGACGAGGGTGATGGGTGGCTGATCTTCGCCACCGGTCCCAGCGAGATGGGCATCCACCCCACCGGCGGCACCCACGAGGGACGGGACTACTCCTCGCCTCGCCATCACCAGATCAGTTTCATCTGCGACGACATCGAGGCGACCAAGGCCGAGCTCGAGGCTCGCGGCGCGATCTTCGACGGAGACGTCGCCGACCACGGCTACGGCCTGGTCGCGATGGTGCGTGTCCCCGGTGCCGACGACGTCCAGATCTACCAGCCGCGGCACCGCACGGCGTACGACTCCTGACCTCAGGCGCGGGTGGCCGGTCCGCCCGGGCCCGTGAACTTGCTGCTGGGCAGGTCCTTGAGGCTGGTCGTGAGCTCCCAGGTGCGTTGGTAGCCGGTGTGGGCGATGCGCCAGCCCTGCGGCTTACGGGTGTAGCGGTCCTCGTAGAAGGCGGCCCCTTCGAGGGCGAACTCGAAGGCGGGGGCGAAGACCTTGTCGTGGAGATACCAGCGGCCGGTGGCCGCATCGCCGTCGACCGCGATCTCGGGGTGGTGGAGGTGGTGCATCGTGATGATCTCCGGGGGCAGGTTGGCCCGCATGTAGTCGACCAGCTCGGTGGGTGAGGTGAACGAGAGCCCGGCGTAGTCGGCGGTGGCGTCATCGCAGAAGCAGGTGGCGAACTCGTCCCACTGCTTGGTGTCGAGGAGGCGTACGTAGCGGTACTTGAGCTGCTCGATCTCGCTGATGTCACTCATGTCCCGATCATAGTAGAACGTGTTCTACCGTGCGGGCAGCCTGGGTGAGCTGTGGGCCGGCGTTCGGTCGCCGGTCGGCCGGATGTCATGACGAGGACCGCTGTCCAGGTGCAGGATCGCGGTGTGGACGGGTTGGTCGAGCTGCGCCGGCGGCGGGCTGCGCTGTTGGCGGACCGTCGCCTGACCTGGGTCTTCGGAGCCGACGAACCGGGCGCGACGGTGCGCGAGGCCTGGGCCGGTGGCATCCGGATGCGCATCCACGCCCCGCGGGCCGCCCCGTCCTCGGGGCGGCCGATCGTGCTGGCGTTCCACGGTGGCGGCTGGTGCTGGGGATCGCCCGAGCAGTCGCGCTGGATGGCGGGCCGGATCGCGGTCCGTACGGGGGCGGTCGTGGTCGTACCGGCCTGCCGGCTCGCGCCGGAGCATCCCTATCCGGCGGCCGTCGAGGACTGCTGGACCGTGCTCGTCGGCCTGCGCGGTCCGGGGCTGGGCGGGATCGTCGGGCACTATCTCGGCCGCGACGGGTCGCTCGCCGAGGAGTGGTCGGCTTCGCCGCTGCGAGCGCGGTCCCATGCGGGTCTGCCGCCCGCGCTGGTGCTCACCGCGCGGTTCGACCCGGTGCGCTCGCACGCCGAGCGCTACGCCGCGGCGCTGCGTACGGCTGGGGTGGAGGTCGCCGTCCATCGCCCGGCCCTGGCGACCCATGCATACCTCACCCTGCCCGGGATCTCGCCCGCGTCGCGGGCCGGCCTCGCCCGCGTGGTGACCTTCCTCAGGGGAGTGCTCGCGAGCCGATGACGCCGAGTCGGCGGTCGGTCAGGTCAGATCCAGGCGTCCGGCGAGCTTGTCGAGGTAGTCGAGAACGCCGGCGGGCTCGGTGTCGGGGACGCCCCAGATCAGCTCGTCGGCGACCGACCACTCGGTGAGGTCCTCCGGAGTCGGCTTCTTGGCGACCAGCACCCGGACCTCGGGCTTGCCCTCGCGGCCGGCCGACTCCCACTCGTCCTGCAGCGTCTTCACCTTGTCGCCGATGCCGGCCTCGGTCGGCGTCGACATCCAGCCCTCGGCGTTGCGGGCGATCCAGCGCAGCGTCTTGGGTCCGCCGCCGGCGCCGACGATCGTCGGGATCCGGCCCTGCGGAGGCTTCGGGTAGGCCCAGGACGGGCCGAAGGAGACGAACTCGCCGTCGTAGGCCGCCTCCTCCTGGGTCCACAGTGCGCGCATCGCCTCCAGATACTCCTTCAGTGCGGTGCGCTTGCGGTCGCCGGGGATGCCGTGGTCGGCGAGCTCGTCGGTGTTCCAGCCGAAGCCGACACCCAGGGAGACCCGGCCGCCGGAGAGATGGTCGAGGGTCGCGATCGTCTTGGCGAGCGTGATCGGGTCGGACTCGACCGGCAGGGCGACCGCGGTCGAGAGTCCGATCCTCGACGTCACGGCCGCGCACGTCCCGAGCGTCACCCAGGGGTCGAGCGTACGCAGGTAGCGGTCGTCGGGGAGCTCGGCGCCGCCGGTGGGGTGCAGGGCGTCGCGGCGTACCGGGATGTGGGTGTGCTCGGGCACGTAGAACGTGTCGAAGCCACGCTCTTCCGCGGCGGTGGCGAGCTCGGCGGGCGCGATGCCGCGGTCCGAGGTGAACAGGACGATGCCGTGGCGCATGACACAACAGTAGAACGTGTTCTAGTCTTTGCGGAAGGGATCACCGGGAGAGAGAAGTGAACATGGAAGCCGACTACATCGTCGTAGGCGCCGGGAGCGCGGGCTGTGCCACCGCCCGCAGGCTGGCCGAGAGCGGTGCCAGCGTGATCGTGATCGAGGCGGGCACCAAGGACACCGCCTTCGGGATCAAGAACCTCCTCGAGCTCCCCGGCGCCGTCGCCGCGATGCTCTCGACGCCGCAGCTGAAGAAGCTGGTCGACTGGGGCTACAAGTCGGTCCCGCAGAGCGCCGCCCTCGACCGGGTCATCCCGATGACCCGTGGCAAGGTGCTGGGCGGCTCGTCCTCGATCAACGGCATGCTCTGGGTGCGCGGCAACCGCCAGAACTTCGACGACTGGGCGGCCGACGGTGCGACCGGATGGTCCTACGACGACGTGCTGCCGGCGTTCAAGCGGATGGAGGACTTCGAGGGTGGCGGGGACGAGTTCCGCGGCCAGGGTGGACCGGTCAAGGTGCGCTACCAGAAGGACCTCACCCCCGCCACGCAGACCTGGCTCGACGAGGCGCCCAAGCGGCTCGGCGTCAGTGCGCTGGACGACTACAACGGCAAGGAGCAGGAGGGCGTCGGCGTCGTCCAGCTCAGCGCCGCCGAGGGCCGCCGCTACTCGGCTTCGAAGGCCTACCTGCGCGAGCAGCCGCTCGAGAACCTGCTGGTCCTGACCAAGGCCCAGGTCACTCGGGTCCGGATCGAGGGCTCTCGCGCCACCGGCGTCGAGGTCGTCGGTGCCGACGGCGACAAGCAGACCATCCGGGCGACCCGCGAGGTCATCGTCTCGGCCGGTGTCTACGGCTCGCCGCACCTGCTGATGCTCTCCGGAATCGGTCATTCCGACCACCTCCGCGACCACGGCATCCAGGTCCACGCCGACCTCCCGGTGGGCGACAACTTCCACGACCATCTCTTCGTGCCGGTCTCGTTCCGGATGGACTCGGCGCTGCGGCGGCCCACGCCCGCGTACTTCGCCGCAGGCTTCGCGAAGTCGCGGCTCACCCGCAAGGGCTGGGCGGCCGGCTCGCAGTTCGAGGCGTTCGGCTTCGTACGCAGCGCCCTGGCCGATCAGGTCCCCGATCTGCAGCTGCACGTCCTGTACTGGGTCTACCCCTTCCCGAACCAGGACGGCGACAAGGCCATCCGGCCGCCGACGAGCAAGCCCGGTCTGTGCATCCTGCCGACGCTGATCTATCCCGAGAGCCGCGGCACCGTACGCCTGGCCAGCGCCGACCCGCTCGCGCACCCGCTGCTCGACCCGGCCTACCTGACGGCGGGCAAGGACACCGAGGTGCTCCTGGACGGGATCGCCAAGGTGCGCGAGATGATGGTGGGCCTCGGCGACAACCAGGGCGAGATCTCGCCCGGACCGTCCTACGCCACCCCGGAGGCGACCCGTGAGCTGCTGCCCAACATCTTGCACAGCGTCTACCACGGCGTCGGCACCTGCCGGATGGGGTCGGATGAGCGCGCCGTGGTCGACCCGTCCCTGAAGGTGCTGGGCATCGACGGCCTGCGCGTCGCCGACGCGAGCGTGATGCCCTCGATCACCGGTGGCAACACCAACGCGCCCTCGATCATGATCGGGGAGCGCGCCGCCGACCTGATCCTGGGGGCCTGATGTCCGACCTGCTCCTGATCGAGGACCGCGACCGCGTCCGTACGCTGACCCTCAACCGTCCCGATCAGCTCAACGCCTTCAGCCAGTCGCTCTACGTCGCCCTCGCGGAGGCGTTGCGCGAAGCCGACGAGGACCCGGAGGTGGCCGTCGTGCTGCTGACCGGGACTGGTCGGGCCTTCTCGGCCGGAACCGATCTCGTGGAGATGAAGGAGACCGCCTCGGGTGCCGACGACGGTGCCTCGCACGGGTTCATCGGCCTCGTCGACGCCCTGGCCGCGTTCTCGAAGCCGCTGGTGGTGGCCGTCAACGGTCTGGGGCTCGGCATCGGCGTGACGCTCCTCGGCTTCGCCGACCTGGTCCTCGCCTCGACGAAGGCGAGGTTCAAGACGCCGTTCACCACCCTCGGGGTGGCGCCGGAGGCGGCCTCGAGCTTCCTGTTCCCGCGACTGATCGGACGTCAGAACGCGGCCTGGATGCTGTTGTCGGGGGACTGGTTCAGTGCCGAGGAGGCCCACGAGATGGGGCTCGTCTGGCGCGTCACCGCGCCCGAGGAGCTCCTCGAGGTGGCCTGGAACCACGCCGCCACGCTCGCCGCGAGGCCGATCAGCAGCCTGGTGGCGGTCAAGGAGACGATGATCGCGTCGCTGCGTCCCGGGATCGAGGCCGCGCGGGAGCTCGAGAACGCCAAGTTCGCCGAGCTTCTCGGCGGGCCGGCCAACATCGAGGCGCTGGTCGCCTTCGCCGAGGGGCGAGAGCCCGACTTCACCAGGCTTCCACCCGGGGCCTGAGCGGGCTCAGCGGGTTCGCTGGTCGAAGCTCCCGTACCGGTCGCGGCCGACGAGGTGGTGCTTGCGCTCCATCTTGGCCAGGTCGTCGTCGATCTGCCGGCTGCGGCGCCGGTCGAGGAGCGCTGCGATGAGCGTGAGGACGCTCCAGAACAGGATCATCCCGACCACGACCGCCACGATGGTGCCGTTCATCGATGATCAGCTCCTTCGTGGCGGGTCGATCTGCTCGTGGTCGGGTCCTCCCGGACCTGGCTCGGCGCTGAGCATGATGTGGTCGACGATGTCGAGCCCGGGCTCGTGCTCCCTGACGACCTCGAGCACCGTGGCCCGGCGCTCCTCGGAGGCCACCTCGCCGGAGACGACGAGGTGGTCGCCGCGTACCTGGACCCGGATGCCCAGCTCGTGGGTGCGTGGGTCGGTCGCGATCGCGCGCTCGAGATCTCGCGTCTTCTGCTCGTTCATGCCGACCTCCTGGGGACGACGTCGTAGACACGGAACGCCGACTGGATGACGGGTTGGGCGACATTCCGTACGGGCACCCCGGCCGGGGTCAGACCCTTCTCGCGCCCGGCATGGGCGTGGCCGTGGACCGCCAGATCCACACCCGTCTCGTCGATCGCCTCGCCGAGCCGGTAGTTGCCGAGGAACGGCCAGATCTCCTTCGGCTCGCCGATGAGCGTGTCGTCGACGGGGGAGAAGTGCGACAGCGCGACGGTCACGTCCGGCTCGTCGGTGGCGAGGTCGTCGAGGGCCCTGCGCAGGAGGCTGGCGGTCTCGATGCCGTGGCCGGTGAAGGCCTTCATCTCGGGCTCGCCGAAGTCCGCGGCGCTCCGGCCGACGAAGCCGAGGCAGAAGCCCTTGATGCCGGCGACGCCGAGGCGGCCGGCATCGGTGTCGATGGTGGCCGAGGTGCCCTCGAGGACGGTCACCCCGCGGTCCTCCAGCAGTCGGGCGATGCCCCGCTCGGCCCCGGAGTGGTAGTCGTGGTTGCCGAGCACGACGAGGACGGGCACGTCGGCGGCGTCGAACTCGTCGGCGAACGCCTCGGCCTCCTCGACCGTCCCGTGCTGGGTGAGGTCTCCGGCGACCAGCAGCGCGTCGGCCTCCTCGGAGATGTCGGTGAGGAGCGGGGCGTAGCGGCCGCGCAGGTCGTCGGCCAGATGTACGTCACCCACTGCCGCCACACGAATCGGGTCAGGCATCGTCGCCTCCTGTCGCACCAGCCGCCAGCCGACCTGCTCGCGCAGGGCACGGGCGGCGCCGAGAATCGGCGAGAGGTCGCAGGCATGCTCGCTCAGGGCCAGCATGCGCGAGATGAGCAGATCCGTCGCGGACATGACGGGCATGGTGACCGAGTCGACCGGCAGCTCCGTGCAGCGCACCAGCAGCTCCTCGTCGACGGGCCCGGTCGGGAGCCGGTGGATGAGGTCGACGACCACCGTGTCGCGACCGACCTTGACCAGCCAGTCCTCGGGGGCGCCGACCCGGTCCATCCCGTTCTCGACCAGGTTGCGCACGGCGTCCTCGACGCACTCCTGGGGGCGCACGAAGTCCACGTCGTGGGTGCTCTCGGGGCCGCCTCGGGTCCAGACCGCGTACCCGCCGGCCAGTGCGAACGGGATCTCGGCGGCCTTCAGCGTCGCGCCGACCAGCTTGAGGACGTCGAGTTGTCGCTGGAGCTCCTCGCCCAGCACGTCTGTTCTCGGCATACCGGTGCGGTACCCCGATCCGGTGCCGTTCACCCCTTGCCCGAAACGAGAACGTGTTCTAATCTGGACACGTGTCCAGCGCAACGAGCAGCCGCCAGGCGGAGACGGTCGAGCGAGTCTTCGCTGCCGGTCTGGAGGAGCTGCGCGAGGTGGGCCACGAGGCGCTGACCATCCGTTCGGTCGCCGCGCGGGCCGGGGTCTCTCCGGCCACGGCCTACACCTACCTCGCCTCCAGGAGCCATCTCTTCGCCGAGCTCTTCTGGCGTCATCTGGTCCAGACGCCGGCGGTCGAGGAGACCGGGTCCCGCGTGGACCGCGTGCAGGCGGCCGTACGCAGCCTGACGACCCGGATCGCCGAGGAGCCGGAGCTGGCAGCGGCGGTCACCCCGGCGCTGCTGGGCAGCGACTCCGACGTCGAACGGCTGCGGCTGCGGATCGGGGCCGAGTTCGCGGCCCGGTTCGAGGCGGCGCTCGGTGAGGGTGCTGTCGACGCCGAGCGCGAAGCCCTGCTGCTCGCCTTCTCCGGGGCGCTGCTGCAGGCGGGCATGGGCCTGATGACCTACGACGAGATGGCCGACCGGCTCGCTCCGGTCGTCGCCGTCATCGTCGGAGATGGAGTGAGATGACCAGCACCACCACCAAGATCTTCGACCCCTACGACTACGACTTCCACGAGGACCCCTACCCGGTCTATGCCCGGCTGCGGGACGAGGCGCCGCTCTACTACAACGCCTCCGACGACTTCTGGGCGCTCTCGCGTCATGCCGACGTGCACGCCGCGGTGAAGGACGACGTCACCTTCTCCAACCGGATGGGGGTATCCCTCGACGCCAGCGCCTGGAACGCCGACGCCCACCGGGTGATGTCGTTCCTCGCCCTGGACGGCAAGGAGCAGACCCGGCTGCGGAAGCTGGTCTCGGCTGGGTTCACGCCCCGTCGTGTCCGTGAGCTGGCCCCGCAGATCCAGGGGCTGGCCGACCACTACCTCGACGCGCTGGCGGAGGTGGGTGCCGAGGGCGGCGAGGTGGACTGGATCGCCGAGCTGGCCGGCAAGCTCCCGATGGACGTGATCTCACAGATGATGGGCGTGCCCGTCGCCGACCGCGACGAGGTGCGGCGCCTGGCCGACCTCGTGGTGCACCGGGAGGACGGCGTACGCGATGTGCCGGAGGCCGGGATGACCGCCGCGCTGGAGCTGATCGGCTACTACGCCGAGATGGTCGCGCAGAGGCGCAAGCAGCCCAGCCACGACCTCACCTCGGCCCTCGTCGAGGCCGAGGTCGACGGCGACCGGCTGCTCGACCACGAGGTCATCGCGTTCCTGTTCCTGATGGTCGTGGCCGGCAACGAGACCACCACCAAGCTGCTCGGCAACGCGCTCTTCCATCTCGGCGCCCACCCGTCTCAGCTCGCCGAGGTGTTCGCCGATCCCGCGGACACCGCGCCGGTGGCTTCCTGGATCGAGGAGACCCTGCGTCACGACACCTCCAGCCAGATGCTGGCCCGGTACGTCGCCGAGGACATCGAGCTCCACGGCCAGGTCGTTCCCGCCGGGTCGAAGCTGCTCGTGCTGCTCGGCTCGGCCAACCGCGACGAGCGCGTCTTCACCGCACCGGACGCCTTCGACATCCATCGCCCTGCCGAGGAGCTCGGCAGGATCATGAGCTTCGGCGTCGGCCGGCACTTCTGTCTCGGTGCCAACCTTGCCCGGCTCGAGGCCAAGGTCGTGCTGGCGGAGCTGGTGCGGCGTACGTCCGGTTTCGAGGTCCACACCGATCGCGCCGTCCGCGTGCACTCCACGAGCGTCCGCGGGTTCGCGCAGCTGCCCGTCACGTTCGCCTGGAGGGTGCGATGAGCGGGGCGGATGCGGATGCTCACCGAGGTGACTCGGTCAGCGGGGCGGATGCTCACCGACGTACCTCGGTCAGCAGGCACCTACTTCGCGGAGTTCCACGAAGCCAGTGCGCATTCGCCGAGGTACCTCGGTCAGCATCCAGGGAGGACGCATGAAGTACGCCCAGCCCGACCGCCGCCCGGCGGTGATCACCGGCGCCTCCTCCGGGATCGGCGCGGAGACCGCGAAGGCGCTGGCCGCGGCAGGCTTCCCTGTCGCGCTGGGAGCCCGGCGGGTCGAGCGGATCGAAGAGGTCGTCGCGGCGATCCGTGCCGACGGGGGAGAGGCGGTCGCGCACCCCCTCGACGTGACCTCCGACGACTCGGTGGCGGAGTTCGCCGCGAAAGTCACTGCGGACCTGGGCGACGTCGAGGTCCTGGTCAGCAACGCCGGGGTCACCCACCCGGGCGCGACCGTCGACGTCCCCACGGAGACCTTCGCCGGCCAGGTCGACGTCAACCTGCTCGGCGCCCACCGGGCCCTGCGCGCCTTCGGCCCCGGGATGATCGAGCGGCAGCGCGGCGACCTGGTCTTCCTCTCCTCCGACGTGGCGTTGAGGCCGCGACCTTTCATGGGCGCGTACGCCGCCTCCAAGTGGGGCCTGGAAGGCATGGTCAACGCCCTCCAGATGGAGCTCGAGGGCACCGGGGTGAGGGCGTCCATCGTCCGCCCCGGTCCCACCCACTCCGACATCGGCAACGAGTGGCCCGCCGAGCTCGGCGGGTTCGTGCTGGAGCAGTGGGTGAAGTGGGGCCTGGCGCGGCACCCGCACTTCCTCAAGGCCCGCGCGCAGGCCGACGCGATCACGACGGTCGTAACCGCGCCCCGCGGAGTCCACATCAGCACCATCGACGTCAACCCCGAAGCCCCCGTGGAGGAACGATGACGATCCCCACCGTCTCCACCGTCCTGGACGACCAGGACCCGAGCGTGCCCGAGATCATCCGCGGCACCGGACATCTGCCCGAGATGCGGGTCGACCCGATCTCGCTGTTCACCCGCGTCCGCGAGGAGTGCGGCGACCTGGGACGCTTCCGGCTCGCGGACAAGGACGTCGTCCTGGTCACCGGGGCCGAGGCCAACGAGGCGTTCTTCCGGGCGCCCGACGACGTGCTCGACCAGGCCGCGGCCTATCCCTTCATGACGCCGATCTTCGGCAAGGGCGTCGTCTTCGACGCCTCGCCGGAGGAGCGGCAGCAGATGCTGAAGAACCAGGCGCTGCGCGGCGACATGATGCGCGGGCACGCCCAGACGATCGAGGCCGAGATCCGCCGGATGATCGCCGGCTGGGGCGAGGAGGGGGAGATCGACCTGCTCGACTTCTTCGCCGAGCTGACCATCTACACCACCTCGGCCTGCCTCGTCGGCAAGCCGTTCCGCGAGGAGCTGGACTCGTCCTTCGCCCAGCACTACCACGAGCTCGAGCACGGCACCGACGCGATCGCGTACGTCGACGCCTATGCCGACATCGACAACTTCCGGCTGCGCGACGCCGCCCGGGAGCGGCTGGTCGCGCTCGTCCAGGCGATCATCGACAAACGGGTCGCCAGGGGCAAGGTTCGGCGCGAGGAGCGCGACCTGCTCGACGTGCTGATCTCGATCGAGATGGACACCGACACGATCACCGGGATCTTCATCTCGATGATGTTCGCCGGGCACCACACCTCCTCGGGAACCGCGTCGTGGGCGATGATCGAGCTGCTGCGCAACCCGTCGGTGATGGCGGAGGTCGTGGGCGAGCTCGACGAGCTCTACGCCGACGGCTCGGAGGTCAGCTTCCAGGCGCTGCGCTCCATCCCGGTGCTCGAGGCGGCGCTGAAGGAGACGCTCCGCCTGCACCCGCCGCTGATCATCCTGATGAGGCTCGTACGCGAGGACTTCGACCTCCTCGGCGAGACGATCCCGGCCGGCACCCTGCTCGCGGCCTCCCCGCGCGTCTCCAACCGGATCGAGGACGACTTTCCGAAGGCTGAGTCGTTCGACACGAGCCGTTACCTCGACCCGCGCCAGGAGGACATGCAGAACCGCTGGACCTGGATCCCGTTCGGCGCCGGCAAGCACCGCTGCGTCGGCAACGCGTTCGCGATGATGCAGATGAAGGCGATCTTCTCGGTCGTCCTGCGCGACTACTCGTTCGAGGCGGCGCAGCCGCTGGAGTCCTACGCCGACGACTTCACCAAGATGGTGATCCAGCTCCAGCAGCCCTGCCGCGTCCGCTACCGGCGGCGAGCATGAAGCTCACTGCTGACCTGGGGCTCTGCCAGGGGCACCAGGAGTGTCTCGCCGAGGCGCCGGAGCTCTTCGGCTTCGACGAGGACAGCTACCAGGTCGTCGTACGCGTCACCGAGCCGTCGACCGACCAGCTCGTGGCGGCACGTGCGGCCGTCAAGTACTGCCCTGCTTTCGCTCTCACCCTGGAGGACTGACATGAACCGCACCGAGATCGAAGGGTTCTGGGCCGACTGGCTCAGCCTTAACCGTAAAGCAGAGGTTGAGGGTGACTGGGCGCCGCTGGCCGACGCATACGCCGAGGACGCGACGTACGGCTGGATGTACACCCCCGACGAGCACTTCATGGCCCTGGGCCGCGAGCAGATCCGGGAGTGGGCGCTCGGCACGGAGATGGCCGGCCTCGAGGGGTGGCACTACGACTACCAGGCGACGGTCATCGACGACGTCAACGCGATGGTGATCGGTTTCTGGCGCCAGCGCGCCGGGATCGTCGACGACGCGACGGGGGAGGAGTACGAGATCCTCGGGATCGGCGGCTCCTGGTTCGGGGTCGCGCCGCGGCCCGACGGTGGCGGGCTGGAGTTCGCCTGGCAACGGGACTGGTTCGACCTCGGCTCCACCGCGACGACCTTCCTCGACATCGTCAAGGCGAAGAAGGCGACCGCGGGGCTGCTGGAGCGGATGTCGCTCAACGGGATCGAGCAGCCCGGCCACTACCGCCTCGCCGACCTGCCCTCGACCGTCTGGCCGCCGCCCGTCGCGGCCGGTCACTTCGTCACCCAGGAGCCCGTATGACGACCAGGAACCCCACCAACCCGCCCGCCCAGCAGCTGGTCGACGGCAAGCTCGGCGCGGCCAGCAACGGCGAGACGTACGCCATCCTCAACCCGGCCACCGGAGCCGAGATCGGGCGCGCACCCGACTCGACGGCCGAGGACGTGGACGCGGCCATCGCCGCCGCGCGCAAGGCCTTCGACGAGACCGACTGGTCGACCGACGTGGCCTTCCGGGTCCGGTGCCTGCGCCAGCTCCATCAGGCGATCCTCGACAACGCCGAGGCGCTGCGCGAGCTGACCACCGCGGAGGTCGGGGCGCCTGCTTTCCTGGTGGCCGGGCCGCAGTTCGACACCCCGGTCGAGACGCTGGCCTGGACCATCGACCTGGCCGAGTCCTACGAGTGGGAGCGGGACCTCGGCGTCGGGGTCACGTTGGGCATCTCCTCGCGCCGCACGGTGCGCAAGGAGGCCGTCGGCGTCGTCGCGGCGATCACGCCGTGGAACTTCCCCAACCAGATCAACCTCGCGAAGATCGGGCCGGCGCTGGCCGCGGGCAACACGGTCGTCCTCAAGCCCGCTCCCGACACCCCGTGGCTCGCCGCGGAGCTCGGACGCCTGGCCGCCGAGCACACCGACCTTCCGCCCGGGGTGTTCAACGTCGTCACCCCGCGCGACAACCGCGTGGCCGCGATGCTGGCCGAGGACCCGCGGGTCGACCTGGTCTCCTTCACCGGTTCGACGGCCACCGGCCGGGCGATCATGGCGGCCGCGGCACCCAGCCTGAAGAAGGTCTTCCTCGAGCTCGGCGGCAAGTCCGCGGCGATCGTCCTCGACGACGCCGATGTCGCCTCAGCCGCCTCGATGGCGGCCTTCTCGGTGGCTGTACACGCAGGTCAGGGCTGTGCTCTGACCACCCGACTGCTGGTGCCTCGCGCGTCCTACGACGCAGCTGTCGAGGCGGCCGCGGCGACGATGGCCTCGCTCGGTGCGGGCGACCCGGCCGATGCCGGCACGATCTGCGGCCCGGTGATCTCGGCGGTCCAGCGCGACCGGATCCTCGGCTACCTCGCGCTCGCGCAGGAGGAGGGTGGTCGCTTCGCCACCGGCGGGGCCGTCGCGGTCCGGTCGGGCGATCTGGCGGACGGCTTCTGGATCGAGCCCACCGTCGTCGCCGGCCTCGACAACACCGCCCGCGTCGCCCGCGAGGAGATCTTCGGCCCCGTGCTCACGGTCATCGCCCACGACGGCGACGACGATGCCGTACGCATCGCCAACGACTCGCCCTACGGCCTCTCCGGCTCGGTCGAGTCCGGATCGCTGGAGCGGGCCAAGTCGGTGGCTGCCCGGATCCGCACCGGCACCATCGGCGTCAACGGCGGCCAGTGGTTCGGCCCCGACGCACCCTTCGGCGGCTACAAGCAGTCCGGCCTCGGCCGGGAGATGGGCGTCGAGGGCTTCGAGGAGTACCTCAAGACCAAGCTGATCGCGGAGCCCGCATGAACGGAACCGTGTTGGTCTCGACACGGGCTCGCTGGCGCTCGCCCGGCTCGACCAGCGGAGCCGCTGGCCGAGCCGGCGGAGCCGTTAGGCGGAGGCGTGTCGAGACCAACACAGTCGTGAGCAGACCAGATCGAGAGGTAGCACCATGAGGTTCGAGGACAAGGTCGTCGTCGTCACGGGGGCGGCGCAGGGGATCGGCGAGGCGTACGCGAAGGGGCTGGCCGCCGAGGGGGCTGCCGTCGTCGTCGCCGATCTGAACGAGGAGAAGGGCCAGCAGGTCGCCAAGGAGATCGAGGCTTCCGGGGGCGTCGCCAGGTTCGTACGCTGCGACGTCTCCGACCACGCGTCGGCCGCGGCGCTGGTGGCCGAGACGACCGAGGCGTACGGCGGGATCGACGGGCTGGTCAACAACGCCGCGATCTACGGCGACATGGCCTTCGACCTGCTGATCACCGTCGACTGGGACTACTACGAGAAGTTCATGAGCGTGAACCTCGACGGGGCCCTGGTGATGACCCGCGCCGTCTACCCGGCGATGCAGAAGCGGGGCGGCGGGGCGATCGTCAACCAGTCCTCCACCGCCGCCTACCTCTACTCCGGCTTCTACGGGCTGGCCAAGGTCGGCATCAACGGGCTGACCCAACAGCTCGCTCACGAGCTCGGCGGGATGAACATCCGGGTCAACGCGATCGCGCCGGGGCCGACCGACACCGAGGCGACCCGCACCCAGGCCGGCGACGCGGCCAAGGAGATGACGAAGCAGATGGCGATCAAGCGCCTCGGAACCACCGAGGACATGGTCGGAACCGCGAAGTTCCTCCTCTCCGAGGAGTCCTCGTGGATCTCGGGCCAGATCATCGCCGTCGACGGCGGCGGGACCTTCCGGCTGTGAGCACCGTGACCGGAACCCGGGCGGGGTTCGTGGGGCTCGGCAACATCGGCAGGCCGATGGCGCTCCAGCTGGCGGGCACGGACGGGATCGAGCTGTGGGTCCACGACATCGCCCCCGAGCCTGTGGCCGAGCTCGGCGCCGCCGGGGCCAAGAGCGCGGCCTCGGTCGCCGAGCTGGCCTCGGCCGTCGACGTGCTGAGCGTGATGGTGCGCGACGACGACCAGGTCCGCCAGGTGCTCACCGAGGTGTTCACCGCCGTCGGCGACCGCCCGAAGGGAGAGCCGCTCACGGTCCTGGTGCACTCCACGGTCGCCCCGGACACCCCGGCCGAGCTCGCGGCGACCGCTGAGCCACACGGGGTCGAGGTGCTCGACGCGCCTGTCTCCGGCGGCCCGATGGGAGCTGCTGAGGGCACGCTGGCCATCCTCGTGGGTGGCACCCCCGAGGGGTACGCGGCGGCCTCCCCGGTCCTGACCGCGATGGGCTCCAAGGTGGTCCATGCTGGCCCGGTCGGCGCCGGCACCAGGCTCAAGCTGGCCCGCAACCTGCTCCACTTCGCCTCCTTCACCGCCGCCACCGAGGCCCAGCGCCTCGCCGAGGCGGCCGGGCTCGACCTGGTGGCGCTCGGCGAGGTCGTACGCCACACCGACGCGATCACCGGTGGACCGGGCGCGATCATGCACCGCGACACCGCCGCGCCGATCGAGAGGACCGACTTCTGGCACGGCGTCTTCGCTCACGTGGTCGCGCTGGGGGAGAAGGACCTCGGCTTCGCGATCGAGCTCGCCGACGAGCTCGGCGTCGAGGTGCCGCTCGCCCGGCTCGCGCTGGAACGGCTTGCACCCGGGCTGGGCGTGTCCGGGCCAGGCATGTCCGGGCCCGGCCCGCAGGAGGGCGACAGGTTCGCCGACCTCCCGGAGCCGCGCGCGAGGGGCCTGCGCAAGATGGAGGAGGTCTATGGCTTCGACATGGCCAACGGCGAGGGGGACTTCTTCCGCTACACCGCCGACCACCTCTTCGGCGACATCTGGCAGCGCCCCGGTCTGACCACGCGCGACCGCCGGCTGCTGCTGATCGGGTTGCTCGCCGGCAAGGGCGCGGCGGACGTGCTCGGGATCCAGATCCCCGCGGCGTACGCCAACGGCGAGCTCTCCGAGGACGAGCTTCGGGAGATCGTTGTCTTCCTGAGTCACTACGCGGGGTGGCCCGATGGTGCCAGGATGAACACGGTCGTCGAGGAGACCATCGGGCGTGCCCAGCGGGCTGCCGCGAAGAAGAGCGCCGCCGAGGAGGCCTAGCCGCAATGACGTACGTCATCACCCAGTCCTGCTGCAACGACGCCTCCTGCGTGGAGGTCTGCCCGGTCGACTGCATCCACCCGGGACCCGACGAGCCGGGCTTCGGTGCCGCCGAGATGCTCTACATCCATCCCGACGAGTGCATCGACTGCGGTGCCTGCGAGGACGCGTGTCCGGTCAACGCCATCTTCCCCGACTACGAGGTCCCGGACGCCTTCGCGCCCTACGTCGACATCAACGCGGCCTTCTTCGAGTTCACCGGCGAGCAGGAGGAGCCCGCGCCGCTGCCGACGCAAGGGGCGAAGATCCCCGGCGGCCCGCTGAAGGTGGCCGTGGTCGGCGCCGGCCCGGCCGGGTGGTACGTCGCCCAAGAGCTGGCCACCACCCGCCGCTGCGACGTCGAGATCACCGTCATCGACCGCCTCGCGACGCCCTACGGTCTGGTCCGCTACGGCGTCGCGCCCGACCACCTCGACACCAAGGAGGTCGCCACGGACTTCGCGAAGACGGCCCGCCACCGCCGGGTGCGCACGCGCTACAACGTCGAGATCGGACGCGACGTCACCCACGAGGAGCTGCTCGGCGCTCATCACGCGGTCGTCTACACCACCGGCGCCGGCGAGGGCCGCAGCCTCGGCCTGCCGGGGGAGGAGCTGCCGGGCTCGACGTCGGCGGCCGAGCTCGTCGGCTGGTACAACGGCCATCCCGACCGTGCTGCGCTCACCTTCCCGCTCGCCCACGAGCGCGCCGTCGTCATCGGCAACGGCAACGTCGCCCTCGACCTGGCCAGGCTGCTGCTGGCCGACGAGGCGGCGCTGAAGGCCTCCGACCTGGCACCGGTCGCACTCTCGGCCCTGGCCGCCAGCGGCATCCGAGAGGTCGTGGTCACCGCCCGTCGCGGCGCCGAGCACGCCGCCTTCACCAGCCCCGAGCTCCGGGCGCTGGCCGAGGACCCGAGTCTCGACGTCGTCGTCGACGAGGCGGACCTGACCGCGCTGCCGACCGAGGCGGACATGACCGAACGCAGTGCCGCCACCTTCGCGGCGCTCCAGAAGGCCGACCTGCTGCGCGAGCTGGCCGCCCGGCCGCGTACGGGCGCCGCGAAGCGGCTGGTCCTCCGCTTCGGGCTCACGCCCACCGAGATCCTCGGCGCGGAGACCGTGACCGGGGTGCGCTTCGACCCTTCGACAAGCTCAGGACACCGCGCCGGTGAGGAGATCGAGGCCGGGCTGGTCGTCCGTGCCACCGGCTACCGCTCCGCGGGTGTCGCCGGCGTCCCGAGCGAGGAGGGCACCGGCCGGTTCCCCCACGAGGCCGGCCGGGTCAGGGGGGCCGAAGGCACCTACACCGCGGGCTGGGCGAAGCGCGGTCCCAGCGGAGTGATCGGCACCAACCGGGCCTGCGCCGCCGAGACCGTACGCACCCTCCTGGACGACTACGCCGCCGGCTCGCTCACCGCCCCTGCCGGACGCTCCCTCGACGACCTCCTGGCCGAACGCGGCGTGGTCGTCGTCGACCAGACCGGCTGGAACACTCTCGATACCCACGAGTGCGAGTCCGGCAAGGAGATCGGCCGGCCGCGGGTGAAGGTGACCGACCGGGAGGAGCAGGTGCGGATCGCGGCACTCGCCCGCGTTTGACCGTGCCCGTTGGGGATGTCTGCAAGAGTGGGTGAAAACCGATTCCTCGGGGGAAAGGCACTCCATGTCAGACAGCGAATACAAGGACTGGAACCAGTCGATCATCGACGAGTTCCGCTCGAACGACGGCAACGTGACCTCGGTGCCGTTCGGGCGCGGGCTCGTGCTCGTTCACCACACCGGTGCCAAGACCGGTAAGGAGCGGGTCTCGCCGGTGGCCAACCTCCATCCCGACGCCGACACCTGGCTGATCGCCGCCTCCAAGGCCGGCGCGCCCGAGAACCCGGCGTGGTACCACAACCTCCTGGCCCACCCGGAGACCAAGATCGAGACCCCCGACGAGGGCGTCGTCGAGGTCGAGGTCAGCGAGCTGAAGGGCGCGGAGCGCGACGCGGCCTGGGAGCGGTTCAAGGCGATGAGCCCCGGGTTCGGCGACTACGAGGCCAAGACAGACCGGGTGATCCCGGTCCTCGCGCTGCGCCGCCGCTGAGCTGAGGCTCAGACCGGGGTGATCGGCAGCGACCGGCGCGGCTCGAAGGCGAAGTCAGCGCCGGTGCTGAACCGCACCACCGCGACCTCGGAGGCTTCCGGGGCGGGCTCGGCGCGGCGTACGACCTCCACCCGCCAGCCCTCCCCGAGCCCGCTCACCTCGACGTCGAGGTGAGGGTCGAGGGCCTGCACCGCGACCTGGAGCGGAACGAACCATTCCGGCCCGATCAGGGAGACCCAGGCGCCGTCCTCGTCGGCAGGTGAGGGCCGGACGACCAGGGCGTCGGTGCCGACCTCCGTCGAGACGTACGCAGCCGGGTTGAGCATCGGGTGGAGCGCGAGCAGGCGCAGCGCGCCCTTCGTGTCCGGTGGCAGCGAGAGGGCCCGGGCAAGGCGGGCACCGGCGATGCCGGCGACCCCGACCAGCTGCTTGCGGCGGATGTCGAGGAGCTGCTCGGGCGAGGTCACCCGTGACTCCAGCGCGAGGGTGAATCCGCGGTCGAGCAGCGCCATCTGCAGGCAGACCTCGTCGGCGATGCGCATCAGTGCGGAGTGGGAGAACGCAGCCAGATCGAGGTCGGAGACCAGCGGCCCGGCGTAGTCGGCCGCGCCGTCCTCGGCGGGATCGATCGGGGCGAGCTCGAGCCCCGCGGCTCGGGAGCGCTCGTTGAGCGTCAGCTCCGGGATCGCCACGGCCTCGGGATGGGCGTCGTCGATGCTCACCGTCCAGCGGCAGTGGGGCGTCCGGTCGGCCGGCGTGCGCGGCGGCCGGTGGACCGGACGCACCTGGGCGCGGGGATGGGTCGCGATGGCCGTGGCATCGAAGGTGGGGTCCTCGATGTCGTGGCACATTCCGCGGACGTACTCCTCGCCCATCGGCTCCACGTCCATCAGCGCACCGCAGTGGTCGAGGTGGAACTCGCCGTGCCGCGCGTCGTGGACGGTGTAGCGGAAGTCCATGAACTGCGGCGGCGCGCCGATGTCGAGCTGGAGGCCCTTGAAGATGGTCGGGACGTCACCCTGCCCGGCAACTGCGGGCGCGTAGCCCAGTGCGGTCTGCATCCGCCGGGCGTAGATCGGCGAGGCGGCGGCCCACTCCACGATCGCGATCCGGAGCATCTCCTCGCGCCCGAAGGCGGAGATGCACCACGCCATCCCGGAGCGGTCGATCAGCTGGCCGATCAGGAGGAGCTCGCGGACGACGTCGGCGAGCTCCTCGCGGGTCAGCTCGGCATAGTGGGAGATCAACGGATGCGAAGCTTCCGCATCCACCGCAACGACATCTGCATCTGCTTCGCGTAGTCGTCGAAGGTCTGCTTGCCCTGCGGCCCCATGACCTGCTTCTTCAGGGTCGCGACGTTCTGGGTCTCGGTGTACTTCAGCAGGCCCTGGTCGCCGTGACGGGCACCGACACCGGACTGCTTCATGCCGCCCGACGGGGTCGACTTCGAGGCGTACGCGGTGGCCAGGCCGTCGTTGATGTTGACGTTGCCCGACTCGATCCGCGCCGCGATCGCCTGCGCGCGCTTGAAGTTCGTGGTCCATACCGAGGCGTTGAGCCCGTACTCGGTGTCGTTGGCCAGCTCGATCGCCTCCTCGAGCGTCGAGTAGCGGTGCAGCGAGACGACCGGCCCGAACGTCTCGGTCACCCCGTGCAGCATCTCCTTCGTGGTGCCCTCCAGGATGGTCGGCTCGAAGAAGGTCGGCCCGATGTCGGGACGCGCCTTGCCGCCGGTCAGCACGGTGGCGCCCTTGCCCACCGCGTCATCCACGTGCGACTGCACCCGCGCCAGGTGGTCGGGGGAGACCAGCGCCCCGAGGTCGGGACCAAAGGCGTACGCCGCCTCGATCCGCATCCCCTCGACGGCGGCCACGAACTTGTCGCGGAACTCGTCGTACATCGCCTCGGGGATGTAGATCCGCTCGATGTGCATGCAGATCTGGCCGGTGTTGCCGAAGACGGCGAACATCGAGCCGCCGACGGTCTCGTCGATGTCGGCGTCGTCCAGGACGATCATCGGGTTCTTGCCGCCGAGCTCGAGGCAGGCGCCGATCAGGTTGCGGCCCGCCTGCTCGCCGATCACCCGCCCGGTCGCGGTCGAGCCGGTGAACATCGCGTAGTCGACGTTGTCCAGCATCGTCGGGCCCACGTCCGGGCCCTCGCCGCAGACCACCTGGAACAGGCCCTTCGGCAGGCCTGCCTCCTCGAGCAGCGAGATCCCGAACAGCGGCGAGAGCGCCGTCTTGTTGTCGGGCTTGAGCAGCACCGCGTTGCCGGCCATGAGCGCCGGGATCGCGTCGGAGAGGCCGGTCGCGAACGGGAAGTTCCACGGCGCGATGATCCCGATCAGACCGCGCGGCGGGTGGCGCTCGATCGAGCTCGACAGCACCGGCATCACGCCCGGGCGCTTCTTGTCCTTGAGCAGCTTCGGCGCCCGCTTGAGGTAGTGCGAGATCACCATCGCCGGGTCGCAGACCTCCTCGAACGCGATCCGGCGGGCCTTGCCGGACTCGGCCTGGATGAGGTCGGCGATCTTGTGCTGGTTCTGCAGGATCAGCTCGTGGGCGCGTCTGAAGACGGCCAGACGCTGCGGGAGCGGGGTCGCCGCCCACTCGCGCTGCGCCGCCCGTCCGGCGGCCGCGGCCCGCTCCACGTCCTCCGGCGAGGACTGCGGCAGCGCCACCAGCACCTCACCGGTGTAGACCTCGGTCAGCTTCCAGGACGCACCCGTCGAGGACGGGACCCGGGAGACCAGCTCGCTCAGCAGCTCCTCGGTGATCCAGTCGGGGCGGCGCGCGCCTGCTGTCTTCGCGGTGTCAGTGCTCATGTCTGATTCCGATCAGCTGTCGAGGATGAAGGTCGCGCAACGGTCGCCGATCATGACGGCCGGAGCGTTGGTGTTGCCGCCGATGATCGACGGCATGATCGAGGCGTCGGCGACACGGAGGCCGTCGATGCCGCGTACGCGGAGCTGAGGGTCGACCACGGCACGCTCGTCTGTGCCCATCCGGCAGGAGCCGACCCCGTGGTAGATCGAGGTGGCCCGGTTGGTGACCTCGTCCTTCATGGCTTCGGCGTCGATCGCCCTGCCGGGGTGGATCTCCGACTTGACCTGGTCGCCGAAGGCGGGGGAGGCCATGATCTCGCGGATCATCTCGACGCCCTCGAGCAGGACGCGCTTGTCGTCGGGCTCGGCGAGGTAGTTGAAGTCGATCAGCGGCTCCGTGGTCGGGTCCGCGCTGCGCAGCCGCAGCGTCCCGCGCGAGCGCGGGTAGATCAGCGACGACATCACCGTCAGCGCGGCCCGCGGGTCGACGTCGTGGCGGATCGGCGCGTCCTGGTTGGGGGAGGGGTAGGCCCAGGGGAGGACGTGCAGCTGCAGGTCGGGTACGTCGGTGGCCAGCGAGGTGCGTACGAAGCCGACGGTCTCGAAGACGGTGTGACCGAGGATCGACTTCCCGACGGTCTGCTCCTTGAGGACCGCCTTGCCGAAGTAGCCGGCGGTGCCGTGGTGCAGCGCGGTCGGCATCTCCCAGGTGGTCGGCACGAACATGTGGTCGTGCAGGTTGTCGCCGACCGGCAGGTCGTGGATCGCGGTGATCCCGTGCTCGGCCAGGTGGGCGGAATGACCGATTCCGGAGAGCATCAGCAGCTGCGCGGAGCCGAAGACGCCCGCGGAGACGATGACCTCCCGGGTCGCCGAGATCGTCTGCGGCCCCTGCTTCGTGAGGATCTCGACGCCCTTCGCGCGCCCGTTCTCGAGCACGATCCTCGAGACGTGCACACGGGTGAGCGTGGTCAGGCTCGGCAGCTGCTGGTCGTGGAGGTAGCCCCGCGAGGCCGAGTAGCGCAGCCCGTCGATCGCGCTCTGCTGGAACGTCGAGACGCCCTCCTGCTCGGCGCCGTTGTAGTCGTCGAGCACCTTCACGTCGAGGGTCTCGGCGGCAGCCCGCTGGAAGGACAGCGACGCCTCGGTCGGCCGCGGGTGCTTCATGACCTTGATCGGCCCGCCCGTGCCGCGGTAGTCGGAGCCGCCGCCCTCGTAGTCCTCGACCCGCCGGTACGCCTCGTTGACCGAGTCCGCGTCCCAGCCCGTGTTGCCCTCGGCCGCCCAGGCGTCGTAGTTGGCCCGGTTGCCCCGGACCCAGAGCAGGCCGTTGATGGAGGAGGAGCCGCCCAGCACCTTCCCGCGCGGCTGGGGGAGCTGGCGGTTGCGGGCGTGCTGCTGGGGGACCGTGTGGTAACCCCAGTCGACGAGCTTCTTCAGCCGTGGCTCGGCGTGCAGGGGGCCGATCATGCCCGGCTTGGTGACCAGGTAGTTGCGCTTGTCGTTCTTGCCCGCCTCGAGGAGGATGACCGACTTGCCGGCCGCGGCCAGGCGGCCGGCGACGGCACAGCCGGCCGAGCCGGCGCCGACGACGACGTACTCGGCCTCGGTGATCTTGGACGTCGGCACGATCAGATCCTCTCGATGATCGTCGCGGTGGCCTGCGCGCCGCCGGCGCACATGGAGACCAGCGCGGTGCTGGCGTCGCGGCGCTCGAGCTCGTGCAGCGCCGCGGTGAGCAGGCGGGTGCCGGTCGAGCCGACCGGGTGGCCGAGCGCGATGGCGCCGCCGTTGACGTTGATCTTCTCCTCGGGGACCTGGTGCACCTTGGCCCAGGACATGACCACGCCGGCGAAGGCCTCGTTGACCTCGGCGATGTCGATGTCGCCGATCGTCATCCCGGTGTCCTTCAGCGCCTTCTCGGTCGCCTGGACGGGGCCGTCGAGGTGGTAGTACGGGTCGGAGCCGACGAGGTTGGACGTCACGATCCGAGCCCGAGGCTTCAGCCCCAAGGAGGAGGCGACGGCGGAGTCCATGAGCAGCAGCGCCGAGGCGCCGTCGGAGATCTGCGAAGAGGTGCCGGCGGTGTGCGTGCCGCCCTCGAGCACGGGGCTGAGGCCGGCCAGCTTGTCCAGCGAGGTGTCGCGGATGCCCTGGTCCTCGGTGACGGTGCGTACCTCGCCGGTGGGGTTGCCCTCGTCGTCGAGCATGGGGGCCTCGACGGCGAAGATCTGGCTCTTGAAGTGGCCGGCGTCGCGCGCCTGGCGCGCCTTGACCTGCGACCAGAGCCCGAACTCGTCGACCTCGTTGCGGGAGAAGCCGCGGTTCTTCACGATCCGGTCGGCGCCCTCGAACTGGTTGGGCAGATCGATGTTCCAGTCTGCGGGACGCGGATCGCCGGCGCCCTTGGGCACGTTGGCCCCGAGCGGGATGCGTGACATCGACTCGATGCCGCAGGCGATGCCGACCTTGATCTGGTCGGAGGCGATCATCGCGTTGATCAGGTGCGTGGCCTGCTGGGCCGAGGAGCACTGGGCGTCGATGACCGTGGACCCGGTGTGGATCGGCAGCCCGGCGTGGAGCCAGGCGCGGCGGACCATGTTGTTGGACTGCTCGCCCGCCTGGGAGACGCAGCCGCCGATGACCTGATCCACCAGGTCAGGGTCGAGACCGGCGCGCTTGAGCACCTCGACCTGGGCGGCACCCAGCAGGACGCCTGGGTGCAGGCCGGCCAGCCAGCCCTTGCGCTTGCCGATGGGGGTACGGACGGCTTCGACGATGACGGGCGTGCCCATGGAACCTCGCTCTTCGGGGGTATCGACAAGTCGCTGGTGCGCGGCCGCGCACCGCCACGCCTGATGACGTGACACCGGTTACACTCGATTGTCCCAAAGTAGAACGTGTTCTCGTTTGGCGCAACCCTTGTGCGAAGAGCCTTGTGTGATGGCGAGCACTGTGTGACGATAAACTAGAACGTGTTACAGAAATGACCTCGAAGGAGCACACCCGTGACCGCTCTCCCCGTGGATTTCGATCCGACCGATCCCGTGCTCAACGAGGAGCGCGTCCCGCTCCAGGAGTTCATGGAGCTGCGACGTACGGCTCCGGTCTTCTGGATCGAGCAGAAGCCCGAGGCGCGAGCCGGGTTCCTCGACACCGGCTTCTGGGCGGTCAGCAAGCACGAGGACATCCTCGCCGTCTCCAAGGACAGCGAGAACTTCAGCACCAACGAGAACGGCGTCATCATCCGGTTCGCGCCGGACATGACCCGCGAGCAGGTCGAGCTGCAGCGCGCGATGCTGATCCACCACGACGCGCCCGACCACACCAAGCTGCGCCAGATCATCAGCCGCGGATTCACCCCGCGCGCGATCAACGCCCTCAAGGAGCGCCTGATCGAGCGGGCCAACGGCATCATCGATGACGCGCTCGCCAAGGGTGAGGGCGACTTCGTCTCCGAGGTCGCCGCAGAGCTCCCGCTCCAGGCCATCGCCGAGCTGCTCGGCGTCCCGCAGGAGGACCGCCGCAAGCTCTTCGACTGGTCCAACCAGATGCTCGCCTACGACGACCCGGACTACGACGCCGACCCCGAGGCCGCCTCGATCGAGATCCTGACGTACGCCATGATGCTGGCGGCCGAGCGCAAGGCCGACCCCAAGGACGACATCATCTCCAAGCTCGTCAACGCGGAGATGGAGGGCGGCGCGCTGGGCGATGACGAGTTCGGCTTCTTCGTCATCCTGCTCGCGGTCGCCGGCAACGAGACCACCCGCAACGCGATCTCCCACGGCATGCAGGCCTTCTTCGAGAACCCCGACCAGTGGGAGCTGTGGAAGAAGGAGCGGCCGCACACGATGGTCGACGAGGTGATCCGCTGGGCGACCCCGGTGACCGTCTTCCACCGCACCGCGATCAACGACGTGGAGGTCGGCGGCCAGTTGGTCAAGGCCGGACAGCGCGTCGGTCTCTACTACGCCTCCGGGAACCACGACGAGGACGTCTTCGACGACCCCGACACCTTCGACATCACCCGCGAGCACAACCCCCACCTCGCCTTCGGCGGCCACGGCGCCCACTACTGCATCGGCGCCAACCTGGCCCGGATGGAGGTACGGATCATGTTCGACGTGATCGCCGACCGGATGCCCGACCTGAAGCCCAACGGCGCCCCGCGCCGCCTGCGTCACGCCTGGATCAACGGCATCAAGGAGCTCCCGGTCACCTACGCCTGACCGGGAACCACGACATTGGAGAAGTGGGGCCGGCGGAACGGATAGCTCCCCGGCACCCACTCCTTCAGTGCTTCATAGACCACCTCGTAGAGCCCCTGCTCATAGGCCTCGGTGGTCACCCACCAGCTGACATCGACGTCGTACGCCGCCAGCTCCTCGCTCAGCTCCTGCCGGATGCCCAGCGGGTAGAGATAGGCGCACCCGACGTAGCCGAGCGCCGAGGTCTCCAGGACGTAGGAGAACGACTTGTTCTCCTTCCACTCGCCCTCGTGCCAGACCAGGTCGATGTAGTCCTCCTCCTCCGACGTCGGACCCGTCGGCCAGCCGCCGCCCCGGGTCGCGTTGATGAGGTCGCGATCCTCGTTGATCGCTCGGACGTCATCGGCCAGGCACTCGCGCGTCAGCGGCCGTGCGGTCAGGTCGCCGTGGGTGAGCACCCGCGGCGCCTCGAACCCGTCGGGGACGGCCAGCAGCCTGCTCAGTCCTGCGTAGCTCATGCCCGAAGGCTACGGTCAGCGACGAAGGTCGAGCATCCCGGCGTACGCGGCCAGCAGCCGCTCCTTCGGGTATTCGTCGGGCTTCGCCAGAAGCAGCCGGGCGAACTCCTGCGCCAGTGTGATGAGCGAGTGCGCGACCACCTCGACGTCGAGCTCGGTCTCGGGCCCGAGGTTGGTGCGGAGTACGTCGGAGACGAACCCTCGCAGCACGACCAAGGTGCTCTCGATGCGTTCGCGAACCGCGGGCGGAGCGCCATCGGCCAGGCCGAGCACCGGACCCCAGGTCTCCGGATCTTCCTGGACGGCCTGAAGGAGTCCGTCGGCCGCCTCGAGCAGCCAGCGGTCGAGCTCGACAGGGACCCCGCCGGCGGGAATCAGCGCCAGCGCCGCGTCCGTGGCGCGCTGCTGGGTGCGGTCGAGCAGAGCGTGGAGAAGAGGGTCGATCCCGCCGTACGCGTCATAGACGACCGGTCGGGTCACGCCTGCCTCGGCGGCGATCGCGCTGATGGTGAGCTGGCCGTAGCCGTCCCGGGCGAGCACGCGCAGCGCCGCATCGAGGAGCTCCTCCCGGCGCTCCTCGAGGGGCATCCGGGCGGCGTAGCGCCGTCGGGCGGCAGGTCGGTCGGTCGGCATCAGTTCCGAAGGGTACGGGCTCGCGGACGAGCGGACGAGGGGGGTGACACGGGCCACACAGTGTGCGAATCTACACCCGTGTAGTAATTGGCGGTAGCTGCTGACGAGGAGGAGTTCCGGGTGACTGCGACCTTGCCCGAACGGCTTGCCACCGGAGCCTGGCGCCGCACGGCCGACGGGCTCCGGACGGTGGGTGAGACGATCGCCCTTGGCGCTGAGGCATGTTCCTACGCCGTCGTCGACATCCTCACCGGCCGGTTCGACTGGGCCCAAGCGGCAGACCAGGCCTGGTTCATGGCCCGGGTCTCGTTGCTGCCGACGATCCTGGTCGCGATCCCGTTCGGGGTGGTGACCTCCATCCAGGTCGGCGCGGTGGCCAACAGCATCGGCGCCTCCTCCTTCAACGGTGCCGTCAACGGCGTCGGGGTGCTGCGCCAGGCCGCGCCGCTGGTCACGTCGCTGATCATCGCGTGCGTGGTCGGCTCGGCGATCTGCTCCGATCTCGGGATGCGCGCGATCCGCGACGAGATCGCCGCCCTGGAGGTGATGGGCACCAACCCGGTCCAGCGGATGGTCGCGCCCAGGATCGTGGCCGCCGTCTTCCTCTCGGTGATGCTGACCGCGATCGTGGCAGTGGCCGCGATCGCGACCGGCTACGTGATGAACGTCGGGCGGGGCCTGGTCGGGGCCGGCACCTATCTGGACGCGTTCACCAACTTCAGCCAGAGCGCCGACCTGTGGCTGGCGGAGGGCAAGGCGGTGCTGTTCGGGCTGATCGGCACCACGGTGGCGGCCCACAAGGGGCTGGGCGCGACCGGCGGACCGCAGGGCGTGGCGGACGCGGTCAACCAGACCGTCGTGCTGAACGTGATCGTGCTGGCCGTGGTGAACGCGGTCGTCACCCAGGGTTACCTGGCGCTCGCTCCGGGTGGTGGTGCGTGATGGCCTCGGTCGAGACAGACGGGCCGGCGACCGGCTGGTGGAGCCCGCTGGTTCCGTTCGGCTCCTTCCTCACCTTCAGCGCCTCCGTCCTGCTGGCGGTGCCGGCCACGCTGGTGCACCACTGGCGCACCTGTCTGGAGCACTTCTCCGACATCTGCTGGGGCAGGGGTGCGATCATCGTCGGCGGCGGCACGATCGGGGTGATGGTGCTGCTCTCGGTCTCGGTCGGCACCTCGCTCGGCATCGAGGGGTTCAACGGCCTCGAGCTGGTCGGGCTGGCACCGCTGGTCGGGTTCATCTCGGCCACCGCCAACACCAGGGAGCTCGGTCCGTTGGTGGCCGCGCTGGCGCTGGGTGCTCAGGTCGGCTGCCGTTTCACCGCCCAGCTGGGGGCGATGCAGGTCAACGAGGAGGTCGACGCGCTCGAGGTGATGTCGGTGCGGCCGGTCAACTACCTGGTCGCCACCCGCCTGGTCGCCACCATGCTCGCGATCGTGCCGCTCTACGTGATCGGCCTGCTCGGCTCCTACATCGCCTCGGAGTCGACCGTGGTCATGCTCTTCGGCCAGTCGCCCGGCCAGTTCGACCACTACTTCCTGGAGTTCCTGACGATGCGCGACATCGGGTTCTCGCTGGTCAAGATCCTGATCTTCGCGGCGATCGTGGTGCTGATCCACTGCTGGTACGGCCTCTCGGTCTCGGTCGGCTCCCTCAACGTCGGCGAGGCCACCGGCCGCTCGATCCGGGCCAGCTTCGTGGTCATCGTCGTGCTCAACATGCTCCTCACTGTCGCCATGTGGGGTGGCGACCCGGGGTTCAGGATCTCCGGATGAGCCGCGTCACGAGCCCTCGGACCCTGGCCGTACGCGGCGCCGCCGGCGTGGTCGCCTGTGGCGTGCTCGCCGCCGGGATGATCGTGCTCGCCGGGCGTCCGTTCTCAGACGACGTCGCGACCCGGGCCGCCATGGTCGATGTGGGTGCCTCGCTGCGTGCCGGGTCGGACGTGAAGATGGGAGGCGTCATCATCGGCACCGTCACCGGCATCTCGCGGGCCGCCGACTCCTCGAAGGCGGCGGTCGCGATCCGGCTCGACGGCGACGCGGCCGACCGGCTCCCGGCGGACGTGGCGGCGCGGGTGCTGCCGGCGACCGTCTTCGGCACGGCGTACGTCGACCTGGTCTCGACCGGTTCCCGGTCGCAGAGGTGGGTGGGCGGCACGATCCCGCAGGACCTTCGCCAGGGCACGGTCGAGCTGCAGCAGGCGCTGGACAGCATCGACGAGCTGGTCAAGACGGTCAGCCCGGCCGACCTCAACGCCGCGCTGGCCGCAGTCGCCGGCGGCCTCGACGGCCGCGGCGACGACATCCACCGGACCCTCGAGCTCGCCGCAAAGGTGCTGGAGCAGGCCGAGGCCGACCTGCCCACGATCCGGTCCACTGCGGCCCTGCTGGCGGTCAACCTGGAGACCCTGGAGGCCTCCGCCGGCGACCTGTTCGCCGCCCTGGAGTCCGGGACCGCGACCGCGGCGACGATCGCGGCGAAGCGCGAGCAGCTGGCCGAGCTGCTCTCCGGTGGTCTCACCCTGACCGCGGACGCGCAGAGGTTCCTCGACGAGCATGGCGCCGAGCTGGTCGAGGCGATGGACCAGGCAGCGGTGGTCGCCGACGCCGTCGCCGACAACCGGGAGGACGCCGTGGTGGAGAGCTTCCGGGCCAACCGCGAGATCGGCCAGGAGGTCCCGACCGTGATCAACGACGGGCGGGCGGTGCTCGACCTGATCCTGCACCGGGTGGCGCCGCCCTACTACACCCGCGAGCGCGACTGCCCGACCTACGGCACCACGAGAGGGGAGTGCTGATGTCCGGACTGCGCGGCTCCTCGGGACGCCCCACCGCGATCTACCTCAAGCTCGGCGCCTTCACGTTCGTCGCCGGGCTCGCCTTCGCGCTCGTCCTCGGCACGCTGAAGGCGCCGGTCGCCGGCGACCTGGACACCTACACCGCCGAGTTCGCCGACGTGAACGGCCTGCACGAGGACGATGCCGTACGCATCGCGGGGGTCGGCGTCGGCAAGGTCACCGACATCACCGTCACCGCCGCCGGGAGAGCGCGGGTCGAGCTCAGCGTGTCCCGCAAGCAGCCGGTCCTGGACACCGCACGGCTCTCGGTGCGCTATCAGAACATCGCCGGGCAGCGGTTCCTCGGCATCGAGCAGACCCGAGGGTCGGGCGAGCCACTGGCCGCCGGGACGCGGATCCCGGCGAGCCGCACCAGCGCCGGGTTCGATCTGACCGAGCTGCTCAACGGGTTCCGGCCCCTCTTCGACGTACTCGATCCCGACGAGGTCAACCAGCTCGCCGCCACCATCTTGAGGGTCCTCCAGGACGAGGGCGGCAGCATCCCGGTGCTGCTGCAGCAGACCGCCGAGCTGACCAGGTTCGTGGCCACCCGCGACCAGGTCTTCGACCGGGTCCTGACCAACCTGACCCCCTTCCTGGCCGACCTGGCAGCCCAGGGGGACGAGTTCGAGACCACGGTGCGTGAGCTGGAGAAGCTGATGAAGGGCCTCGCCTCGCAGCGTGACGCGCTCGGTGCCTCCGTCGAGGAGCTGTCCGGGCTGCTGGCCACCGGCGCCGACTTCGGTACGCAGATCGAGGCCCCCGCACGCACGCTGAGCCGCAACCTGCGGATCTCGGTGACCGCCTTCGCAGCCAACCTGAGCAGCTTCGAGGGCGCTGTGGTCTCCTTCGCGCAGCTGGTCGAGACGCTGGGCAGGATCACGTCGTACCGCAATGCGCTCAACATCTACGTCTGCCGCTACGACTTCTCCGTCGACGAGCTAGTGCTGGCGCTGCCACCGACCGACGACCGCTACTCCGAGGTGTGTTCCGGATGACTCCACTGCGAACCATGGACCCGCTCAAGGTCGGGATCGTGGCCGTCGTGCTCGCCGCGCTGGCGGTGGTCTTCGTCTTCCGTGCCGGAGCCCTCGGCTTCGGCGACCGGGTCTGCGTGGCCCACTTCGAGCACACCGCGGGCCTCCGGGTCGGCGAGGACGTGACCGTGGCCGGCGCGCGGGTCGGGGAGGTGCGCTCGATCGAGCTCGGTGCCCGCGACGTGATCGTGGAGTTCACCGTCGAGGACCACATCCGGTTCGGGGCCCGCACCCGAGCCGAGATCGAGGTCGCCACGCTGCTCGGCACGCATCTGCTCGCCGTCACTCCGGCCGGTGGGGGAGAGCTGGCCGACGACACCATCGCGCTCTCGGCGACCAACGTCCCCTACAACCTCCAGGACATCGTCGACCGTGGTAGCGCCTCGCTCGACCAGCTCGATCCCGAGCTCCTCTCCGGCACCCTCGACGAGGTCGGCCGCACCATGGCGAGCTCCCAGCCGGATCTCGCCGCGGCCCTCGACGGCATCTCCGCGGTCTCCGAGGTCGTGCTCACCCGGGCCGACCAGGCCGACGCGCTGGTCAGGGCGGCCACCGACGTGACGAGCCGGCTCAACGCCAACAGCACCGAGATCGTCTCGCTGATGAAGCAGTCCAACGCCGTGATGGCTGAGCTGCAGAGCCGGCGCGAGGCGATCCGCCGGCTGCTGGCCGACGCCCAGCGGCTCACCACCACGCTGAAGCGGGTCGTCGCCGACAACCAGCAGGACCTCGACGTCGCGCTGACCAAGCTGGCCGTGGTCGTCAAGGGGCTGCGCGCGCAAGAGAAGGAGCTCAGCGCCGCGCTCGACGTCCTCGGTCCTTCGGCGCGCTACCTGGCCAACGCCACCGGGAACGGCCCCTGGGTCGACATCCGGCCCGACGACCGTGCGCTGCCCGACGGGCTGACCTGCCGGGTGAAGGGACTGTGCTGATGGCGTCGATGCTGGGCAGGCACGTGGGCAGGCACGTGGGCAGGCACGTGGGCAGGCACGTGGGTAGGTACGTGGGTAGGTACGTCGCGATCGTGGTGGCCGTGGTCGCCGCCGTCGGTGCGGGTGCGGCAGCGATCCCGCTGACCAGCACCTACTCGGTGACCGTCACGTTCGCCGACACCGCCGGCCTCTTCGTCGGCAACGACGTCGGCGTGCTCGGCGTCAAGGTCGGCGAGGTCAAGCGGATCACCCCGGCAGGCGCAGGCGTCGCGGTGGACCTCGAGCTCGACCGGGACGTCACCGTGCCCGCCGACGCCCAGGCGCTGATCGTCTCCCGCTCGGTCGCCAACGACCGCTACGTCGAGCTCACCCCCCGCTACGACGGCGGCCCGGTCCTCGCCGACGGCGACCTGATCGCCAGCGAACGCACCCGCACCCCGGCCGACTTCGACGACATCCTGAACGCCTTGGACCGGTTCAGCAGCGGGCTGGCCGGAGGCGACGGGAAGAGCGTCGACCAGTTCCTGCAGGCAGGATCGGCCACCCTCGGACCCAACGGGCAGCGGGCCGGCGCCGCGCTGGCCGATCTCGCCGCCGCCCTGAGCGAGATCAACGGCCACACCGACTCAGCCGTCACCGCCCTGCACGAGACCGACGAGCTGACCAGCGCGATGCTCGCCCACGACGCACTGATCGAGCTCTTCATCGAGAACGTCGCCGCGACCTCCGAGCTGCTCGCCGAGCAGCGCACAGAGTTCACCGCCACGCTGCGTACGACCCGAGAGGCGATCGACGCGTTGGCCAGGTTCACGCAGGCCAATGACAAGGACCTCCAGGCGGCGCTGACGCAGGTCAACGCCGTGCTCGACCTGATCCTGGCGCACACCGACGACATCGAGGAGTTCGTCGAGGTGCTCCCCCTGGCTCTGCAGAACGTCGAGGAGGCGCGAGCCCCGGGAGGGGTGATGCTGCGCGTGCCGCTCACCGACGCGCTGAGCGAGGAGCTCGCCGGGCGGTGCCGCGAGGCCCTCTCGGACGTGTGCGAGATCGTCGGCACCGACCCGCTGAACACGGGTGGTCGGCCATGAGGCGGGCGGTCCTGATCTCCGCGGCGGCGGGCCTGCTGCTGACCGGGTGCGGCATCGATGCCCGCACGCTGCCGCTGCCCGGCACCCGAGCCGGAGACGACGCGACCACGGTCGAGGCCACCTTCGAGGACGCCCTCAATCTCGGCGTCGGCTCCAAGGTGAGCGTCAACGGCGTCGATGCCGGCCGGGTCGTCTCGCTCTCCACCGACGGCTATTCGGCGGTGGCCGAGATGAGTCTCGACCAAGGCGTACGCATCACCGACCGCTCCGCGGCGAGGCTGCGCTACGACACCCCGCTCGGCGAGGTCTACGTCGACGTGACCAGCCCCGAGGGCGGCCGGGCGATCCCGGAGGGAGGACGGCTCGACCCGGCCCGGTCGACGACGGCACCGACCGTCGAGGACGCGCTCGCCTCGGCGTCCCTGCTCATCAACGGCGGCGGCATCGGCGACCTGGGCCGGATCGTCGACGAGCTCAACCGGGCCGTCGGCGATGGCACCGACCTGTCCCAGGTGCTCGACCGGAGCGCCACCTTCCTCGCCGAGGCCAACCGCACCACTGCCGAGATCGACCGCGCCCTCACCTCGCTCGACGCCGTCTCCGCGACCCTGGCCCGGGAGAAGCAGACCATCACCGATGCGCTGGCCGCGATCGGGCCGGCGGCCCGCACCGTTCGGCGGCAGACGAAGCAGATCATCGCCCTGCTCGACCGGCTGGTGAGGCTCTCCCGCGATGCCAACGGGGTGCTCGACCGGATGGATGACGACACCGTGGCCGTGGTCCGCGACGCCGGGGCGATCCTCGCCCAGGTGCGCCGGATCGGCGGCGAGCTCGGCCCGGGTCTGGACACGTTCAGCACTGCGATCAACCAGCTGCTCGCGGTCATCCCCGCCGATCACCTGCCGATCCAGCTCCGCGTCGACATCGGCGACTCCGTCGCGCAGGATCCGCTCAGCCCACTGCCACCGCTCCTGGAGTCACCGGCCCTCCCGCAGCCGCCCCGGTGGGACCTCGGCGATCTCCTCGGTGACGGCAACCTGGTCGGAGGGCAGGGCTGATGGCGCTGCGCGAGACGGACCGGCGCCTCTTCGTGGGCTTCGGGGCGGCCGTGGTCGTGTTCGTCGCGGTGACGGCGTACCTGCTCCTGGTCACGCTTCAGATCCCGCTCCTGTCCCGGCCGGCCACGGTCACCGTCGATCTGGAACGCACCGGCGGCCTGTACGAGGGCTCGTCGGTGACCTATCGCGGGGCGAAGGCCGGGGTCGTGGAGACGATCGAGCTGACCACCGACGGAGGCGCCCGGGCGCGGGTCAGGCTGGAGCCGGACGTCCGGATCCCTCGGGAGTCCCCGGCCGAGGTGCGCAGCCTGTCGCCGGTGGGGGAGCAGTACCTCGACTTCCAGCCGACCACCGCCTCCGGCCCCTACCTCGATGACGGCAGCCGGGTCCGCGCCGAGGCGGTCGACCTGCCCACCACCCTGGCCAGCACCGTGGTCAGCCTCGAGAAGCTGATGGACCAGGTCGACCCCGAGCAGCTGCATGCCGTGATCGCCGGCCTGCGCACGACCTTCGCCGGCCGCGAGGACGAGCTCGCCGACCTGGTCGAGGGCAGTCAGGTCCTGCTGCTCACCCTCGACGAGGAGTGGCCGACGATCTCCCGCGTCCTGGTCAACTCCGAGTCCCTGCTGCGCATCGGCGACCGGCACGCCTCCGACGTACGCGCCACCGCGCACGACCTCGCCCTGCTCACCGCCGAGCTGGAGAAGGCCGACCCCGAGCTGCGCCGAGCCTTCGACCGTGGCCCGGAAGAGCTCGCAGACCTCGTCCGCCTGGTCGGCGTCCTGGACCGTACGCTGCCGCCGACCGTGGATCGCACCACCGCGCTCACCGACATCCTCGTCGTGCGCGACCCGCACCTGCGTGAGCTGCTGGCCGAGTATCCCGACGCCATCCGCTCGCTCGCGGATGCGATGTACGACGGCGCGATCCACGGCGGCCTCGTCCTGCAGAACGACTACCAGTGCGACTACGGCGGCCCCAAGCACCCGGCCACCGACACCACTCCCGAGCCGCTCTACGAGGAGGGCCGTTGCTCCGCGCCACCCGACCGAGTCGTGCGCGGCGCGGAGAACGCCCCCGACTCGACCGGGTAGCGGTCTAGTTCGTCGGTCTCTCGGACCCCACGACCCACATCGAGAAGAACTGCGACCCGCCGCCGTAGGCGTGCCCGAGGGCGCGGCGGGCACCGTCGACCTGGTGTTCGCCGGCGCGGCCCCGGACCTGCAGAGCCGCCTCGGCGAAGCGGAGCATGCCGGAGGCGCCGATGGGGTTGGAGGAGAGCACGCCGCCGCTCATGTTGACCGGCAGGCTGCCGCCGATGGCGGTCGCGCCGGCCGCGGTGAGCTTCCAGCCCTCGCCCTCGGCGGCGAAGCCGAGGTTCTCGAGCCACATCGGCTCGAACCAGGCGAACGGCACGTAGATCTCGGCACAGTCGATCTCACGGGCCGGGTCGGTGATCCCGGTCGCCTTCCACAGCGCCGCCGCGGCCTCGCGGCCGGCCTGCGGGTTGACCTGGTCGCGCTCGGCGGCCGAGGTGGGCTCGGAGCGCATCGCGGTCCCGTGGATCCAGGCGGGTGCCTCGTACGTCCTGGCGACGTCCTCGGCGGCGATCACCATCGCGCAGGCACCGTCGGAGGACGGGCAGGTCTCGTCGTAGTGGATCGGGTCCCACAGCATCTGCGAGGCCAGCACGGACTCGACCGTGGTGCCCTCGTTGTGCAGATGGGCGTAGGGGTTCTTCAGGGCGTTGTTGCGATCCTTGGCCGCGACCATGGCGCCGATGTGCGATGGCGCCTCCGAGCGGCGGATGTAGGAGCGTACGTGCGGGGCGAAGTAGCCGCCCGCGCCGGCGTGCACCGGCATGACGAACGGGATCGGCACCGACAGCGCCCACATCGCGTTCGACTCCGACTGCTTCTCGAAGGCGACGGTGAGCACGCGTCTGTGGACGCCGGCCTGGACCAGCGAGGAGGCCACGATGGCGGTCGAGCCGCCCACGGAGCCGGCGGTGTGCACCCGGAGCAGCGGCTTGCCGGCGGCGCCCAGCGCCTCGGCGAGATAGAGCTCGGGCATCATCACGCCCTCGAACAGGTCCGGTGCCTTGCCGAGGACGATCGCGTCGACCTCGTCGAGCGTCAGCCCGGCGTCCTCGAGCGCCCGGTCCATCGCCTCCCGGCACAGCCCGGCCATCGAGACGTCCTCGCGCTTGGCGCGGTGGTGGGTCTGGCCGATCCCCACGACGGCCGCAGGTGTCTTGCCCATCAGTCCATTACCTTCCGCCGGGTGCCGATCCGGCACATCTGTCGTCTGTGGTCCGGTCCCGGCGCCGAGTCGGCGCGTCTTGACACGGATCTGCGCCGAGTCGGCGCGTCATGACGGGCCGACTCGGCAGGAATTTCGGTCAGGATGAGCCGACTCGGCCTCATGCCCCGGCCTCCATCACACACACGAGGTTCTGCTGCAGGGCCGGCCCGCTGGTCGCGTGGCCGAGCACCTTGTCGGCGCTGCCGTCCCAGATCCGCTTGGCGGCCTCGCCGATCCGGATCGCGCCGGCGCTGAACATCGGGTTGGCGGCGAGCGCCCCACCGGAGGGGTTGACCGCGACGTCGTCGCCGAGGCCGAGCGCCGAGCGCAGGACGAGCTCCTGGTGGCTGAACGGCGCGTGCAGCTCGGCGACCTGGACGCCGGCGATGCCGCCGACGGCAGCGGCCGCCCGCTCGGCCGACCCGGAGACGGTCAGGTCGCGCGTGCCGAGGTGGAGGCCGTCGGAGCTGTGCGCGATCCCGGTGATCCAGGCCGGGCGCTGGTTGGCGTCGTACGCCCGGTCGCCGGCGGCGAGCACGATCGCGGCCGCACCGTCGGTCACCGGCGCGCAGTCGTGCTTGCGCAGCGGGTCGGCGAACATCGGCCGGGCGAGCAGCTCGCCCACCGAGGAGCCGCCGGCCCGGACCGCGTATTCGTTCTTCTCCGCATCCGTCAGCGACCGGTTGACGACCTCGGCCAGCGCGTTCTCGTCCCAGAGCCCGGCGTCGAGCCCGAGGCGCGCCTGGAGCGCGGCCAGGGAGACGGTGTCGGGCCACAGCGGTGTCATCGTGTAGGGGTCGAGCTGCAGCGACAGGGTGCGGCGCAGCACGCCGGCCGACGCCTTGCCGAAGCCGAAGACCAGCGCGGAGTCGACCTCGCCGGTCTGGATCTTCAGCCAGGCCTCGTAGAGCGCCCAGGCGGCGTCCATCTCGACGTGCGACTCGTTCACCGGCGGCAGCACCCCGATCGCGTCGATCGCGCTCACGAACGAGAACGACCGGCCGGCCAGGTAGTCCGAGGAGCCGGAGCACCAGAAGCCGATGTCCTTCTTGGCCCATCCCGTCTGCTCGTAGCACTCGGCCAGGATCGGCACGAGCAGCTCGGCCATGCTCGGCGACCCGTCGAAGTCCTTCATCTGTCGCTGGGCGAACCCGACGACGGCAACGTCTCTCACTGAGCGCTCCTCACAGGTGGTGCTTGTAGCTGTCGAAGTCCGCGTCCGGCTCGTCGGCCGGCGCGAAGTGGCTGATGTTCTCGATGCTGGTGCCCCACTCGTCGCGCGGCTTCCAGACCGCCTTGACCCGCATGCCCATCCGGACCTCCTCGGCCGGGATGTCCAGGATCAGGTGCTGCAGCGCGATGTCGGCGCCGTCGAGAAGGACGTACGCGGAGACGTACGGCGGCTTGATCTTCTGGCCCTGGAACGGGACGTTCACGATGCAGAAGGTGGTGACCGTCCCGACGTCGGAGAGCTCGACCTCTTCGGAGGTCGGCACGCCGTCGGTGGGGCAGGCGCCGCGCGGCGGGACGTAGACCTTGCGGCACTTCGGGCAGCGCTGGCCCAGGATCCGGCCCTCTGCCAGGCCGCGGAAGAACGAGGACTCCTCCGGCGAGGCCGCGTAGTGGTAGTCGAGGCTGACCGGGGTCACGATCCGGCTCACTGCGGTCTCGCTGGTCGAGCCGGATTCGTGAGGGACGAGCGAATCCGTGTCGAGACCAACATGGTCGGCCACGAAGACCAGGTCGGTGACCGACCCGGTGCGCTCCTCGACCCAGCGCGCTCGTACCCGCATCCCTGTCTCGATGTCGTCGGGGGAGGCGACGTCGACCGCGTGCAGCCACGGGGTGTCGGCGCCGTCGATCGTGATCAGCGCGAAGGCGAAGGGCTTCTGGAGCGGCTGGCCGGCGACGGGCTCGCTGACCCAGGTCCACGAGGTGACCGTGCCGGTGTCCGGGAGCTCGACGAACTCGGTCACGGCCTGATGGCCGACCGGGTCGTACTCAGGTGGTGGGACGGCGACTCGACCGTCACCGAGTCGGCCGCCGACGATGGTGGCGTCCCGCAGCCCGGTGAGGAAGCGGCCGATCACCGGGCCTGTGGATCTGGTGTAGTCGAAGGCGACCGTCACGGGTGCCTGCAAGGTGCGACTCATGGTAGAAAGTGAAACACGTTCTAGTATTGGCCACAACCCGTACGCCCTGCCGATCAGCGGCGGAGCCGCGGACGAAGGAGTCGATGAAAGTGAAGCTGGGGCTACAGCTGGGCTACTGGGGAGCACAGCCACCGAGCGGTGTCGGCGAGCTCGTCGCCGCTGCCGAGGAGGCCGGGTTCGACGCGATCTTCACCGCCGAGGCGTGGGGGAGCGACGCGTTCACGCCGCTGGCCTGGTGGGGTCGGGAGACCTCCCGGGTCCGTCTCGGCACCTCGATCGTGCAGATGTCCGGACGTACACCGACCTCGATCGCGATGCACGCACTGACCCTCGACCACCTCTCCGGCGGCCGGTTCGTACTCGGCCTCGGCGTGAGCGGCCCGCAGGTGGTCGAGGGGTGGTACGGCCAGCCGTTCGGCAAGCCGCTGGCCCGCACCCGCGAGGTCGTCTCGATCATCCGCAAGGTGCTGGCCCGGGAGGCGCCGGTGACCAACGACGGGCCGCACTACCCGCTGCCCTTCATGGGCGAGGGTTCGGTCGGGCTCGGCAAGCCGCTCAAGCCGATCGTGCACCCGCTGCGCTCCGACATCCCGATCTGGCTCGGCGCGGAGGGCCCGAAGAACGTCGCCCAGACCGCCGAGATCGCCGACGGCTGGATCCCGATCTTCTACACGCCGCGCTCCGCCCCGATGTACGCCGACTGGCTGGCCGAGGGCTTCGCGCGACCGGGGGCGCGGCGTACCGCCGACGACTTCGAGATCGCCGCGACCTGCCATCTCCAGATCGTCGCTGACGCGCAGGAGAAGCAGGCCGCGCTCGAGGCGATGAAACCCTTCGCGGCCCTCTACATGGGCGGGATGGGCGCCAAGGAGCAGAACTTCCACAACCAGGTCTTCGAGCGGATGGGCTATGCCGAGCTCGCCGGCCAGGTCCAGGCGCTCTACCTGACCGGCGAGAAGGAGAAGGCGACCGCACTCATCCCCGACGACCTCGTCGACGACCTGCACATCATCGGCACCGAGGCCGAGGTACGCGACAAGGTGGCCCAGTGGGAGGAGACCGGTGTGACCACGCTGCTGCTCAGCCTTGGTTCGGCCGCCGACGTGCACCGGATCGCCGAGGTGATCGGATGACGGAGGTCTACGCCGTCACCGGGTCGGCCTCGGGTATGGGAGCCGCCGTGGTCGAACGGCTCCTCGCCGCCGGGCACCGGGTGATCACCGTGGACATCGCCGAGGCCGACGTCGTCGCCGACCTGTCGACGCCGCAGGGCCGTCGCGACGCCACGGAGAAGGTGCTCGCCGCGTGCGGCGGCCGGCTCGACGGTGCCGTCCTCGCGGCCGGGCTCGGACCTGCGCCGGGACGGGATCGGCCCGCGCTGATCACCCAGGTCAACTACTTCGGCGTGGTCGAGCTCCTCGAAGGCTGGCGCGAGGCGCTGACCGCACCCGGTGGCGCGAAGGTCGTGGTGTTCTCGAGCAATTCGACCACGACGATGCCGCTGGTCCCGGGCCGGGCGGTGGCCGCGCTGCTCGAGGGCGACGTGGAGCGGGCGCTGAAGGCGTACCGGATCTTCGGGAAGGGGGCGCCGGCGATGGCCTATGGCGCCTCGAAGATCGCCGTGACCCGCTGGGTGCGGCGGCGCGCGGTCGAGCCCGACTGGGTCGGGGCCGGGATCCGGCTCAACGCGATCGCGCCGGGTGCGGTGCTGACGCCGCTGCTGGAGAGGCAGCTCGCGACGCCGGGGGAGGCGAAGGCGATCCGGTCGTTCCCGGTCCCGGCCGGCGGCTACGGCGACCCAGGGCTGCTCGCCGACTGGGTGATCCACATGCTGAGTCCGGCCGCGGACTTCATGGTCGGCAGCGTCGTCGTGGTCGACGGCGGCACCGACGCCTGGTTCCGGGCCGACGACTGGCCACGGCCGGTGCCCGGCAGACGGCTGCGGGGCTACCTGCGCCGGATGCGTGAGTTCAGGAAGGTGCGCGCGTGACCGACTCCACGACCGACCCGCTGGCTCCGGCGACGCTTGGTCCGGTGACCTTGCGCAACCGGGTGATCAAGGCCGCGACCTTCGAGGGAGCCTCGCCCGGCGCGCTGGTCTCGGACCGGCTGATCGACTACCACCTCGCCGTCGCCGAGGGTGGCGTCGGGATGACCACGGTGGCCTATCTCGCGGTGGCCCCGGAGGGACGTACGCATGCCGACTGCATCTACTGGCGACCGGAGGCGTTGGCCGGACTGCGCCGGCTGACCGAGGAGATCCACCAGACCGGTGCCAAGATCTCGGCCCAGATCGGCCATGCCGGACCGGTGGCGAACGCGAAGTCCAACGGGGTGCCGTCACTGGCACCGACGCGGTCGTTCAACGCGCTCGGGATGGCGTTCAACCGCGCCGCGACAGCGGCGGATCTCGCTCGGGTCGTCGAGCAGCACGGCGCCGCGGCGCGGATGGCGGTCGAGGCCGGGTTCGACGCGATCGAGGTGCACCTCGGCCACAACTACCTGCCCAGCGCCTTCCTCAGCCCACGCCTCAACTCGCGCCTCAACTCGGGCACCGACGAGTTCGGCGGGTCGCTGGCCAACCGGGCCTCGTTCCCACGCCGGATCCTCGAGGCGGTGCGTGAGGCGGTCGGCGGCCAGGTCGCGGTGCTCGCCAAGATGAACATGCGTGACGGCTATCGCGGCGGGTTCGACCTGCCGGAGTCGGTGGAGTTCGCGCGTCTGCTGGAGTCCGACGGTCACCTCGACGCGCTCGAGCTCACCGGCGGCTCCTCGTTCATGAACCCGATGTATCTCTTCCGCGGCGACGCCCCCTACCGCGAGATGGCGGCCAACATGCCGCTGCACCCGGTGATCAGAATGGGCATGCGGATGGTGGGGAAGGGCTTCTTCAAGGAGTACCCCTACAAACCGCTCTACTTCCTCGACAACGCCCGCGAGTTCCGCCGCGCACTGCGCATGCCGCTGGTCCTCCTCGGCGGGGTCACCGACCTGACCGGCATGCGCACCGCGATGGACGAGGGCTTCGAGTACGTCGCGATGGCCCGCGCGCTGCTTCGCGAGCCGGACCTGGTCAACCGCCTCCGGTCCGACCCCTCGACGGTGTCGAGATGCACCCACTGCAACCTGTGCATGTCGACCATCTACCCGGGGACCCACTGCCACCTCGACGCCGACCACGTCTACCGTGAGGCTCACCCCCTCCTGCCCCCATCGTGAACGCGAGGACCGAGATGTCGATGCACTACGGACGTGCCCACCACCCGAAGGCTCCTGCGGGATACGTCCACGACGACATGACCGAGGCCGAGATCAAGGAGCGCGAGGCCGCCCTGGTCCCGCTGACCGACTCGGTGCGCAGCCTGGTCGACGCCGTCGTGCGCACCCAGGTCCCGGACGCCGTCCTCGATGACGTACGCAGCCGGGTCGAGGCACTGACCGCCGACCTGCTCGCCGAGGCGCTGCCCGGCCCGCACGGGGTCCGGTTCGGCCCCGACGGCGGCTTCCGCAACTACGGCAACCCGGTGGTCGGGAAGGGGAACGCGTTCGCCCCGCCGCTGGCGGTCCAGCGCGACGGCGAGGACGTGTGGGCCGACTTCGAGCTCGGGCCGGCCTACGAGGGCCCGCCGGGGCTGGTCCACGGTGGTGTCTCCGCGCTCATCCTGGACCAGCTGCTCGGCGAGGCCGCCTCGGCCGGCGGCCGGCCCGGGATGACGGGCACCCTGACCATCGTCTACAAGCAGGGGACTCCGCTGGGCCCGCTGCGCGGCGAGGCGCGGATCGCGTCGACCGAGGGCGTGAAGGCGATCGTACGCGGCCGGCTCCTGACCCGGCCGGCCGACGACTCCGAGCCGGCGGTGTGCGTGGAGGCCGAGGGCATCTTCATCCTGCCCCGATGGGCGCGCGAGGCGATGGCGGATGCCGACCGGGAGCACGTCGGCGACGCCTGAGGCCGTGCCGCTCGGTCGGGGGCTAGAACACGTTCTAGTTTGACGGTAGGGTGCGGACATGGATACCAGCCGCATCGGTCCCCACAACGGTCATCTGATGGTCTCGGCGCTGGAGCGCCACAAGAACCGTCCGATCATTCATCTCGGTCAGGTGAGTCTGACCGGGGCGGAGGTGTCGGCGCGGATCAGTCAGTACGTCCAGGCCTTCGAGGCGCTCGGTGCCGGCACCGGCTCGGCGACCGCGCTGCTCGCGCTCAACCGGCCCGAGGTGCTGTTCATCCTCGGCGCCGGCCAGACCCAGGGGTTCCAGCGCACCTCGCTGCACCCGCTGGGGAGTGCGGAGGACCAGGCGTACGTGATCAACGACGCCGGGATCACCGGGATCGTCATCGACCCCTACTTCGCCGACCGGGCCGTCGAGCTGCTCGAGCTGTGCCCCGGGCTCAAGCAGGTGCTCACCATCGGGCCGGTGCCGCCGCAGCTGGCCGAGGTCGGGGTCGACCTGGTCGCCGCGGCGGCGACGTACGACGTCGAGCCGCTGCGCGCGAAGTTGCTGCCGCCGGACCACGTCACCTCGATCACCTACACCGGCGGGACGACCGGGAAGCCCAAGGGTGTGATCGGGCTGGCCGGGTCGTTCGCGACGATGACCCAGGTACAGCTCTCGGAGTGGGAGTGGCCCGAGTCGCCCCGCTTCCTGATGTGCACGCCGCTCTCGCACGCCGGCGCCGCCTTCTTCGTGCCCGTCGTGATCAAGGGCGGCACCCTCTTCGTGCTGCCGAAGTTCGACCCGGCGGAGGTCCTGGAGACCATCGAGCGCGAGCGGATCTCCTCGCTCATGGTGGTCCCGACGATGCTGTACGCGCTGCTGGACCACCCCGACTCCCGCACCCGCGACCTGTCCTCGCTCGAGACCGTCTACTACGGCGCCTCCGCGATCAACCCGGTGCGCCTGGCCGAGGCGATCGAGCGCTTCGGGCCGATCTTCGCCCAGTACTACGGCCAGTCCGAGGCGCCGATGGCGATCACCTACTTCGCCAAGGGCGACCACGTGAACGCCGACGGCACCCCCGCGACCCATCGACTCACCTCCTGCGGCCGCCCCTCGGCGCTGGTGCGCACCGCCCTGATCGGGGCTGACAGCACCCCCGTGGCCCCGGGCGAGCCCGGCGAGATCTGCGTCGCCGGCCCGCTGCTCTCCGGTGGCTACTGGCAGCTGCCCGAGGTGACCGCGGAGACGTTCCGGGACGGTTGGATGCACACCGGCGACGTCGCCCGGCAGGACGAGGACGGCTTCTGGTACATCGTCGACCGCACCAAGGACATGATCGTCACCGGCGGCTTCAACGTCTTCCCGCGCGAGGTCGAGGACGTCATCGCGACCCACCCGGCCGTCGCCCAGGTCGCCGTCATCGGCACCCCGCACGAGAAGTTCGGCGAGGCCGTGACGGCCGTCGTGGTCGTACGTCCCGGCGAGACCCTCGACGATGCCGTCGTCGCCGAGATCCAGGCCCTGGTCAAGGAGCGGAAGGGCTCCGTCCAGGCGCCCAAGACGGTCATCGAGATCGACGCGATCCCGATGACAGCCCTGGGGAAGCCGGACAAGAAGGCCCTGCGGGCACGCTACGCTCCCTCTTGATGGCAGACGCGACGACAACGGGCTACGGGGTCGTCGCCAAGACCCTGCACTGGCTGAGCGTCGCCGCGTTCGTGCTGCAGTTCGTGGTCGGCTACGCGATGTCGACCGAGGCCGAGTGCGATCCGCCGGGGGAGGACCGCAGCGGTGGTGACACCTCCGACGTGGAGGAGGAACGCCTGGATCGCCTCGAGGAGGCGTGCGAGGCGCGCACGGGTGAGGACGGCACGCTCGCTGCTGCCTGGACGGACCTGTGGGACGGCCGGATCGGTGTCGACGGCATCGCCCTGCCCGAGCTGCACATCCTGCTCGGTCTGGGGATCCTGCTGCTGGGCGGCCTGCGGGTGGCTTGGCGCCTCATCGCCTCGCTGCCGCCGTGGGACCCGCGGCTCACCGCGACCGACCGCCGGCTGGCCCATGTCACCGAGCGGGTGCTGCTCGCGCTCATGTTCGTCGTCCCGCTCACCGGTCTGGCGCTGGTGGCGGTCTCCGACGACCTGGTCGCGCTGCACGTGGCAGCCCATGTCGCGTTCTTCGTCGCGCTCGGCGTCCATCTACTGCTGGTGCTGCGCCGTGGGCTGCTTCCCCGGATGCTCCCGGGGCTGCGTAGGTGAGGGATCGGGCCTGAGGTCTCAGCGGCCCTTGAACTCGGGCTTGCGCTTCTCCAGGAACGCCTTGGGGCCCTCCTTGGCGTCCTCGGAGGCGAAGACGGCGGCGCCGACCTTGGCGTCGTCGGCCCAGGCCTCCTCCTCGTGCTTGCCCTCGGACTCGCGCATCGTACGCAGGATCGCCTGCACCGCGAGCGGCCCGTTGGCGGTGATCATGTCGGCGAGCTCGTGGGCCTTCGCGAGCGCGGTGCCGTCAGGCACGACGTGGCCGATGAGGCCGAGCTCCTTGGCCTCGGGGGCGAGTAGCGTACGTCCGGTCAGCAGCAGCTCGGCGGCGACGGTGTAGGGGATCTGGCGGGGGAGTCGGACCGCGGAGCCGCCCATCGGGTAGAGCGACCAGCGGGCCTCGGCGACGCCGAACTTCGCCGACTCGCCGGCCACGCGGATGTCGGTGCCCTGCAGGATCTCGGTGCCGCCGGCGATGGCGGGGCCCTCGACGGCCGCGATCAGCGGCTTGGTGAGCCGGAAGCCCTTCAGCAGGCCCTTGATCACCGTCGGGTCGAACCCCTCCTGGAACGACTCCGAGGGCGGCTTCTCGTCGGCCTTCTTCAGGTCCATCCCGGCGCAGAAGTAGCCGCCGGCACCGGTCAGGATGCAGACCCGGATCTCGGGGTCGGAGTTCACCCGGTCCCAGGCGTCCTCCATGATCCGCAGCATCTCGGAGGAGAGGGCGTTGCGGCGCTCGGGACGGTTCATCGTGACGATGAGCTTGTGGCCGTCCTGCTCGACGATCGCGGCCGGCTGAGCAGAAGTTTCTGTGATCGGCATAACACCAGACCCTAGCGGAAAACTGAAACGTGTTCTAGTCTCGCAGTCATGGCGCTGAACCTTGCTGACCTCTTCGAACACGCCGTCGACGCCGCGCCTGCGAAGGTGTCGGTCCAAGTCGGCGACCGCACCGTGACTTACGCGGAGCTCGAGCGTGAGTCCAACAAGCTGGCCCACTACCTGGCCGGCCAGGGGATCGGGAAAGGCGATCACGTCGGGCTCTACTCCAAGAACTCCGTCGAGCACGTCATCGCCCTGCTCGCGATCCTCAAGATCCGTGCAGTGGCGATCAACGTGAACTATCGCTACGTCGCCGGCGAGCTGGAGTACCTCTTCGGCAACGCCGACCTCAAGGCCCTGGTCCACGACCGCGTCTACGCGCCGCTGGTCGCAGAGGTCTCCCCGAAGCTGGAGGGGCTGACGACGTTCGTTGCCGTGCCCAACTCGCTCGAGCCCCACGACGACTCCGACCTCAGCCCGTTCGGCGGTGTCACCCTCGAGGAGGCCTTGTCCGGGCAGTCCGACGCCCGCGACTTCGGCGAGCGCAGCGCCGACGACATCCACGTCATCTACACCGGTGGCACCACCGGCTTCCCGAAGGGCGTGATGTGGCGCCACGAGGACTTCTGGCGCGTGCTCGGCGGCGGCATCGACTTCATGACCGGAGTGCCGCTGGAGGAGTACGACCAGTCCAAGCAGGCCGCCGGCGACGGGCTCATCACCCTGCCGCTCAGCCCGCTGATGCACGGCGGTGCCCAGGCGAGCCTGCTCATGCACCTCTTCGCCGGCCAGGTGACGATCCTGGAGCCCAAGTTCGACCCGGTACGCACCTGGGAGATCGTCGACCGCGAGAAGGTCCAGATGATGTTCATGACCGGCGACGCGATGGCGGTGCCGCTCATCGACGCCTACGAGGCCGGAGGCTTCGACGGCCAGTCGCTGTTCGCGATCGCCTCCAGCGCCGCGATCTTCTCCAAGTCGGTCAAGGAACGCTGGATGAAGGCGTTCCCGAACGCGGTCTTCACCGACTCGGTGGGTTCGACCGAGACCGGCTTCCAGGGCACCGGCCTGCAGGACGCCTCCGCGCTCTCGACCGACGGGCCCGTGGTCACCGCCGGCGCCCACACCGCCGTGATCGGCGACGACGGCCACCCCCTCGACCTCGCCACCGACGTCGGCAAGATCGGCCGCACAGCCCGCAAGGGCCACGTGCCGGTCGGCTACTACCGGGATCCCGAGAAGTCGGCGAAGACCTTCGTCGAGATCGACGGCGAGCGCTACGCGATCCCGGGCGACTACGCGCGGGTCGAGACCGACAACCGCCTCACCCTCCTCGGGCGAGGCTCCAACTGCATCAACACCGGCGGCGAGAAGGTCTACCCCGAGGAGGTGGAGGCCGCCATCAAGGCACACCCCGACGTCTACGACACCCTCGTCGTCGGGATCCCGGACGAGCGCTACGGCCAGGCCGTCGCCGCAGTCGTCCAGCCGCGACCGGGTGCGACCATCGAGCTCGAGGGGCTGCGTACGTTCCTGCGGGCTCACCTGTCCGGCTACAAGCTGCCGCGAGCGCTGACCATCGTGGACGAGGTGCCGCGCAACGCCACCGGCAAGGCCCAGTACCCCAAGGCCAAGGAGATCGCCCTGGCCACCCGAGCGACCGAGCAGGACTCCGAAGGAGCGAAGGCATGATCCGTACGGCACTGTGCGAGGCATTCGGGATCGACTACCCGATCTTCGCCTTCACCCCCTCGGAGCACGTGGCCGCGGAGGTCTCCAAGGCCGGCGGGCTGGGCGTGCTGGGCTGCGTACGCTTCAACGACGCCGACGAGCTCGACCGCACCCTGACCTGGATGGACGAGAACACCGACAGCAAGCCCTACGGCGTCGACGTGGTGATGCCGATGAAGGTGCCGACCGAGGGCACCTCGACCGACCTGGCCGCCTACATCCCGGCCGAGCACACCGAGTGGGTCGACAAGACGCTGCTCTCGCTGGGGGTGCCGCCGCTGCCGGAGGGGGAGGGGCGCGAGGGCGTGCTCGGCTGGCTGCACTCGACCGCGCGCTCGCACGTCGACGTGGCGCTGCAGCACCGGCCGGTGCTGATCGCCAACGCGCTCGGCACCCCGCCCAACGACGTGATCGAGAAGGCGCACGAGCACGGCGTCAAGGTGGCTGCTCTCGCGGGTGCCCCGAAGCACGCGGTCTCCCACGTCTCCAACGGTGTCGACATCATCGTCGCCCAGGGCTACGAGGCCGGTGGGCACACCGGCGAGATCGCCTCGATGGTGCTCCAGCCCGACATCGTCGACGCGGTCGGGCCCGACGTGCCGGTGCTGGGGGCCGGCGGGATCGGGTCGGGTCGGCAGATCGCCGCGTCGCTGGCGCTCGGTGCGCAGGGCGTCTGGACAGGATCCATCTGGCTCGGCACGAGCGAGTATCGCAACCTCAACACCCACGCCGGCTGGGAGAGTGCCTTCACCCGCGCCACCTCCGCCGACACCCGCCGGATGCGGATCTACACCGGTAAGCCGGCCCGGCTGCTGAAGTCGAAGTGGACCGACGCCTGGGAGGCCGAGGGCTCGCCGGCGCCGCTGCCGATGCCGCTGCAGAACCTCCTCGTCTCCGACGCCCACAACCGCATCAACGCCGCCGGGGACCCCGACGTCGTCGCGATGCCGGTCGGGCAGATCGTCGGCCGGATGAACGAGGTACGTCCCGTGGCTGCGGTCATGGCCGACCTCATCGCCGAGTTCGAGGCCACCGTCAAGCGCCTGGACGCGATCGCCGAGGGCTAGGTCGCGGCACTACGAAAGGCGCCGGCTCGGATCACCGAGCCGGCGCCTTTTGCATGCCCTTGTCCCGGCCCGCCTTACCGTCGCGCACTATCGCACACCCTGGTCGCCAGCGCCGCTACCGCACACCCCAACCCCGCCACCGAGGCGGAACGGACCTGACAGGATGCATGCGTGACGATCTCGAGCTACGTACGTGACGGACTCACCTTCGACGTGATCGACGCAGGCCCGGCCGACGGCGAGCCCGTCGTGCTCCTGCACGGTTTCCCCGAGCGGGCGACCTGCTGGCGGGAGGTGTCGCCGATCCTGCACGAGGCAGGCTTCCGCACCATCGCCCCGGACCAGCGCGGCTACTCGCCGGGTGCCCGGCCGCGTACGCGCCTCGGCTACGGCGCCGGCGAGCTCGTCGAGGACGTGGTGGCGCTCATCGACGAGATCGGCCGACCGGTGCACCTGGCCGGTCATGACTGGGGGAGTGCGGTCGGTTGGGGAGTGGCGGCCAAGCGCCCCGACCTGGTCCGGAGCTGGACCGCGATGTCGGTCCCGCACCCGGTCCCGTTCGCGCGGTCGATGAAGGGTCCGCAGCGGCGCAAGTCGGCCTACATGGCGCTCTTCAACGTTCCGTTCCTTCCTGAGCTCGTCTCCGGGCGCGACGGCCGGATGGAGCGGATGATGCGGGGGAGCGGCTGGAACGACGAGGACGTCGAGCGTTTCCGGGAGGAGATCATCGACCACGGCGCGCTGCCCGGTGGCCTCGGTTGGTACCGCGCGCTCTTCCTGGCTCCGCGCGTCGGCCGGGTCTCGGTCCCGACCACCATGCTCTGGAGCGACCGTGACGTCGCGATCGGGCGCACCGCGCTGGAGGGCAACGAGAACTCCGTCACCGGCCCGTACGAGTTCGTCGAGCTCACCGGCGTGAGCCACTGGATCCCCACCAAGGCGCCCCAGGCGGCTGCCGACGCGATCCTCTCGACCATCGCGAAGGCCGATCGGCGAGGGTGAAGGCCGGGGCCAGCTGGCGGGCCGAGGTGCTCGCCGTCCGACCTTCAGCCTGGCCCCTAGCCCAACATCTAGGCGGTTGCGCTGACGGTCGGTGAGCTCGGCCGGGGTGCGGTGTCAAGGGCCGTGATCGCTTCGCCGACACCCTGGATCGCCGTGTGGATCATGTCGCCGTACGGTCCTCCCGGTAGAGCCGTTGCCCGTTCCTCGGCCTTGCCGATGTGCTCGGCGGCCGCAGTGAAGGCACCCAGCCGACGGAGGTTGTCGGCGATGTTGACGTGCAAACTCGGATAGAATCCGGCGACCTGGAGGCTCGCGTCGTGCTCCTGCGCCCGTCGGTCGCTGAGCGCCTCGGCGGCGTCGAGCGCGCGTACGTCCCAGATCAGCGCCACCGCCGGGTCGGTGTAGAGATCGGCGAGATGGTGGGCGAGCACGCACCGGTGGAGCGGGTCACCCAGCACCCCGATACCGTCCCAGATCGCGAGCAGCTCCCCCCGCGCTCGGGCGAGGTCTCCTTGTCGGCCGAGGGTCGCAGCGGTGGTGATGGCATCCATGGTCGGGTCGGCAGCAGGCGTTGTTGTCATGCCCGAGAGTCTCGGCGTTCGAGCCGCCTGAAGGTCAAGGAGTTGAGTACGCAGGCGCATCACGCCGAGCTCCGGGGCCGCGAGACTGGTCGCATGCTCGCTTCCGCGCGCCCGATCCTCACCCGCTGGGGTTATCTCGCGTCGGCCCTGGCTCCCGATCGCGACGGTCGTGGCGTCGGTCGTCGCCCTGGTCGCGATCGCCAATCGGAACCGTGTGGCACGTGCTGCTGGCCCTCGGCGGAGCCGCGATCTTGCTGCTCGGCTACATCCCCGGGTCCATCGACCTGCCGGCGCCCGAACGCGACCAGGACGGTTACGGCGGCCCCGCCCTGCTACTCCGGCGGTGACAGCGACGAATGCGTCGGCGGTTGACGCCGCGCGCCGGCCGTCAGGAGCGGTCGTGGAGGGTGATCTGATAGCCGTCGGGGTCGGCGAAGGTGAAGGTCCGGCCGAAGGGGCCGTCGATCGGGGCGGACACGATGGTGTGGCCGTCGGCGACGAGGGCATCGTGGATGGCCTGCACCGCGGTGGCGTGGAGCCAGATCGCGGCACCGATGCCGGGCTGGGCGACAGACCCGAGATCGGTGCCCGGGAGCAAGTCCCTCGGCTATCTGCTGAAGGAGGCGTCGAGCGCGCTGCGCGTCGCCATGGAGGAGGTGCTGCGGCCGCTCGGGATGAGCGTCACGCACTACGCCTGCCTGGAGCTGCTGGCCCAGCGACCCGGCCTGTCGAACTTCGAGCTCGCGCGTGGTGCCTTCGTGACGCGGCAGACGATGAACGTGCTCCTCCGGTCTCTGGAGCGAGACGGCGACGTCACCAGGCCCGCGGAGGCGCCCGTCGGAAAGGCCCTGCCGGCGTGACTCGCCCCTCGTGGCCGACAGAGGCTCGAGAAGGCGACCGTGGCGGTACGGTCCGTCGAGGTCAGGATGCTCGCTGGGATGACTCCAGCCGATCAGACGGACGCGTTCCGCATCCTGCAGGGCATGATCCACTCCCTGCAGGACTCGGATGCCGCCGGCCGACCCTGACCATCGGGTCGGTAGTAGCCCGGCCGATCGCGCGCTCGGCCGTGTATCCAGTCGAAGGGCCGGCTCACGTGCGCCTGGTGAAGCGGATGTCGCCGTTGGGCAGGCGTTCGTGGAGGTAGGTGGTGTCGTGGGCGCGGTGGTGGTGATGGGAGCAGAGCAGGGCGGCGTTGTCGAGGTCGGTGGCCCCGTCT